>CAJXVA010000100.1 GCA_913061055.1 uncultured Pseudomonadota bacterium
GATCTACACTAGATCGCTCGTCGGCAGCGTCAGATGTGTATAAGAGACAGACGACGAAGACCGCCCGGCGATCTGGGCCGCGATCATGGCTCGCCTTGGTGCGATCGATGCGTACGTCCAACTCTTCGACGCGGCCTTTCCTGACCAAGCGTTCGCGACCCTGAGCTTCGCCCACGCCGCCAATGCGATCGCCGCCTACGAGCGCGAGGCGTTCTCGTTCCCGAACTCGGCCTGGGATGACTACCTGGGCGGCACGCTTCCCGCGATCTCGGACGCCGCGAAGGTCGGCGCGCTGCGCTTCTACGGCCCGGCTGGATGCGGCGAGTGCCACTCGGGACCGTTGCTCACCGACCACGAGTTCCACAGCACGGGGGTGCCACAACTCGGTCCGGGCCGAGGCCGCTCCGCGCCGTTCGACCACGGGCGCGAGTTGGTGACCGGCGATCCACAGGACCGCTTCAGCTTCCGCACGCCCTCCCTGCGCAACGTCGAAGTCTCGGCGCCCTACATGCACGATGGCGCCCTCGTCGACTTCGAACGCACGCTCGTCCACTACGCCTCCCCCACGGTCAGCATCGAGATCTTCCAGACCAAGGGGCTGCTTCCCGAGTTGGTCGCGACGGTCCAACGAGACCCCGAGCACATCGAGGAGATCGTGGGATCGCTGTCGCGCGACCTCGTGCTCGAGCCCAGCTTCGTCGGGCTGTCCAACCTCCGAGAGTTCCTCGAAACGTTGACCGATCCGGCGGTCTTCTCGCTCGCGGACAGCCGCCCCCAGAGCGTTCCCAGCGGCCTCCCCGTTCCGTAGACACGGAGCTTGGTGATGCTCCCTGCGGAGGAGCCCGGGACGAAAATCGGAGCTACGGCACGAAAATCGGGCCTGTTTGCCCAGTCTTCGTGGGCGTATTCCACGCCGCTCATCGGGTGATACAAACCCGACAATCCCCCCGGGGGCTGTCGGAATCTGAGGCTTTTCTTGATGAACAAACGAATTCTCCCTCTCGTGCTCCTCCCCGCCTTGGCCCTCGCGTGCGCTGCCGATGGCGACGAAAACGAAGCTGGCGAAGGGAGCGCGAGCGAGTCAGACGCTGGCACCACGGAGGGTGGAACCGGCGGCGCAAGCGAGACCGACGGCCCCGCGGCGACGAGCAATGCCGAGAGCGGCGAGAGCGGCAGCACCGGTAGCGCCGACGAGAGCACGGGCGAGGCACCCGCCTCTGGCATCCCGGTCCTGGGCGACGGGACGCACGACCCCGACGCCGTCGACATCACGATCATCTCCACCCCCGAGGACGGCCTCAACTTCCCGTCCGACCTCGAGTTCAAGCCTGGCGAGACCCTCGAGCTGTGGGTGTCCAACCGCGAGGACTTCTCGATCGTCATCTATCAGGACGCGGGACTTCCCACCCAGTTCGCCGACAAGCGGCAGGCCGAGTTCGACAACGGACCCCACTTCCTCGCCAAGCCCGCAGCGCTCGCCTTCAACGGTGATGGCACCTCGTTCGCGACGGCCCAGCAAGAGAACGAAGTGACGCAGCCCGGAGACCCGGCCGATGGTGGCTTCATGGGCCCGACCCTTTGGACCGGCGACTACGACGTCTTCCAAGCCGGTCACCAGACCCACCTGGACATGCTTCACAACAGCCCGCTGTCGTCGGGCATCGCATGGGAGTCGGAGAACACCTACTGGGTCTTCGACGGCACCCACGGCTCGCTAACCCGCTACAAGTTCAACGAGACCCACGGGCTCGGCGGCACCGATCACACCGACGGTGAAATCTACCGCTACGCCGACGGAGAGCTCGGCTACGAGCCCTCGATCCCCTCCCACGTGGTGCTCGACGGGAACTACGTCTACGCCGCTGACTCGGCCAACGGCCGCATCGTCCGCCTCGACCCCACGGTCGCGGTCGAAGCCAACTCGATCATCCCCAACTACGATGGTTGCGAGATGGCGTACATGAACGAGGCCGAGCTGATCACCCTGGTCGACGGCAGCGCGCTGGAAGCCGAGATGACCACGCCGTCCGGCCTCGAGCTGTACGACGGCATGCTGTTCACCACCGACCCGGTGCAGGGTCGGGTCTATGCCTTCGACATGGACGGCAACCTTCTCGACTGGCTCGACACCGGTCTCCCGGCGGGCAGCCTGACGGGCATGGCGTTCGACGACGACGGCAACATGTGGATCGCCGACTCGGCCGCCAACCAGATCCGTCGATTCTCGGTCCCCGCCAAGTAGGACTGGTCCCCCCGATAGCCGGGTGAGACCCGGCTATCGGCGCCGACGCAGACCCGCGACGAGGCCGAGCAACAGCAAGCCCGTGCCATACGGTGAGCTCGGTTGCTGCACGCGGCAGCCCCCGGATCCCCCGTTGCCATCATCCCCGTCGGCTTGGCCACCATCCGCCTCGGATCCGGCGGGCGACGCCGTGCTGGTCCCCGAGGAGGTCGAGTCGAGCCCACCGGTGTCGGCGGCACCGGAGGTCCCGGTCGCGTCACAATCCGGGTCGACGAACACGTTGCCCTCGCACCCTTCGGGATAGGGGTCGCCCAGGACATAGACCAAGTCCCGCATGTAGTGGCTGTAGCTGCGACCGCTGGGATCGGTGATGTCCACGCGAATCATCACCGACTCGCCCACGGCCTCCTGTGGAGGGTCGAATTCGAAGGCGAAGCTATCGCCGCGCACGGGGTCGTTCTCGACGAACGGGATCCACGTGACCTCACCGGCAGGCAGGCCCCAGTAGGCCGTCACCGTGGACCCGTCCTCGGCGCTCGCACAGCCCTCGATGATCACCGTCTCGGTCTGATCGATGACATCTTGAGTGTTCGAGATGCCGACGGCCGGCGGACTGAGGGCGGGGTCCGGACCGTCGACCACCTTGATCACACCCGCGCGCGAGCTCCAGATGTTGAGGGGAGGCTCCCAGGTGTAGGCCTCGATCACGTACGTGCCCACCGCCAGATCGGTCGTGTCCCAATCGACCCCCTCCTCCGCCGCCGCGTAGGTGATCGGGCGCCGCTCGTCATCCGCGTTGATGCGATGCCAGCAATCGGCCCAGTCCGTGTTCGTCTCCATGACGTTGCGGGAATTGACGGTCGGTGGAGCGATGCCGATCTCTCGAGCCCGCTCGACATCGGCCTCGGTGATCCACCGGGGCAGATACGTCTGGGGATCGAGAGCGCGACAGAACCCGAAGAACTGATGGGTGCGGCTGTCCTCCACCTCGTCCTGTGTGAGTTCGGTGTCCTCCATCGGGATCGCGTAGTCCAGATGCACCGTGGCACTCACGGAGCGATCCACGATGGTCATGCACGACGCGCCCGTCCAATCGACCGGCGTCCGAGGCTCGGGTCCGTTGCCAGCCTTCGCGACGGGAGCGAGCGCGAGCAGGAGGACACCGAGAGCCCCCGCGCCCAGACTCAGTGCTCTACGCGCCGACATTCGCGATGCACGATAGCAGCGCTCCGTTTCGAATTCACCGGTCGCTTTGAGATCTACCGTGCGACGACCAACATCCTCAGGTGGTCCCAGGGTCCGGACTCGTCCCCGGCGCAGCTGTCGTCCCAGCACACTACGCGATCCGCCTGCTCGACGATCACATCGTAGGTCACGCCGCCCACCGTCACCTCTCCGCTCTGCCCGGTGGCGAGTTCGAGCGGTGCATCCCCCCCTTCGATGGAGACCAAGACGCGCGCGGAGACGATCGATTCGCCCTCGACATCGCAGATGACGGCGTTTGCATCGAACCCCGAGCACCCGGTTCCGAAAATCGAAACCGACAGCGGCGAGATGTCGACCGGCAGGTCATTGTCGAGTTCGAGGGCGTCAACGTAGGCGAACAAGAGCCCGCCCTCGGGCGTATGCAACGTCACGGAAGGCTCGTCGTTCGGAGACTGGGTGTCCACTGCCGTGTAGACGACATCGGCACCAACATCGAACGGGAGGCTCAATGCGGGCGAGCTCTCGTAGGAGAAGACGGGAAAGATGTCATCGCAGACAAGTCCGACCATCGACTCATCGATGAGCGAGACAACGGAGCAAGACTCGTCCTGTCCGTAGTCGAACCCCTTGTCGATTTCGGGGACGAGGGCCGCGGAGGATTCGCCCTCCTCAGGGCAGTCGACCGGTGGCGGGGAGAAGTCGCCGCAGACCTCCAGCCCAGCCGTCCCATCCGATTCGCACAGGTCGGTCGCGGGGTTGCAGATCGACCCCTCGCAGCACGGCTGGGTCACGCCGGAATAGCCGCAGATATCCCCCGGGGCCAAGCACGAGTCGGTATCCGGGTTGGGCAGACACATGGTCCCGCTTTCGTCCTGCACCAGTCCTTCGCAACAGTGACCGCCCTCGGCAGAGGCGGGGCTCTCACCCAAGCCGGCACAGGGCACGCACAGACCCTCAGGCAAACACACGAGGTCGTCGCTGGGGCACGACCACACCAACTCGATGCAGCGATCGTGGATCGAGCCGTCGACACCGGACGATCCCATCGACTCGTCATCGGTCTCGGAGCCTTCCGTCGGTGCGCTGTCGCTCGTATCAACCCCACCTGATCCGCCGTCGGTTGCCTGCGGGTCTCCGAGCTTCTGGGTGGAGACACACGCAACCCCTACGAGCGGAACGGTGCACAGAAGGAGGAGAGAACGAGAACTCAAGGTCATGCTCCCGTCATGTCCGGACTCGAGGGCTTCTGTGGCGAGCCCGCACAACTTTTTTCCAGGCGGCGCCGCGAGGTCATGGTGGGACGCCGCTCGATCAGGACCTTGGCCTCCGCGCGGGCCTGGGGTGCTTTGTTCAACGCGCACAACGCCTCGATACGCACCACAGCCCGAACATCGGTGAGCACACCGTTGGGAAAACTCGACGCGTGTGCGGCGGTCTCGCGCAACGCCTGCTCCGCATCCCCACGGCCGAGAGCGGCCTGAGCCCGAGCGAGGACCGCGTTCTCCTCGGACAGAGTCGACACCGGTTCGGGCTCGACGGCTGGCCGGGTCTTCGCAGAGACCTTCGGCGTCGGTGCAACGACCTTGCTCGCGGTCGTGGTCTCAGCCGCGACGACGGTGGCCGCTGCGGGCATCGGCGGCGCCGGAGCCCGACTGACCCGGCTGGGTGCAGGCGTCGGAGAATCATCCCCGGCGGCTGCGATGTTGGACACCGTTGTGAGGGGTCCGGATGCGGGCTCCTGGCCGCGCATGGCGAGAGCGGCGACACCACCAACCGCCACAGCGACGATCGCGGCAGCCCACCCGGCGCTCAGCCCCGACGCAAGCAACGTCAGCGGCTTCAACGCCGGAAGCAAGGCCGCCCACCCCCGAGCGGACGCAGCCGGTTGCTCCTGACGCGCTTGTTCCGCGACCGCCTCTTCCCGAAGCGATCCCCGGAGCTTCCGAATGCGGGTGTAGATCGTGTTGATGTTGAGCCCCCATGCGGCCGCGATCTCTGGCCCGGTCATCCCCTCGACCTCCGAGAGTACGAAGAGCTCTCGATCTTCAGCACTCAACCGATCGAGGTAGCGGTCCAGGGCGATGATGGCCTCGGGTACCGACCGGCGGGCGTGAGACTCGACGTGGGACAAAGCATCCGCCCGGGCATCCCGTCGCCTGGCCGACCGACGATGATTGCTCGCAACCCTGCGGGCAATGGCGTAGAGCCATGCCTTTGACGAGCCCGCGAACGTCTCTCGGCGCCGGTATGCGACGACGAACACGTCTTGGAGCGCGTCTTCGAGCGCCGCGCCGGTGAGCCCGAATCGGTGCAGGGCATGCCACACAAACCCGTGGTGAGCCTGGTAGACCTCCCGGAACTCGCGGGGGTCCGAAAACGCGGTGGCAAGCGACATGACAGTGTCATGTCCAGACTACGCCGATTCTGTGGCGAAGAAGATCTTCAGCCCGACGACGACCCGCAGCGAGACGGCCCACGTCGAGAAAGACGACTCTTCGCCCAGCAGAACGTTCGTTCCTACGACCGGTACGAGCGCCTCAGCGGACGAAAACACCCCGACTCGGTCCCACCGTCGCTCCAGGCCCACACGTGCGCCAGCGGCGGTCCACGGAAACAACACCTGGTTCGCCACAGCGAGCCCTCGACTTGCCACGCGAATCCCGCCCCCTTCGACAACGGCGCACAGCGGGAGCCGAAGGTCCCCCGAAAACGGATTTCCGCAGCCGAGAACTCCGGCCGCACCGAGCTGCGCGAGACCCGACGCGCCGAGAACCACGTCGGTTCGGCGGGGTGCGCCATACAACCCGTAGACCGCGACCGACGCACGTCTCCATTGCGCGCCCACGGACAGCCGCGGACCCCCGCTGAGTCCTGGTAGCGCACCGAACTCGAGCTGTGGAGCCAGGCCCACGAACACTGCGTCGGGCTTCCACAACGCGTCGCTGTGCGGTGGGGTCACCACAACCTCGGCCGGGCCGGGCGAGGCCTCCGTTGCCACCGGCGCGGGGTCCGAAGTCGGCGGCGGCTGCTCGGTTGGGGTTGGGGTTGGTTCGGGCTCTGGTCGCGTGTCTGTCGGCGGCGGATCGGAGTAGGGATCGACCGAAACCGCGACGAACAGCGCGGCAGCGTGGACCAGGGCATCGCAGTCGGGATCGCGAATCGACCGCTCGTCTTCGAGGTCGCCGAGGCTGGTTCGAAGCCGAAGCTCAAACACTCCATCGGAAGGCTCGATGACACCATCGACGAACAGGGTGCCCTCGCCCGCTTCGTCGAGCTGTGCCACGGCCAGCACCCGCTCTCGCAGCATGTGTTCGTCGGGGCAGGCCTGCGGTGCCGACCATACGATCTCCAGCGCCGCGGGGCGTGGTGGCGGTGCTGGCGGTGCTGGCGGAACGGCGAACGCCAGGAGCAACGCCGCGGGGGTAAGCATCAGGACTGGACCGTCTTGGACCCGGACACCGGAACCCGGATGTCGCTGACGTCGTAGAGGGTCGCCGCGAGCCGGTTGGCCATGGGGTAACGAATCCACGCGCCTTGCATCGCGCTGGCCGCAAAGCGCAAGGAGACCAGCACCAAGCCGACGTACACAGCGACGGTGAGACCGCCGACGAGCAACATCACCAAACGAAGCGACTCGGGCATCGCAGCGTTGGCGTCGGGCATGCCGTCTTGCAGCACCACCCATGCGGTCCCGCCACCCATGACAATGCCGACCACCATCGCAGCGGCAACCATGCTGAGGAACGAAAGCGCAGCCTGCAGCGCGTGAAACCCGATGAACTTCGAGGTCTTGTAGTTCAGCGCGAAAATGATCAGCGGAATCACGGGGCCAAACGCGCCCGAGACGGCCCAGGCCAGGGCCGCCATGCGTTTCTCGCGGTCGTCAGCCATGCGGCGGGGAAGATAGCAGCACACCTCCGCGGCGTCGACGCGCGGGGTTTCGCAATGGGGCCCCATTAGGGCCGCAGAAGCGCCGCGAACACAGTTCAGAAGCGCTTGTGCCCTGGTACCCTCGATCGGAGATGGCGCGTCATGTCCTGCTCGATACCGAGCTGGTGCTTCTTCTGTGGGATCCCCACAAGAGCGCCGTGATCATGACCCGCACCGAGGCGGAGCTCCCCTGGGAGCTCGACGATCTACGAGCATTCTTCGAGTCCCTCGTCGCGGCGGTCGGCCCGATCAATCGCCCCTCAAACGACTTCGTCATCGATGCGCGCGCCTCGATGGGTCGCAACGACGAAGCGTTCGAAACGGTCAAGCGAGAGTTCGAGAGCAGGCTGTTCGGCGGGTTCAAGAACGTGTCCGTCGTACTGCTGACCGAGGTTGGGCGGCTGCAAGTCCAGCGATACAACGATGACCTCTCCGATCAAGAGATGCTCGTGTTCCCGACGGTCGACGACGCGCTCGATCGACCTGGTTGAGCGAGGGTCCCAGATTGGGGTCGATTCGCTGACCCGACAACACTAGGATCGATAGCGAGTTGTCGATGCGTGTCCTCCTCGACATTCCACCCATCGTCGTGAAAGCGGACGACGACGCCCGGGTCGTGACGATGGTCCGTTCTCGAGTCGAGCTTCCTCGAAACCGACCGGGACTCCGTGCGTTCTACGCACAGCTGGCCGGCGCCTTCGAAGGTCTCGATCGTGAGCGCTACGCGCTCATCGTCGACGGACGCGCGGCGGTTGGCCGCAACGACGAAGTCTTCGAATCCGTACAGGCCGAGTACGCCGAGCGGCTGTTCGGCGGGTATCGCAAGGTCCTCGCACTGGTTTCGACGACCGTTGGACGCATGCAGATCTCCCGCTACACCGCGTCTCGCGACCGAGCTGAGACAGAGATCTTCTCCGACATCGACGAGGCGTTTGCGTACGTCGCGTGGACCGACGTGGCGAAGCACGGCTGACCGCGTCACTCACAGACGCCGGCCGGACCGCAGGACAACCCATCCAGCAACGCGCATTCGGAGTCCCCGTCGCAGGAGTCTCCTGCTCCTCCGTCCTGGCAGCGATCCTCGAAGCAGATCGGTGCATCGATGCTGCACTCGATGGGCGTCTCGCAGGGGTCTCCCTCCGAGCCGTCTTGGCACGCGCCCAGGTAGCAGTGCGAAGCTTCGGGAGCACAGTCGATGCTCGAGCCACACACGTCTCCCTCCGAGCCGTCGTAGCAGGTCCCCTCGGTACACCGCAGTCCCTGGGCGCAGTGCAGCGGCGAGTCGCAAGAATCCCCCTCCGCCCCCACTTGGCAGGACCCCTCGAAGCACACGAGTTCACCCGAACACCCTGTGGCTTCACAGTCTTCCTCGCCCACGCACGCCCCGGCTTCGCAGGCGCCCGAGGCACAGTCACTGCCGAGCGTGCATGCGTTCCCGGCCTCGCCCGTTGTGCAAACGTCTTGGAAGCAGAATGGACGGTCGGGGTGGCAGTCTGATCCGAACGTGCAGCTCTCGATGGCATCGGGGTCCCACCAGGCGATGGAAAGGTCCATGACCACGTCGCAGTCGAACGACTCCGAACCAAGGACGGCCTCGACCCGGTACGTCCAGGTGAGGTCACCGCGGCCGCCTGGCTCGAGGGTGCCTTCGACATCGTTGATCGCTTGTCCCACCGGTTCTCCGGCCTCGGTCACGGTGTTGACGCCGCCAAAGCGAACGACGCCGTCGCCATCGATGCCACCGGTGAGGACGAGGTCGTCTTGGATCTCGGTGTCGTCGAAGAGCCGGACTTCCAAAGCGCCGTCGTTCTGAAGCAACCAGAGCCCGTCCCCCGCGAGTTCGGTGTCGCCGCAGACCAGCGTCTCCGACCCCGACCGACACGCACAGGCGCGGGTCTCGAATCCCGTGAACAGATACGCGCCGTTGGCCGCTTCTCCTACGGCATCGCCCGGCGCCATGTCATCGACGTCTTCGGGCTGCAGGGGCTCCCCGCCGCCGACCGACAGGTCGTCGCCCTGGCACGCGGAAGCGCCCAGACACAGAAGCATGGAGACTCGAAGCAAGGAGGGTGCGTTCATGGTTTATCCAGTCGGCAAAGGGTGCGAAGTCGGTCGCTCATCGGTGCGCGGGGCCAGCGTTTCGCTTTCCGTTCGGCGAGTTTCTTGCCGGTCTCGAGGTCGCCTTGACCGCAGCGTGCGGCGGCTTCCAGGTCCATGCGGTCCGCGATGAGCGAGCCCTTCTCAAACGACGAGCGGTGTTTTTTGGCCGCCGCCAGGGCCTTGGAGAACCGCCCCGCCGCAACATCTCGACGCATGGAATCGACGAGGGCCAGCTCTTCGGCGAGACCGGGTTGCGCTGCAGGCCGGGACGACGCGCGGGGAGCCGGCGCGGGCTCAACCTGGGGCGCAGAAAGACGAGGCGGTGGCGTCGCCGAGACCGGAGCCACGTCGATGTTGGGAACCGGCGGGGTCTCCACAGGGATCGCAGCGACCACCACTGGCGCCTCCACCCGAGTGAGCGGAGGCTCATCGGGCTCGTCCCGCGATGCCCACGCTCCGGCCGCCACCGACGTCCCGACCACCACGGCGGCGACGACCTTGAGCAGGCCCGCCTTGCCCGCGGTCGCGGTGGCCGCTTCGGCAGCGCCGCCCGGTGGGATCGGTGGTGGGGCCTGCCAGGCCGCAGCGATCCCCGCCCATGCCGCGTCTGGCGACTTGGGGATCGCCTCAACGCCCTCACGCTCCGCCGCGACGAGATCCGCCAAAGGTCCGTCCAATCGCTCCATCACTCCGCTCCTTCCTGTGACAGCTCCCGATACCCATCGGCGAGCTGTTTTCGAGCGGTCCGAATCCGCGCGTAGATCGTGTTCACATTGACCCCGAGTCCATCCGCGATCTCAACCGCGGTCATCCCCTCGACGTCGGCCAGGATGAATGCTGCGCGACGGTCTTCATCGAGCAACCCCAGCAGACGATGCAGAGTGTCGACCGCGTCGCGACGCTCGAAGGGCTCATCGAGCGCCGGCGAGGACTCGACGGCGACCGCAGCACGACGTTGCCGACGAAGCTCGCCCCGCCGCTCGGTATGGGCGACGCGCATCACGATCCCGAACAACCAGGTGCGATGCGAGCTCCGTCCCTCGAACGCCTCGAGCTTCCGGCCAGCAACGATGAACGCCTCCTGCACCACATCATCGACCGCTGCCTGGGTCACCCCGAGCCGCAGCGCGCTTCGGTAGACGAAGTCGTAGTGCGCCTCGAACAGCGCCCGCAGTGCGGGGGGCGGCGCCGTTTCGGGCGCCTCGGTGGCAGGTGCGGCACTCATGAACCTTCGAGCCTGGGTTGCCGCTGCCCGGCCGAATCCGTGTCCGCTCGAAAGAAAAACACGACGCCGAGCGAAACCGACCCACCCCCTGCCGGCAGGCCAAACACCCGAGTTCCGTCATCCAGGGTCACGGAGGGGCGCAACAGGGACACGAAGCCCTCGAGGGATGCCCACAACCCGACCCGGCGGCCCCACCGAACGGTGACCGCTGGGCGCAGACTCGCGGTCGCCCAACCGACCGCCCCGCGACGTTCCACCGTCAACCCTTCGCCGCGCCCACGGAGAGCGCCAACATCGACGCCCGCCAGCAGCGGAACCTGCACCCGGTCGCGGCCAAACGCCCAGCCCGCCGCGAGCCCTGCGCCAAACGACTGCAGCCGGACCGAGCCCCCGGACTGAACCCGGGCCGGCGAGGTGAAGAGCCCCCGTCCGCGCACGTCCACGCGGAGTCCGGTCCATCCCAGCGTCCCACCGATCTCCGCGCCCCCGAAACCGGCGGGTAGCAATCCGAACCCGCCTTGGCCGACGAGGCGAAGCTGTCCAGTGACAGGGTGGGGTTCGACGACGGGCGTCGGCTCGTCCACGAGTGTCGGCTCGTCCAAGACCTCGGGCTCCGGCTCCGGCTCCGGCTCCGGCTCTGGCTCCGGCTCCGGCTCTGGCTCCGGCTCTGGCTTCGGCTTCGGCTCTGGCTCCGCTTCGGGCGCAACGAACATCGCCACCATCGTCGCCGCCGTCTCAGCGAGCAGTGCACAGCTCTCGTCTTCGACATCGCGGCGGTGCGTGCCCTCGTCATCGATCACCCACAACCGCAGCGCCCAACCGCCGGTCTCCGTCTCACGGACCCGAGCGATCGCATTGAGCTTCGACCCCTCCCCCTCCCGGAGCGGAGCGCCGACCCTCTCGCGCACCATCGCCTCCACCGTCTCGGCGGAGGGACACTGCGGGGGAGCGTCCCACTCGAAACCGACGTCGGGCGCCAGCGCGAGCGAGACAAGGACGAGGGTCAGCACGAGCGTCGAATGTACCGGTTCGGAGCCCCTATGCGCATTCGGAGGACGCTGCGCATACGCTGGCCCCCGAATCGAGGGGCACGCAGCAGTCGCTCACGCAGTCCGAGTCGAAGAAGCAGACGTCCGCGCACCCGACGAACCCGTCGGAGAACGACGTGCATAGGGAGGTCCCGCTGTCGAACCCACAACAGTCCCCGTTGATCTCACAGACATCCCCGGTGGGAACACAGACGCCTCCCCCCTCGCCTCCGGAGTCGTCCCCGCTGGCTCCGGAGTCCGCGTCGCCCGAGTCTCCACCATCGTCTCCGCCCGAGTTGTCCAGCGCACAGTAGGCGCCCGAAAACTCCCCCGCGTCGAAGTCGGCACACGCGTCTTCACACGCATCGGCGGGGTCGGCACAGGACCCGTTCACGCAGCGCCCCGAGTTGACCACGCTTCCTGAGCACAGGCAGGCAACCGAGCAGTCGTCGCCCTCGTTGCAAGCCTGCCCCGCCGGGCTGACCTGCTCGCAACTCCCACCGCCACCGGACGCACCCGAGTCCCCGTCGGCACTCTCCGATCCGCCGTCCTCCGTTCCCGCCACGCCGTCGTCGCCGGACTCTTCGTCGCATCCGACCACGCCCGCACCGAGCATCAACACCCACAGAACCAAACCTTTTGTCTTCATGTCTTCCTCGTTCGCTCGCGTCGTGCGAGTGGGGCTTGGTACGACACAGGAGTCTCCAGGATTCAGCCTCGGGGTGGCCGTCGGACCCGTGTCACAGGGCTCGAAGAGATTCCCAAACTCCGGCACGGAACAGCCCGGCAGCGGCAACCCATTCACGTTGCGGGAGGCGCATTGATTTTCTTTCCGGTCCATCACGGATTCGCGCCCGCGCGGCAACTCAGAACGCGCTGCTGTGGGCTGCGATCGACGTCGGGATCTGGCGTAATTGTCGGCCGATGTGGTGTCCTACTCCTGTGCGATTGAAGACTTGGACTTGCGCGTTGCCCCTGGGCCTTCTGGCGGCGTGCTCCGACGCCCCCGCAGAAGACACGGCCGACAGCGCGACGATGGGTGTGGAGACCCTCTCCGGCACCGAAACCGGGACCGGCAGCAGCTCGACCGGTGACCCCACCTTCGACTCCAGCACGTCCGGCACGCCGGACACCGACGCCACCACGGGGTCCGCCTGTGCCGAAGACTGCGGCGACGGGACCTGCGTGGACGGCGCGTGTTGTGCAGCCGAGGCGGTCTGTGACGACATCTGCTGCGCGGGCGGCGACGTGTGCTCGTTCCAGGAGTGCGTGAGCCCGGGAGCTGAGTGTGTCGACGCCAGCGAGTGCGCGGACAATGAGTACTGCGAGTACTCGCTCGGAGAACCTGGCGACAAAGGCGTCGGCAAGTGTGGCGGTGGCGTGTCCCTGGCGACCGGCCGCTGCCTTCCCGAGCCACCCGAGTGTCCCAAGGGCGTCGTGCCCGAGGGCGAGGAGATCGACTGCCTGCCCGAGTGCGAGGTGATTCCCGAGCCGAGCTTCGCCCCCGAGCTCAAGTATCACTGGGACCTGGGCAACTCGATGATGGCACCGATCATCATCCAGCTCGACGACGACAACTGCGACGACGAGGTCGATGAACGGGACATCCCCGAGATCGTGTTCGCGACGTTCGAGGGCAGCGCCTACAACGACAACGGAACGCTTCACGCGATCTCGATCGTCGACGGCGCCATCGTGGACAAGTGGTCCGCCAACCCACAGGACGTGCAGATCAACCCGGGCCGGTCGATCGCCTCGGGCAACATCGACGGGATCCCGGGCAACGAGATCGTCGTGTGCCTGACCAACGGCGGCGCGCGGGCCTACCGTGCAGACGGAACCGAGTTGTGGACCTCGGACTACGTCGGGGGCTGCTTCATGCCGTCGATCGCCGACTTCAATCAGGACGGCGCGCCCGAGGTCGCCTTCCAAAACGGGATCGTCGCCGGCGCCACCGGGATCACGCAGGCGACCTACGCCGGAGCCAGCGGCTCGAGCAGCATCGTGGTCAGCGACATCGATGGTGACGGCATGCTCGAGGTGGTGGGACCTGCCGCCGCGTTCGAGGCTGACGGCACCCAGATCGCAGCGACGGGCCTTGGAGGCAGTCACCCCGCAGTGGCCGACTTCGACGGAGACGGCTCGGCGGAGGTTGCCACGATCGTCACCGCCAACCACACGCTCGTCGTCTGGCGACCCGACCCCGTCAACCCCGCGGGGGCCGACATCATCCGCCAAGACATCAACATCAACGGAGACCTCGGTGCATGCAATGGCGACACCGGCGGAGGACCTCCCACGATCGCCGACTTCAACGGAGACGGCGTCCCGGACGTTGGCGTGGCAGCAGGCGTGGGCTACGCGGTGTTTGACGGTGACGCCCTGCTGACGCCCGCGATCGCAAACGAGACCACGCTGCTGTGGATCACGCCAGCGGTCGACTGTTCCTCGCGGCAAACAGGGAGCTCGGTGTTCGACTTCGACGGCAACGGCCAGGCCGAGGTCGTGTACGCCGATCAGGAGTACCTGCGCATCTACGACGGCCCCACCGGCGCCGTGCTGTTCGAGACCTGCAACACCACCGGCACGTTGTGGGAGTACCCGCTGGTGGCCGACGTCGACAACGACGGGCATGCCGACATCGTCGCGATCAGCAACGACTACTCCTCGATCACCTGCCCCGACGACGGAAGCCAGCAGCGTGGCGTTCGGGTGTTCGGCGATGAGGAAGGCAAGTGGGTTCGCACCCGCCGCATCTGGAACCAGCACGCGTATCACGTGACCAACGTCGAAGAGGACGGCACCATCCCGGCCGCCGAGGTCGCGAACTGGACCGTCCCCCGACTCAACAACTTCCGGCAGAACGTCCAGCCCGAGGGGGAGTTCTCGGCCCCCGACCTCATCGTGAGCGTCAGCCAGGACTGCAGCCCCATGGCCTACGGCGTCGTCGCGACCGTCCGCAACATCGGACGCTCAGCGGTTCCTGCCGGAGTCCCCGTCACGTTCTATGCAGGAGATCCGGCGGCCGGCGGCGCACTGCTCGGAATGATGACCACGACCAAGGAACTGTACCCAGCCGAGGGCGAGGACCTCACGCTCGTCCCCGACAGCAACGTTCAAGAGCTTCGCGACGGTGTCGTGGAAGCGTGGGCCGTCGTCGATGAGGGCAACCCCGTCCACACCTGGCGCGAATGCCGACCGGACAACAACGACGCCTCCGCGTTCGTTGCCTGCAACATCTCCGGTTAGCGTAAGGACTGCGGTTTTCGCGGGAATGCGCGCCTGCATTCGAGCGTGCTACATACCCGCGATGCTGCGCCGATGTGCCTTCCTGCTCGCGCCGCTCCTGCTTTGGGCGGCTGCGTTCGTCGTGTCTGGGCCAGCACAGGCCAAGGGAAGCAAGTGCTCGTACGTCGTCAAGAAAGGCGACACGCTCGCTCAGATCGCGCGCCGCAAAGGCCTCACCACCGATGCCTTGCTCAAGGCAAACCCGACGCTTCGCAAAAATCCGAAACGGCTGCGGCCAGGTCAGACGGTCCGCCTGTGTAAGGCCCAACGCTACTCCAAGAGTTCGTCGAAGAAGTGCGGCAAGTCTGGCCGCATCATCACGCACACGATCGGATCCGGCGAGACCCTTGGCGCCCTTGCGGCCAAGTACGACACCTCGGTCGCAGCGATCCGTCGCAGCAACAGCAAGCTGAAGAAGCGACAGAACAACATGATCCGAAAGGGCGAGACTCTGCGGATCTGTTCGGCGTCCGGGCCCCGCAAGAAAGACAACCTCGCCGGGGGTGTTCAGCTCCCCGAGGGCGAGGGTTATGTGCGGCGCCGTCCGGCCAATGCGTGGGGCAAGACCGCGGTCATCCACAGCCTGGTCGCCGCGATCGACCGCTACCACGGCCGGGTCGAGGACGCCGACCCGGTCCGCATTGGAGACATCAGCCGCAAGTCGGGGGGACCGCTGGGCGGCCACCTCTCACACCAAGGCGGTCGCGACATCGACATCGCCTACGTGTGGCAATCGGGTAACGACGACCGCAAGGTCATCGATGTCCCCCGCTCCTGGGAGCTGCTCAAGTCCTTCACCGAGGACGCCAACCTCAAGGTGATCTTCACCGACTACGGCGTCCAAGAGCAGCTCTACGAGCACGCCTTGGCGATCGGTGAGGACCCGCAGCTGCTCGACGAGCTGTTCGAGTACCCCAACCGCGGAAGCTCCGGCGCCGTCTTCTACCACTGGCGCGGCCACAGCCGTCACTTCCACGTCCGCTATCGCCGCGACGCCCGGATCACCGACAGCTGCGAAGAGCTGCCGGGCACACTCGTCGTCGACCGGGAGGGTACGTGGGCTCGCGTCGTACCTCGAGGTCCGAACGGGCCCGTGCTCGTCCCCGCGCGCTGGTGCGACGGCGACACCCCGCGCGGCTGACCGGGCGGCGAGCTTTTTTCCAGACGCCGTCATCGAACGGAGCTGCACTGCGAAGGAGACTGCGAGACGTCTCCATGCACTCCTCTTTTCGAACGATCCCGCTCCTGGCCGGCCTTCTCCTCTCCGCCTGCGACGCCCCGCCCGAACCAGAGCTCCAAGCGTTCGAGGCTGTGGAGTCATCCGAGGGGCGCAGCGGCCTTCTCCCCGGCGGCGTAATCCCCCTCATTCGGAGCTGCAACTTGGCATACACCCCGCCGAGTGCGTTGGCTCCGATCGACCCCGTCGGCCTGCTCGGCTCCGAGAGCTCGGAGTGCACCGCCGGGACGAATGCATCCCCGTGTGCTCCCCACCTCGTCTACACACCAGCTCCGGCCGTAGAACTCGAGCCGCTGTTCGTCTTCCTCCCTGGCACGAACATGGAGCCCGACAAGCACACTCAGGTGCTGCTCACCGCCGCGTCTACGGGTTACCGAAGCATCGGCCTGTCCTACGACAACACGACCAACCCGATCGACGCATGCGGGACGCAGTTGGACTGCGCAGACGAATGCCTTGGAGAGCTGCGGGAAGAAGTCGCACGCGGGGTGGATGTGAGCAACGAGGTCGACGTCGACCGTGGCGATGCCGTCCTCCTTCGGCTCTACCGAATCCTCGAACACCTCGATACCACCGACCCGACCGGCGGCTGGTCCAACTACTACATCCCTGCGACCGGGAACATCAACGGGTCGAACATCCTGTGGGAGAACATCATCCTCGGCGGCTTCTCCCAGGGTGCCGCCACCGCGGCCTTCATTTCACACGCGAAAGAGCTTCAAGGTCTCTTCCTCCTGGACGGAGGGACGTTGGAACTCTGCTTCGATGGCACCGAGTTCGTCCCGGCGACGTGGCTGACAACCGGGGCAGATGCGAGCGCCGCGCGACCGAAGTACGGCGTCATGCACGATCAAGGATTCGGCCTCACGACGACGCCGCAGTCCTGGGATGCGCTGGGCTTGGGCACCGCACTGTACGACCTCGATTGCGCCGCGCCAGGCTGCGACGTGCAGGACACACTCATTCCGAGTCCGGCTTCGAAGACAACCCATAGCGCGCCTGCAGGCTGTGACGAGCACAACTCGATGGCGAAGGACGGATGCCTACCCACGGACTTCTTGGGCTCGGCCGCAGCGGCGACCCCCCCGGATGCTCGGTTGTTCCAGGCCTACGCGCGGCGCATGTGTTACGCGTGCGACGCCGCCACGTGCCCGTAGAGCCTTCGTGCACGGAGGCCGCGCAAGGCTTGTCGGCCACCGCTGAAGACGTCGCCGAAGCGGTGTTATCGTCTTCAGCATGCGTCGCCTTCTCGTACTGGCCCTCCTGACCTCGGCCGGATGCGACGACGCCGACGCCGACGCGGCGGCCAAGCAAGCCTCGGACGCGCTGCGGAAGGCCAAGCAGGAGGCGCGCAAGGGCTACGACAAGGCTGAGCAGGGAGCGCGGGTGGGCTACGCGAAAGCCGAGCAAGGGGTTCGAGTCGGCGCCGACAAGGCCGGCATCGCATTGCGCAAGGCCAGCGCGGGCGCCCACGACGGCTACATCGACGCCAAGGATCGGGTCAACGCGATCGACTGGGTTGCGGCCTTCGACAGCACCCGGGAGCAGATCGACCAGGCCTCCGACGCGCTCAAGCCAGCGCCCACCGACCCGGGTCCCCCGGATGCGTGGTGGAACCGCGGGAGTGAAGCCGTCACCTGTGAGGCAGAGCGTTGCACGGTCGCTGCGTGGTTCGTCACCGAAGCCCGAGGCAACCCCGTCCGAATGATGGGCGACGTCAAGGTTCTCACCGCACTCGACGACTCAGGGTGGCTGCTCGAGAGTGTGCGTGAGGGCAGCGCTGCCTATGTGATGGGCTTTCGCAGCGGGGACATCATTCGCACGATCGCCGGCCGCCCTCTGACGGATGGTCTGGCGCGGATCGAGATCCTTGCGAAACTGCGCAAGGCGGATGAGGTGGAGACCACGTTTGTGCGGGTGGGCGAGACCGAGGTCTCCACACTGACGATTCGGTTTGAGACGGCGCCGGCCCACTGATCTGCGGTACCGTCTCTCGATGCGGCGTTGCACCCTCGCCCTGGTCGTCCTTGCTCTCGCCGGCTGCCAGCCCGACGTACATATCCACGTCTACGACGACGACGGAGACGACACGGACAGCACCCTCGACACGGACTCCGGATTCTCGAGTTCGGCCAGCGACTCCAACGCTTCGGCCAGCGCCTCCGATCCCTCCGCATCCGCCAGCGATTCCGACCCCTCTGCGAGCGCGTCGGACAGCGACCCCAGCACCACCACCGGCCCGACCTCCGACACCAACCCCTCCACAAGCGGCACCACCGGTACAGAAACCACCGGAGGGGAGACTTCGGGGGGCGGTAACAACACGTATCCGCAGCCGAGCGACGGCGCGTGTCCGGACGGGTTCGGCTACAACGCAGACGGCGCGTTCGAGTTCTGCGGCCCCGCGTGTGGCGAGGGCGAGAGCTGTCCCGACACGACCACGGGCAACGTGCTGACGATGTGTGTCTTCAACCCCGACAGCTCGATGTCCAACTGCATGAGTGGCATGTGCGAGAACCCGGATGAGGACTGCTTTGCCGGGGCCTGCATGCTCCCGGCCACCCACTGCGCTCCGCTGTGCAGCACCGGTGACGCGGTCTGCCCCGAGGGCATGGAGTGCACCGCGAACGACGTGTGCCGGTTTCCGATCTAGGGGGCGGGCTCGTACTGCAGAATCCGGTCGACGATCGCGTCTTCGTCATCGCTGAGGAACAGCAGGTCGAAGTAGTCGTGCCCTTTGGCGACGTGCTGAAGCAGCGGCCACACCGGCCGCGTGCTCGTCCAGTGCTCCGTCCCTAGGAACACCATCGGCGCGGGAGACCCATACGACGCGTAGTGGTTCTGCGCCGCGTCTTGAAAGATCTCCTGGGTTGTCCCCGCGCTACCCGGAGCGAACACCACTCCATAGTTGGCCACCGCGAGCAGTCCCTCTTCGCGGACGCTGTTCGCAAAGTACTTGGCGATCATCGTGGCGAATGCTGCGGGAGGCTCGTGCCCGTAGTGCCAGGTGGGAATGCCGAGGCTGTCGAATCGGTGACGCTCCGGAAGCGGCAACTCGGTGCGCACCCGAATGGCGCGGTGGAGCCAGTCCGGGTCGGCATACTCCTTGCCCGGCGTGGCGCCTGCCGGTCGCGGGGACAGAATGGACAGCGCGTCTTGCAAGCGCGCGTCGTCATCGAAGTTGGCGAGGTACGCACCGAGGTGGGTTGCCTCCATCGCTCCCGGACCGCCCCCGGAGAGCATGAAGTAGCCGTGGCGGGTCAACGTCCGGGCAATACGAGCGACGGCGGCATACATGGGATCGCCACGCTCCATGCTGTGCCCGCCCATGATCGCGACGACCTTGCGCCCGTGCAGCACCTCCTCCAGGGCGTCGGTGATGCTGTGGTCGTGGAGCCGACGTGCGAGCGAGACCTCGATGGAGGCGGGCCGGTAGGCGCCCTGCTGGACGTACTGCAGATACACCTCGTGGTCGAGCGTCTTGGTGTGCGCCTGCGGATCGTCGAGGTCGAAGTCCGCGAACAACTCATCGGGGGTGTACAGCGCTCGGCGATGGGTCGCGAAGTGGAAGTGCTCTCGGTTCTTCAACACGACCGCGCCGGTGTTCACGAGATGCCCCGCCTCGAGGTCCGTCAGCTCGCAGCCGAGGAACAGCGACCCAGGAAACGCCTGGGTACCGAACGCATCGGCGAAGGGCCGCAGGTCCAGCTCTTGAACTGCAGCGGCGGGCCGATCCGGCTCGGCAAGCCACGCAACCAGATCTTCGGACGTCTCGATCTCTCGCACGAAGCGAGCCTACTCGCCGCGGAGAAACGCGAGCAAGCCCTTGCGAACCTGACCGCGATTCTTCCATCGGTCGCCGCGTACCGAGTCACCACTGGGGCCTCCGGCCTCGTCGAGCGCGTAGTAGACCGGGATCACGGGCGCGTCGAACCCGAGGTCGTCGAGGTCTTCGCCCCAGACGTCGCTGTCGGCTCGGAGCAGGACCACACCTTCGAGCTCTGCCTTCACCCCCCCTTCGGCTAGCAGTGCTTTGGCGCGCTTGCACGGAGGGCACCACGGCGCGCCCATCTCCAGGACGACGCGCTGCCCCTTCTTGCCCCCCCGTTTGGCGTGAAGGCGGAGCTGTTGCCGCAACGGGCCCGCGGAAGGCTTCAGCTCCACGATCGACAGTGCGGGAGCGGGAGCGGGCTCGGCCGCCGGGGGGGTGGACTCGGGCTGTGGCTCGGGCTTCGTGTCGTCGGCCTTCTCCGCGGGAGTGACGACGGGCTGGGTCTGCGGCGCCTTCGCGGCGTCCGTTGGCTGGGACGCCGAGACATCACACGCAAACACCAGCCAACAGGATACGAACAAGATGCGTTTCATCAGGCGGGACCTTTCTTGCGGCCTTGCTCGATCCAAGTCTTCAGCAAGACGATGTCGTCCATCGGAATGGGCGGAAGCCCCAGCGGCATGCCGCGCACGCCATCGACCGGCTGCCCTGCGACTTCGGCGTGCCGAGCGAGCAGGTGCGCGACGATCCGCGGTTGGCCGTTCACGTCCTTGAACACGCTGCGGCGCTTTCCGTGGTCATCGAGGCTGCCCGAGCGAAGGCCTTCGTAGGTGGAGAGGTCGAAGGCGCGCTTGGGGAAGCCAAAGCCTCCGTCATACCCGGGCCCCCCATCCCCGATCACCACGTTGGGATCGGAATGGCAATGGCGACAGATCTTGCCGAAGATACGCTCGTGGACCTCGGCGTACGTCACCGCTCGCTCGAGGACCGGAGGCAAGACGGGGACCTGTCCGAGCGGGGCCGGCTGGAGTTCTGCCTCCAAAAGATACGCAGCGATGTCGGCGGCCTCACTGTGGGTCACGCCCAGCGCGGGCATCGACGCGTCGGGTTTGACCGCCTTGGGGTCGACGATCCAGGCCACCAACGAGGCGGGCCGCATCCGGTCCCGCGCAAACCGGAGGTCGGGCGCCATTTTCTGTCCGAGAGCGAGAACATCCGCCGCGAGAGGTTCTGGCGTCGGACGGGCCGCCAGCGACGGGACGCCGGTCATCCGGTGGCACGAGGCGCACCCTTTCGATTCGAGCAGTGCTCGCCCTCGCTCGGCGTCCCCCCGCTTGGGCGCGGGTGGTTCGGCGGTCGGCACCAAGAAGGCTGCGATCGCTTCCGCATCCGCAGGCGGCATCGCAAACCGCGGCATGCTGGCCGAGAGGTTGGGGCGGACGTCGTGGGCGTCGGGCAAGAAGCTGGCGACCCACGCCCGGGAGAACCGGTCGGTGTGGGTCAGGCTCGGGACTTCGTCGAGAGACTGCAAGCGCCCTTGCCATTGGGCCAACTCCTCCGCGGTCGCCTCGAACGTGCCCGCCAGAATCTGCTGGTGGCAGCCCGCGCAATCGTAGTCGAGCTCGGGTGGCTCCACGCCGGCGATGTCGTGGCAGCGGTTGCACTGGTACTGCGACACCAACGCCTGGCCGTGCTCGATCGCGGTCGCATCGGCCACGACCTCTACTGCGCGCTCGGGCGGCGGAGCCTCGACTGTGGCCGGGACCGCATCACCGGGTTCGGCGGCCTCCTGCGTCGAGGGAGCCTCCGACTCACACGCCCCGAGGAGCAACGCGACGATGAGCAGCCCTCTGCGCATCAGGCCACCGTGCAGATATCGTCGCCCTCACCGAGCTCGCGGCACCGCTGGAGCGACAGGTCCATCCCCGACACATCACCGAGGCGCTGTTGTCCTTGGGCGAGCAGGGCAAACCCTCGAGCGGTGGGCATCAGGTCATCGTTGGCAAGCTGGCTCAGCAGCTCGACCGCCTGGGCATCGCCACCGGGTTGGTGCATCAGCGCCTCCGCCAAGTAGGTGCGAAGGAGCAGGTTGTCGGGCTCGGCCGCGACCTGAATCTCGAGAACGCTGGTCGCCCAGGCGAGGTTGCCCGTCCGCTGCTCGGGCGTCTTGCCACGCATGCCTTTGCCCAGATCGATCGCACCATCGGACCGCACTGTGGCCAAGGCGATGGTTCGTTGGGCCCGGTTGAAGAGCGCCTTCCCCGAGTCCGGCTCACCGGTCGCAGCCGTGAACTTCCGGAACCGCTTTCGAGCGACCTTGGCCGCCTTGGGCCCCTGCCCCTTCGCGAGCAGGTGCTCCGCCCGGTTCACATCCTGCAGCTTGTGGTCCACCTTCTGAACCCTGCGCCGCTTCATTCGCAGGCATGCATCTGCCCCTGAGGGCACCGTCATGCCCGCGATCACCAACAAACTCGCCACCACTGCACCGCTGAATTTCATCGTCGTCGAGACCTCCGTAGGGCTCTCACGCATGAGAGCCCTAGAGGTTTTCATCCGATTGCAGAAACATCCGGTCCCACGGCGTGTCCGGGGACCGTTTGGGGCCGATTCGGTGTTTTGGACCTAGGTCGCAGCGTTCGAGCACGACCGCGGACTACGTTCCGCACGATTCCGCGCGGGCTTCCAAGGCCGCGGCACAGTCCTGCGCCGCGGTGCCCCCTTCACAAGCGGACGCCTCGAGGCAGGTCTGAACCGACAGCAGCGCATCGCGGCACGAGGGATCGACGCTCTGCTCCGGGCACTCCTGCTCGCACAACGATTCGTCCTCATCGAGGCATGCGGCAGCGCGGTCGCAATAGCGCTCGCAGGGGTCGGGCGGGTCCGGCTCGAGCTCGTCCCCGCCGACCTGTTTGTCGTCGAGGAGGCACCCGCTTCCGACGACCAGCGGCAGGACACACAGCAGCGCGAGCGTTCGGAAAAACATGGAGCGGGCCCTCCGGGAGAAGACCGTAGCACCCGCGGGGTCGGACCGACTCAGTCGGCCGGGAGGCAGAGATCGAACGCCGCCTGACACGTCTGCGCAGCGTAGAAGTCCTCGCAGTCGGAGGAGGACGGACTGAAGAAGATCTCGCAGGTCACGGCCCACAGTCCTGGTTCTGGAAAGTCGTCGGGGCACTGCTCCGAGATCGACTCCGTCACGTCGACCGACCCGTTGTCGGCTTTCTCCCGCCGAAGGACCATCGTTGTGCAGTCGTCGGGGCAATGCTGTACGCAAACCGTTTCATGCTCGGCTGTCTCTAGGCAGTCGTACGAGCACTCCGGCGAAGGGGCAAACCCACCGCCGACCTGCGCGCTGCCGTCGTCCGAGTTCGAACCCGATCGCGGGCCTCCGCCGGAGCTTGATGCGGGGTCGCAACCCCCGAGAAGGAGGCCCGCGGCGAGAGCACATGCCGGGAAGGTAAGCGTCGAAAACAATGTGGAGGGGGACATGCTTTGGTTGTTGGCCAGCGGCGGTGGTATTTGTCGAGGCCCGACTCATGTTGTCTTTTTTGGCCGCGCTGATCGTGATGAGCCTCGGGCCCGCGGAGGCAGATCCGGCCGAGACCATGGAGCTGATCTGGGTCGCGCCGCCGGAGTGTCCGAGCGCGGAGGATGTCCGGACCGACGTTCGCGCATTGGTGGCCGGCGCGCAGAATCCTCAACCCACGAAGATCTCCGCGACGGTCTCTGGGGCGGAACCCGGGCGGTGGACGCTCGAGCTCGATGTCGAGAACGCGCTGCTCTCTGGTCACCGAGCGCTGGAGGCCGAGACCTGCGCGGACTTGGCCCACGCCACGGCCATGGTCGCCGCGATTGCCATCGACCCGTTCTCTGGAGCGCCACCGCAAGACGCCCCACCACCGGAGTCGAGCCCTCCACCCTGTCTCTTATACACATCTCCGAGCCC
>CAJXVA010000101.1 GCA_913061055.1 uncultured Pseudomonadota bacterium
TCGTGGGCTCGGAGATGTGTATAAGAGACAGCCCCTGGCTCGGGGGTGGACTCGGGCACCTGGGGGTTCTTCGACGCGAGCCTCTGCGCGCCGATCAATGAGTCAACGTCGGAGGCCTGGCTGGCGGCGCTGCAGGAGAACTCGGTGTCGACCTGGACTTTTCTCGACGCCGCGTTGGGGGAGGCGAACGTCATCATGGTCTCCTCGGGTTGGGGGGACGGCTTCTATTGTTCGTACTTGGGTTTTGCGGAGGACGGTCGCCTGGTGGAGCTCGTGACCGACTTCGACGTGCTGATGGGCCCAGCGGAGAGCGAACGTGTGGTGCTGGAGTGCCCGCCTCGTCGAGGCAAGCTCCGCGACGCGGTCTTAGCTCGCTACGAGGTGACAGCTCGCATCCCATTGCTGGGTCGACGGGCGGTCATCCTCGGTGGCAAGGGGACGGCGCGGCTGGTAGCGGCTGACGAGGCCACGCCGATCGGGGTGACGTGGCGCTCCGGGGGACGTCGCTACGTTTGGCCCAAGGAATATACGGGCGAGCTCGCGATCTTGGTCATGAAGGGCCACGCCCCGTATCGCACGGTTCCGCCCCAGGCATGCCCGTAGTGACCTTCGCCCTGCCGAAGACTCAGGACGGAGAACCCAGACCTGTCTCCTCGACGAACCGGTCCTCCAAGCTCTTGCCGACCTGAAGCTCGACGAACGGGAGGTCCAGATCGGTGAGCTTTCGTGCGACGTCGCTGGCGGCGTATCCCGGGCTGGTCAACTCGGCGTCGAAGTCGAGCTGCAAGCGGCCCAGCGTGGGGAGCCACTTCGCGGAGGTGATCGCGGGCAGCGTGCACAGCTGATCGATCTGCTCGGGCGTGGGCGCGTTGGAGAGCCGGATCATCAGCACCGCGGCGCTCCCGACCACCCGGCCAACATGGTCCTGACGGACGAGCGTGCCGCGATCCAGAATCGCGATCTCTTCGCAGAGACTCTCGATCTCGGCCAGGTTATGGCTCGAGACAACGACGGTCTGGTCGGGGCCGATCGAGCGGATTAAACCGTGAATTCCGCGAGCCGCGTGCGGGTCGAGTCCAGCGGTGGGCTCGTCGAGGATCACGACCGCAGGGTTGCCGAGCAGCGCCTGGGCAATGCCCACCCGCTTGAGCATCCCGTGCGATAGGGCCTTCGCCCGCTTGCGCGCGACCTCGGGCAGACCCACCAACGCGAGGGTTCGTTCGACCTCGGCCTTGGCCTGCGCAACCGACAGCCCCTGAAGGCGGCAGAAGTGCTCCATCTGCCAGCCGAGGGAGAGCTCTCGAATGAAGCTGGCGTCTTGCGGCAGCACCCCGATCGTACCGGGCGGAGGCGGAAGCCCGGGCTCGACCGAAGCACCCAGGATACTGACGGACCCCGCGTCCTGACGCAGAAAGCCAGAGATCACCGAGAAGAGGGTGGTCTTGCCCGCACCGTTGGGTCCGACCACGCCGAAGACGCCGCCGCTGGGAACGCTGAGGTCCACGCCGGCCAACGCCTTGTTGGTGCCGTAGCTCTTCGCGAGGCCACGGATCTCAATTGCAGCGCTCACAGGTCTCGCCTCCGGAAGTGCGTCAGGCCAAGTCCAATGGCGACCACCGAGTAGATCACCACGCGCGCGGCACTCTCGCCCCACGAGCCCCATTCATCGAGAATGAGATCCCAGCGGCCATGCGTGGGCCACAGTGATTCGATGATCTTCGCCAGCAGTTCGATTTCCAGGCCGTGACGGGCCGCTGCGGACGCGAGGCCCACCGCGAGCCACAGGAGGATGGCCAAAAGTGCGACCCGGCGGGCACGGCCGCGCAGCGTTCCGAGCAGTCCGAGCAGCGCCAACAACGGAAGCGCCGCAACCGAGACCGTGACGATGCTTCGGACGACGTACACGAGGTCGCCAACACCGGGGATGGTGCCGGCGCGGACGTGGATGTAGCCGGCCATCGACACCGCGGCGACGGCGAGCGTCAGCGAGATGAGCGCCCAGGCACCGAGCAGCTTGCCGATGTAGAGCGTGGTCCGGTCGATGCGAAACGCGAGGTACCGGACGTGACGCGTCTCGATGTCCCCGGCGCATTGGTCGTAGCCCATCGTCAGCGCGAGCAGTGGCATCACGAACATCAAGAACGCGAACGCACCGACGAGCGGGGGAGAGTGCGCCTCCAAAGCGGAGCGGACCGTCTCCAGCGGGAAGTCGGCCATCGAGGCCACCATCTCGGTCATCATCCGAAATGCGTCCGCCTGCTCGCCCGTCGTCGCGTCCTCCAAGGCACGACCCAGCTCGGCGAGCTGTCGACCGACAACCGCCGAGGCGATGATGAGGGACACCAACGCGACAATCCCCGACACCGAACGCAGCCGCCGGGCTACCTCGAATCGGCAGACATGCCACACCTGCAGGGGTCGGGACGCCATGTTCGGGGTCGACTTACCACGATGCGCGAATCGCCGCTCACCCGGTCAAGAACAGGCCACGAGGCATGCATCTTGCGCGCACTCCCCAACCGGTCCGCTGTCGGCCAGTCCATCGGGGTGCACGGCGTAGCAGGTGTTCTCGCAGCCCGGGTCCTCGCAGGCGTCGAGGCAGCCAAGCAGAGCGAAACACTCGGGGTTGGACACGCAGGTGTTCATCGCCTCCGCGCAGTCGGTGTACAGGCAGAGCTGGCACTCGGTCAGCGGCGTGAACGATCCGCAGGCGTCCTCGCAGGTCGTCGCGGCACAGTCGGTCAGCACCGCCCCATCGGAGATGCCCTCGGGATACTGCGTCCAACAGTCCTGGTTGCACTGCTGATCACCGACGTCGCAGGCCGCTGCACACTGGGCCAACAACACGCACGACCCGTTGTTGAAGCAACTGCAGTACGCATCAGGACACTGCGTCGACTCGCATGTGGTGCACGGATCCCCCACGTCCGGGCAGAGCCCCGGGCCGGTCTCCCCACCGGAGCTGCTTCCACTGCTGTCGGCGGTTTCCGAGGAGGAGGACTCCGGAGAGCTGCTGCTGCTGCTCGTTGCGGTCGTCGGTGTCCCGCTCGTGGAGCCACTGCTCGAGGTCGCCGAGGTCGAGTCTGTGCTCGCCCCCGAAGAGACGTCCGTGTCGTCGGTTTCACCCGCGCCGCTGGAGTCGTCGCCGCACGCTGCCAGCAGTCCGGCGAACGCAATCGTTGTCACGAAGGATCTCGTCATGTCGGTCGTCGCTATTTCGAAAGGTAAAAGGCGCCGAGACACATCTCATCGAGCGTGCCTTCGCCCCACACGGTATCCGCCGGCGTGACAGCAGCGCCATCGATGATGGGCTGGTTCTCCGCCGTGTTGTCCCACTGACACTCGATGCGAATCCGGTCTCCGAGCTGCAGCTCGCGGGGCTCGGCCAGTGCATAGGCCCCCTGCCAGTAGAAGTCCCAGTCCGGGATGTCGAGCAGGCACTCTTCGCTCCCGTCCGCACGCTCGATGCTCAAGCGGCCTTGGGAGCCGAGCAGGTGCATGTGCAGCCCTGCGGTGTGTACGGTGAGCGGCTCGGAGTCGCCGATGAAGAAGACCGGATCCAGTGCGGTCGACACTCGCATGGCGGGGTCTCCCGCCGGGATCGTGAGGCCCTCGGGTGCGAACCATGCCGGGTCCATCCACGGTTGAATCCACGCCTCGCGCTCGACCTGCGCCTCGGTCGACACCTCGATGCTGGTCTGATCGACCCATCCCGAGGGATTGGCTGCGTAGTGGATCTGCAGAACAACCTTCGAACCCGGTTCCACGCGGACCCCGGTGTCGACCGGGAAGTCCCCACCGACCGCACCGGGCACCCAAACGCCCAACCACCCAGCGGGCACTTCGGGCCCGCCGAAGCAGTCGTACCCGCCCTGGGCATCGGCGTTCTCGAGGGCTTCGATCGCGTCCGCGTTTTCGGGGCCGGTGACGTACGCGATGGCGTGATGCACCAGCCTCGGCTCGCCCGCGTTGAAGCGCAGTCCGGTGACAAAGCTGGACTCCGCCTCTGGCCAATCGATGACGAAGCACCGGTAGTCGTCCGGAGCCGCGGTGGGAACGTACGGCGACTCCATCTCCAGCGTGTGGTCGGACCGCGAGAGTCCATACGTCGGAGCTTCGGGGAGCGCCTCCCCTTCCTGCGCAGGGTCGCCGAGTTCGCCGCCCTCCTCGACCCAAGCCGCGATGACATCGATCTGCTCGGAGCTCAGCGAGCGGTCGCCAAGGTACTCCGTGCAGTCCTGCGCCGGCGGCCACGGAGGCATCGACCTCGAGGACACCGCCGCCACCACGGCCTCTCGGAGCTCGAACACCGTGTCCGGGTCCGTGAAGTCGAACGGCCCGACCGACCCAACCTGGTGACACTGGACGCACTTCGCATCGAGGATCGGTTTGACGTCGCGGAAGTAGGTCAGCGCGTCGCTCGGACCCGCGGTCGAGTCGGCCTCGGACGTCGCCGGCGATGCGTCGTCCGAGTTGCACCCCGCCGCGCCGGCCAGCAAGACAACGGCCGCGAGCCAACGCCAGCCCCCCCCTGGACGGGCGAGGGCGACAGTGCGTCCCCCGGCACGGCTCTCGTCAACTCTCGTCATCGTGCGTTCGTCCGAAGGTGTCCGCTCCGCAGCACAAACGCAGTCTGACAGGACGGGCGCCCGTGCGCGGCTTGGCTCTGACTGTGCGAGCCGGCGGAGCATTCATCCTTGCCTCCCCGGACGCCCAAGGTAGGGTCTGGCAGCCCACCGCAAAGCGCATCCAGGCGGCGCGCAAAACGCACTCCTCACGTGGAGCTTCAGCAGGCGCCCACATCGACTCGCTCCGTGATCTTGCAGAGCTTCCCAGAGGGCATAGTCCGGCAGGAAACCGTGCGCGTCAGACAGATCGGCTGGCTCGCAGCATTCGCCGCTGCCCTCATCGGCCCAACCGGCTGCAAGAAGGACGGAACGACGGCACCACCGGGCCCGCTCGTCCGCACGGTCGAGCTCGAAGGCAACGAGGACATCCCCGATGAGGAGATCGTCCCGCACCTCAACCTGCAGCCCACGCCACCGGTCACGTTCGGCGCAAAATCCTACTACCTTCCGGGGCTCGAATCTGTCGACTCGGGCCGGATCAAAGAGGTCTACCGAGCCCATGGCTACTACGACGCGCAGGTCACCGAGGCGCAGGTGCAGGTCCGGCGCGAGGACAAGCCCATCAAGCGGCAGCGTGCCGAGGTGCGATTCACGGTCGAAGAGGGAGAGCCGATCCGAGTCCGCAAGCTCACCTTCGACTGGCAGAACGACATCATGCCGGCCGCCGCCCGTCCCGCGGTCGAGGAGGCATGTGACCTGAGGCCAGACCTGCGTTTCGGGATCTTCGAGCTCGCTGAGGCTCGCGACGCACTCCTCGCTTCGCTGGAGGACCAAGGCTACGCCTACGCCGTGGTCAACGAGTCCGCTCGCGTCGACCCCGACCTGCGCCTCGCGGACGTCAGGTTCGACGTTGATCCCGGCCCGATCAAGACGATCACCGAGGTGCGGGTCGAAGGCCTCCAACGGGTACCCGAGGATCTGGTGCTGCGCGAGGTCGACTTCGTCATTGGCAAGCGGTTCTCGAGGCGTCGCATGCAAGAGGTCGAGTCCGGCGTCTACGGCCTTGGCGTGTTCTCCACCGTCGTCGTGAGCCGGGGATCGCAGACTGAAGGCGACGAGATGGCACTCGTCGTCAAGGTCAACGAAGGCAAGATGCAGCGGGTAAAACTCGGCGCTGGTATCGAGATCGATCCCGTCCGCTGGGAGCAGTATGGGACCGCCCGCTACGAGCACCGAAACCTGGGGGGCCGCCTGTGGGGTTTCTCGGCCCGTCTCAAGGCAGGCTATGCCGAGCTTCCCGCGCTGTACGATCCCCGCGAACACGGGCCCGTCAGCGACGTGCAGCTTCAGTTCCGCAAGAAGGGCCTGTTGGAAAAGCGGCTGGTCTGGACCGAAGCCCCCCGCTTCGAGCTCGGGATCTGGCAGGGCTACCAGTTCTACTCGGTCAGCAACCGCATCGCCGCATCACGGTTCTTCACGCGCTACTTCGAGCTGGGCCTGGGCTACAACAATCGGTTCACGGACCTCTTCGATGTCCAGCCCGACATCAACCAGAACCGCACGATTCTCGGGCTGGACTTCCGCGACCCCTACTTTCTGGCGTTCGTCGACGTCGAGCCGACCATCCACCTGACGGACAGCATTCTCAACCCCACCAACGGTGCCCGCCTGTCGATGGAGTACGACTTCGCGAACCGATACCTGGGCGGACAGTTCAACTATCATCGGTTCGCACCCGATCTGCGGGGCTACTACCGGCCGCACAGGCGCCTCCAACTCGCGAGCCGGGCTCAGGTCGGTTTCGAGCGACCCTACGGCGAGGCCGCGGCGGTCCCCATCGACCAGCAGTTCTACCTCGGCGGTGCCAACAGCGTTCGCGGGTGGCCGCTGCGGCGGCTGGCTCCCCGCGTCAGCCTTTGTCCGGATGCCCCACAGACCTGTCGGAGCACGCCTGTGGGCGGCTTGTCCATGGTCAACGGCAGCGTCGAGGCGAGGATCAATCTCTACGGTCCGTTGTGGATGGCTCTGTTCGCTGACGCGGGCGACGTTCAGTCCAAGCAGTTCACGATCCGTCCGCAGGACTGGCTGTACACGACCGGCGGCGGCTTCCGCTTCAAGTCCGATATCGGCGTGTTCCGCCTCGACGTGGGAGGCCAGCTCAACACCGATCCCCGGTTTCCCGAACCTCGGCGCTGGGCGATCCACTTTGGCATCGGAGAGGCGTTTTGACCGAAGACGCACCAGAGCCCAAGCCCAAGCCCGGCCGATTGCGCCGGTGGAGCCGCCGCATCGCACTGGGTGTGTTGGCGTTGCTCGGCGCGGTGCTCGTCACCGTACTCCTGGCCCTGACGACGTCGGTTGGCACCCGAATCTCGCTTCGGCAGGGCGCGGCGTTCTACAGCGAGATGATCCCGGGCAGCATCGAGTTCGAGCGGTCCGAAGGGGCGCTGTCCGAAGGCACGACGATTCGCAAGCTCTCCGTGCGCGATGCCTCGGGCAGCCTGCTCGTGGAGGTTGATCGACTCAAGCTGGGGCTCGACCTTCCCGCGGTCCTGGGCCGAACGATCGACACCGGCACCATCGAGATCGAAGGCGCCGTGGTCGACATCAGCGGCAACTTTGCAGACCTGGGTCCGGCCGGCCCATCCGAGCCCTCACCTCCATCGCCCGTGCTCGGTCCCGACCTCCCATTGGAGATCCGCGGAACGCTTGCGGTGCGATCGCTACAGGTTCGCGACGGACCCGTTGCCCTCGCCGACGTGCACAGCCTCGACGTGCAGATCTGGGGGGCAGCAACCAGCGCGACCGTGCAGCTCCAAACGAGCGCCGCGCTGCCGGTTGCAGATCTGAGGGTTGAAGCGCTGAGTCTGTCGGCCGCGTGGGACTCCCCGGCCCTGCAGATCCCAGAGCTCCTCGCACAGACGAGCGAAGGAACGCTCTGGCTCGCGGACACATCCGTAGACTTCGAAGCCGAGCGCTTCGAGCTGGGTGCCATGCAGGCCCGTGCTAACACGCGGTACCTCGGTGCACTCGTCCCGGGGGAGCCCACGGGCGAGGCCACCGTGCTGCTCGATGGCGGCGGCCGCTTCGGCGCGATGCTGCTGGAGGGCTTCGTCGAAGCCCCCTACGTGGGCAGCGCGTCACTCGTCGTCGAGGGCGGCATCACGAACGAACCGTGGGCCTCGGTCTTGCTGAACGCAGGACTCGAGGAGACCAGCACCGAGTCGGGCGTAGCCATCCCCGCACTGGCCGTGGAGCTCGAAGCGGAAGCCCACGGAAACCTCGACGTCGGGTTCGATGCCCGCGTCGATGCGCTGTGCGTCGGCTGCGATCAGGACCTCGACCCCATCCGGCTCGAGGCTAGCGGCCGCGCGTCTCCCGGTGCTGCGATCGTTCGCCTCGACGCGGACATTTCCGCCTCCACGCTCAGCGTTCGTGCCGACCTCCGAGGCAGCGCGCTGCTTGGGGCCGTGGGTGCAGTCTCGGTGCGCATTCCCAGGCTCGCTGACTTTTCCCCTGTCATCGACCGGTTCGCGCCCGGACTCGACCTGCGGGGCGAAGTGACCCTAGACGCGTACTGCGGTGCGCTGGTGAACCCGCAACTCGCGGTCTGCCGCACGATCGGCGGAGTCGCGCGGGGACTCCCGGTAAGAGACCTTGGCTTCGATGTTTCGGTCGGCGCCGACGGGGAGCGGATCGCGGCACTGATTCACAGTCTGCGCCTGCAACAAGGGCATGCCCGGATCCAAATCGGCCCCAAACCTGCCCGGATTCTCTACACGCCCGACGTTGTCACGGCCCGAGACGTCCGGGCCCGAATCGGCACGGAGGAAGGCCTCGGTGCGCTCGCAGTTGATGGCGCACTCGGGCTCACCGGCGACCAAAACGTCGAGCTGAGCGCGCGGCTATCGAGCCTACCGCTGAAGAGCCTGCGTTCGTTCATGCCCTCGCTGGACGTGTCGGGCACCCTGTCCACCCAGCTCGACGTTGCGGGGACCCTCTCCGCCCCGACCCTCGACGCCCACTTGCAAGGCCGGGGGCTGCGTTATGACGCCGCCCTGATCGGGAACGTTGGCCTGGATACCCACTACTCCGGCACGAAGCTAGCGGCGAAGCTGGACGTCCAGGGCGGTGAGCTTGGCACGATCGCAATGGACGCGAGCGTGCCGGTGATCGTCGACGTGCAGGAGAGCAGGTACGAGTTGATGGAACGACGCCCATCGTCGCTCTCCCTGACGGTCGCGAACGCCAATCTCGAGGTCGCTCGACTCGCCGGCCCAAGGCTCGAGAGCCTGCAAGGTCACCTCGACCTGAGGCTCGAGCAGGCCGGGTCGATCGCCCGGCCCAAGCTGCACATGGAGACGGCAGTTCGCGACGGCGCATTCGAGGGCCACGCGCTGCCAGACCTCGGCGTTCGGGTTCAATACGCCGCGGGCTCGGCCGAGGCAGCGTTGGTGGCGACCCACCCCGAAGCGTTCGAGCGACTCCAGCTCTTCGTCGTCGCTCCGCTCCGGCTGGACATCCTTCGGGGTGCGGCCAAGCTGCGCGCGGGCGAATCGGTGCAGGCCGATCTGGAGCTCTCGCGACTCAACCTTGGATATGCCCACCGGTTTGACGAGCGCATCGCGACCACCGGCTTCGTGTCGGCAGACTGCACGCTTCGCGGCGATCCGGCGGCGCCACAGCTCGACGTGAGCCTCGAGGCGAACGGGTTGACGTGGCAGGGGCAAGCGGCTGGGGACCTGTCGCTCGCAGCGAGCTACAGCAACGATCTTGCCGTCGCTCGGCTCTGGGCGGCCGGTCCAGAAGTCTCCGGGATTGGCGTGGACGCGTCGGTTCCGCTCACGCTCGACTTGGCGGTCCCGACCGCCCAATGGCACTCCGAGCGTCCGCACGACCTGCAGGTCGCCGTGAACGAGTTACTCGTCAAGCCCACCCTGGCCCGCATACCCGACGCGCCGCCGCTCGATCTCGACGCTCGGCTTCACGCGGTGCTCGAGCTCCACGGCCCTGCCACCCGCCCGGCGCTCAGCCTACACGCCGAAGCCGAGGACATCGTGTACAGCGGACGCGAGGCGGGCAAGGCAGTCGTCGATGCCAACTACGACAAGAAACGTGCTCACGCGGAAGTCTTGTGGAACGCCCCCAAGGAGCGAAGCGTGTGGGTCAGTGCCGACGCTCCTGTGACGCTCGACCTTCCCAAGGGCACCGCAGCCTGGAACCGGCAGGGCGAACACCATGTCCGCGTTTCGATTCCCAGGCTCGACCCGGTCCTGGTGGCTCCGTTTCTCGACATGCGCGAGTTCGAGGGGGCGGTTGCCGTTCACGCCATCGTCGACGGTTCGCTCGAGGACTTTGACGGTAGTCTTTCGGCCCGCGGCGTCGTGGGAGGACGTGGGAAGACCGTTCCGCTCGACGCGCGCATCGTTGTTGCACCGACCCACCAGAGCGCGTCTGTAGACCTCGGGTCCAGCATTCGTATCCGTGCGACCACCAAGGCGGTCGTCGCCGAGCTGCTCAACGGCGGAGATTGGACCGCAACCGAGGTCGAAGGCACCGCCGACATCGACGCACTGCGAACGTCCGATTTCTCGGCATTCCTACCCAACGAGGTTCAGAATCTTCGCGGGCGCCTGGACGCCCACGTCACCGTTGGCGGCCGGCTCGGCACACCACAGCTCGACGGCTCGCTTGCAATACGGGACGGCGCTGTCACGCTGGTGCCAGCCCGCGTTCGACTCACCGAGCTAGACGTCGCCTCCTCCTTCAGCAACCAGGGCCTCAAACTGGACCGGCTGAGCTTCCGCGCGGCCGATGGATCCGTCTCGGCCTCGGGCGACATCGACGTCGTTGCCAACAAGGGGCTGCGTGCCGACCTCGAGCTAGACGTGAAGAAGTTTCCCGTGCGAGCTCCGGGCCTGCCCAGGATGGCGCTATCGACCCGCGTGCGCGCGAAGGGGTTCGCCAACCTCGACAAGCTCGACGTCAACGTCGGTGTCGGCAAGACGCTCGTCGATGTCTACGCCTCCAGCATCTCGGCCGCCGACCCGATCCCCTCGAACTCCAACGTGGTCCTCGCCGACCTCTCGAAGCCACAGGCCCCCGCTATCCCGGCCTCCGATGCCCCGGACGCGGGCCGAATCCCCAAGCACATCACGGTCGACTTCGGCGATGACATCAGGATTGTTGGCCCCTCCATCAACATGCGATGGGCCGGAAAACTCGAGACGAACGTCTCCGAAAGCGGCGCGACCACCTCGGGAAAACTCAACGCAAAGAAGGGAACATTCTCACTTCTGGGAAACGAGTTCGCCATCGAGCAGGGCGACGTCTACCTCGCCGAAGATGGCAGCGCGATGCCGTTCATCGACGTGAAAGCAAACACCTCCGTCGATGAGGTCGTCATCTCCGTTGCCATTCGCGGCCCCGCGTCGCGGCCAGAGTTTCTCCTGTCGTCGGTCCCAGCACTCCCGCAGTCCGAACTCTTCACGATCTTGGTCACCGGGACCAGCGATACTCAGGGCGCCGACTCCGAAGAAGTCCAAGACAAGGCCGCCGCAATCCTGGCCGCGATGTCCAACAGCGCTCTCCAGCGACAAATCGGTCAGAAGCTACGCGTGGACAAGGTCGGCGTGGGCTTCGGTGACTCGACCGCTCAGCCCATCCTCTCGGTCGGAAAGAACGTCAGCAAGAACGTCTACGCCGAGACCGAGTATCACCACAACGCGCCGGAGGGAGAGAACACCGCACAGCTCGAGGTGCAGTATGAGTTTGCGCCTCGGTGGAGCCTCGAGACGTTCTTTGGGGATGCGGCCGAGGGAGGAATCGCGATCTTTTGGGGATTCGCCTTCGACACTGGCCCTGCCAAGACGGTCGCCCCGGCCAAGTAGAGGTGCATCTCCGCGGGCTCACCCGCCGCAGGCATCTGGGAGGTTGCCTGTGACTGTGGCCACCCCCCCGATCGAAGCGAGCTGCATCTGCAGTGCCTGAGCATCGCAGGTGGGCAGGAGCGAGTTCCCCGTGATCCGGAAGTCTTCCGCGACGGTGACCAGCGCGGGGAATCCGGCGATCGACTGAAGCTGCGGCATGTTCCGCACGGTGAAGTCGGCCCCCGCGTTCACGAGCGAGCCAAAGTCGCCGACGTCGGCCAGCGAAGCGTTCTCACCCAAGTAGAACGAGCCGCCGCTGGACTCCAACAGGGGCATGGAGATCTCGGTCAGGGCGTCGTGTTCCCGGATCTGCATGCCCTGGCCGAGTTGGACCAGCCGCGCCAACTCGATCCGCTGCACGCTCGGGTTGTCGATGAACACCAGCCGATCGCCGACGAACTCGATGGAACCGAGGCCATCGACGTGAAGCAACTGCGGGTTGTCCTGCACGACGACGCGCTCGGAGACTTCGGTGAGGGAGCCGAACCCATTGACGGTCGCGAGCTGGGCGTTGTTCTGGATCCTCAAGTCGCCATCGAGAAGCGCGAGGCCACCAAAGCCGTTGATGCTCGTCAGCGTCGGATTCTCGATGACGCGCACCAGTTGGCCGACGAACTGCAGCTGACTGAGCCCGCCCAGCGATTGCAGGGAGGCGTTGGAAGAGAGACTGAGAACGAGACCGACCGATTGCAGCAGGGGAAAGTCGATTGCCGTCAGCTGCGGGTTGAACTCGACGACCAGCCACTGCCCGACCGACTCCAGACCCGCGATGCCCTCGGCGTCGATGAGGTTGTCGTTGAACCGAACGATGATGCTCGTCTGTGCGGTGGTCAGACCGCCAAGACCGTCGAGCGTGGTCAGCGAGTTGTTCTCTTGAATCCAGACATTGCCCTGAACAGCATCGAGCCCGGCGAGGCCGCCCAGGCTCAGCAGGCTCGGGTTGCCTTCGATCCGAATGCCCGACGCGCCCACCGACGTGATTCCCGACAGTCCATCGAAGTGCTCGAGCGCGGCGTTGCGCTGGATTCGGATCCCGGAGGCAACCCCGCTCACGCCGGCCAGACCCGAAACGTCGGAGAGAAAGCCGTTGTCGGCGATGAGGATCGGGCCTGTGATCTCCGTGACTCCCGAGAGGCTGTCGAGGTTACCGAGGACCGCGAGGTCGCCGATCTCGATCCCCCCGACAGCGCCCGACAACGACTCGAGGCCTTGCAACGTCGACAGCTGGTCGTTGTCCCAGATCCTCAGCCGCCCCGCGACCGTCGTGAGAGAGGAGAGGCCCGCCAGCGTGAGCAGCGACGGGTTGTGCTGGATGAAGACAGCGTTGCCAACCGAGACGAGGCTTCCCAGATCCAACGAGCCCAGTTGCGGGTTGTCGCTGATGTGAGCAATTCCGGTGACGCTCTGCAGCTGCTGCAGCCCATCGAGGCTGACGAGGTCGGGGTTTTGGCGAATCTGCACCGAACCATCGACCGACTCGATGCACTCGAGGACCGAGAAATCCACGGCGCCTTCGATGCCGAACAGGACCAGGTCTCCCGAGATGCTGGTGTAGCCCTGCAGCGACTCGAGCTCGGCCATGTTGACCACACTCGTGTTGCCTTGCCATACCCCGTTGTCACAGTCGGGGGGCTCGCCGGTCGAAGAGCTCGACGAGTCACTGCTGCTGCTGTCGCTCGAGCTGGTCGAGTCCGTGGTCGTGGTCCCGAACGTGGTGGGGAACCCGGACGTGGTCGAGATGGGCAGGCCGCTCGTCGTGCTCTCGACTGCGGTGGTGGTCCCCGCCTCGGGCGGCGCTCCGGTGGTCCCGTCGATGCTGCCGATGGGTGCGAGGTCGGATCGCCCGCACGCCGCGAGCGCAAAACCCAGCGCCAGCGCTGATGCGCGCGTGAAGACCTCCAGTCCCATTCCCCCAAGCATACAAAACCATACGGCGGCGAGCGTGGGCTTGGGATGATTCGGGCTTCGGCCTGACGACCTGTTGGTGCTCACCCCAAGCGGTCGAGCATCCAGCCCACGACGTCGATACGGTCGACGAAGTGCAGTCGCGGCTCACCTTCGAAACGATAGCCGTGGGCGTCGGCGACGGTGTTCACCTGAATCTCCGCCTCCGCCCGCCGCAGTGGCCATGGCACATGCTGAATCTCGCCACGACCGACCCGGCCGTCGTCATCCGCCGCGTACAAGCAGTAGCGCTCGGTCAGCCATGCCTCGAGCGTCCCCGGTTGGCTGAGGTACGGCTCGCCCACGCCCCGGTAGCGGCCCTCGAAGATGCCCGGCGCCATGCGGTCGTCGGTCCGATGACTCCGGTAGTGGATCCACCCCTCATCATCCTTGCGGCAATCCATGTCAGCGCGCACGTAGGGAAGGTCGAAAAAGGTCCTCGCACCCCAGACCGCCAAGCGCTGATCTGCGTCGAGACTGAGAAACCACACCCCGGGCTTCTCACCGCCAGCGGTCACGTAGGTGCGCACGTTGAGCTCGGGAAACCGCGACAGCCCCGGAACGTTGGGCAAAAAACGACCCGTGACGTTGTCCATCCAAAACGGGACAACACCCACCCACGCCTCGCCTTCGAACGTATCCACCTCGAGCCCCGCGGGCAGCTGGTCGGCGATGAGTTCGACCGGCACCCGCCAGTGCGCGAACAGAAGGTCGAGCCAACTCATCGTCATCACCCAGCTCCGATCCGGCGCGGGCCAGGGACGGTGGGCGGTGTCACTCGCGACGGCGGACCAGTTCACGGACATGGGCTCGCGAAGTATATCCGGCCGCCGTGGGCTGCGGCGATGCGCCTACGGTTCGATCGTCCCGCTGGCGATGCTCTCCGGGTCCTTCGCGAACTCGGCACACACCTGCGCGACGCCGCTCGACCACGTCACGCCCACATGACTCGTCTCCGACACGACCACGAAGGCCGCCCCGCCGGGCATTCGTTCGAACTCATCGCGCGACCCCTCCACATCCAACAACGCGTCTTCTTGACCCGCGACCCACAGCGTCGGCCCGCGAAATGCCGCGTGGAAGCGATCGGCATCGAGGACAGAGAGGCCCAGCATCGTCGTGGCCGTGTACCGCTCCGTATCGAGGTCCGCCCGGTACTCCTCGTTCTTGACCAGGTCCAAGACGTAGCGGTGCACGTTTCCACGCATGGCATCACCCAGCGCTCCGAGATCGACTTGCGCATAGGCCGTGCCCACGCCCCGGCCGCAGTCCCAGGAGAGGAGTTCGTTCTGCGGCTGGTCGGGGTGGTTGAACGGCGCCAGCAGAATCGCGCCATCGAGACCAGCCATTCCGCCGCTCTCGATCACACGAGAGACCAGCCCACCGCCCGAGCTGTGACCCATCAGCAGCAGGCGAGCCTCGGGCCATCGCGCCCGCATGTCTTCGAGATGCGTGGCCACGTCCCGCGCATGTTGAAACTCGTCCAGCGCATCGCCGGGCCGGCCGGGCCAGTACACGCCATCGTCTTCGTAGACGCGGGGGCTACGGGTGCCGCATTCCGAGGGCGCCACGCAGCTCGACAACCCATGCCCACGCAGGTCGACAATGCGGACCAACACGCCCTGCGCGGCCATGCCCTCGCCGAGCGCCGCATAGAGTTCCCCGTACGCGGACGAGCCGTGCAGTAGGAGAACCGTCGGCCCGGTACCGTCCCAGTCGGCGGGCGTCCAGTCTCGATAGGCGAGTGAGAGTCCGTCTTGTGCGGCCAGGAACTCGGCCGCGGGCGATGCGGGCAGGCCGGTGCCGGCGACGAACTCACGCTCCCACGGTGTCGGCTCACCGAGGTCGCCCTGCGGCGCGTCGCGGCACGGTTCGCCACACGAGACCAACATGCAGGCGAGCACCACCCAACCGCACCTCATCGATGCCACCCAAACCCCGACTCGATTCCGATCGTGAACGCGTGAATCGTCGGACGGGAGAACGGCTCCTCCCACAACGGCTGTTGGTGGGGGGAGCCGACCGGAGCATGAAGCACGAATCCAGCGGTGACCGCACCAAACCAGGCCGACCGCATCAGGGCGTAGCCGACCCTCGGATGAAGGAACGGCGCCCGGTAGACCAAAGCCCCGCCTTCGGAGGTGGAGGCGATCGATTGCGTCATCACCCCAAACCCGACGCCCATCGTCGCGAACAATCCAAACGGCGCCATGTAGCCCGCCCCGACCCCCGAATCGATGATCGTGGTCACCGTCGGAATCCCACTCTCGCCCGGAGGATCAGACGTCCCGATCCCGTAGGTCATCGTCAGTTCGAACAGGAAGCCACTGGGAAGCCAGGTGCGGCCACGCAATCCAAACGCGGTGAGGTACGGCGAGCGAACCGGTGTGAAGTCGTAGCCGCGAAGCTCCCCATCCAGGGCTGCATAGCTCCCGATTCTGGGCTCGAACGCGAAGCTCAGGCTCACCCCTTCGAGCGGCGACTCGGCGGGCTCCGGTGCCGCGAGTAGGAGGATGGCGAGCGGGGCCAACACGCGCCCGACAGTAGGCCATCCCCGGGCCGGGAGGAAGCTACCCTTCGGGGGTTGTGACCGGTGCCCCGGGCTCACAGCCCCACTGGAAGTTGTCCAGGAACACGTAGCTGTCGAGAATCGAGTCGCTCAAGTCGAAGATGCCGAACGCCACGGTGATGTGCTCACCCGGGTTGACCCCAGCGCTCGTGCTGAGCCATCCGGTGCCGGCGTGCTGGCGCATGCACGTGCCCTGGAACTCCGGCAAGTTGCCCGCGTCGTCACGGTAGTCGAGGAAGCCGGCGTTGAGTGAGATCGGGTTCCCCATCGCGTCGAAGGAGATGTTGCCCGTCCAGGCCTCGGACTCCAGCCAGCCGACGTACATGTCATTGAACGCGGAGTTGAAGTAGTACGGATACTCGGTCGAAAAGAACGCGAAGTCGTAGCTCAGCGAGACCACGTCAACGGGCACGTCCAACTCGAAGCGAAGCTCGACGTAGTCGTTGGCGGAGCTGCCCTGGTTGAACTGATCGGCGATGGTGTTGGAACAGTCCCCGGTTCCCACCAGAACGGGATCCGTCGTGCAGTCGCCCGCCACGCCCCCGATCTGAAGCGGAGGAGGAAGGGCGCCGCCCACATCCCATTGCCCGCCGAGGTCGTCGTTGCAGTGCAGGGGGTCGACGTTGCTGTCGCCGCCGGGTGTCTCGAAGTCGAGGTCGGTGACAAAGCCCGAGCCGATCACCGCGTAGCTCTGTCCCTCGCGAGGGGCGAAGGTTCCGTTGCTGCCGAACGAGGAGCGAACGCCGATCGCCCCGGCGGGGCCCGTGACCGTTGACTGGACGGCAAGCTCGCCTGGACAACCCAGGCCCATCGCGCGGAACGGATCCCCGGTTGCGCCGTCGCAAGGCTGGTGCTCGGGAATCGTGCACTCGCACTCGGTTCCGCAGGAGTCGGTCGTCTCCGGGTTCGCGCTGTCGCCGTCCCCCACGTCGAACACCGGTCCAGAGTCCACGGGACCGAACCCCGAGCTGCCGCTGCCGGAGCCGTCGTCGTCCCCGGAGGTGCCCTGAGCGTCGGTGCCGCTGTCGTCGGTGTCGCTGTCGGCCTTGCCGAGGGTCCCAAGGCCGATTCCACCAGAAGCATCCTGAGCTTCCTCGAAGTCGCCGCATCCCACCAGGAGCCCCAGCCCCAACACGCTCGCCATCGTCTTCGCGCTCATTCTTCGGTCCCCCATGTGATGTGCGAACAGACACCAAGAAGGGTCCCGAACCCGCGAAAATGCGGTCCGAACCGGACGTCGGGCCCCTTCGTTGGTAGAAGTGCCGTGCATGATCGCCCGCCTCGGACTCGCCGCCAGCCTCATGCTCGTGGCCTGTGATGGCGCCCCGCCGGTCGACGCTCCTGCCAAGCCTGCGGCCAAGCCGCACCCATCGCCGCCTCCGGCCGCCGATGCCAAGTCCGCGACCGACGCAAAACCGAGCGGCACGTGCACCGACTGGTCCAAGCAGGACCTCTCCGACCGCGCGCCGCTTCCCGAGAGCCGCTATCGACGGACATTGGAGCAGGCGTGGACCCTCGTCCTCGAGAAGCACTACGACCCAACTTTCGGATGTGTGGACTGGCCGGACGCCCGCGTGCGTTACGGAGCCAAGCTGGCCAAAACAAGAGACCAGACCGAGGCGTTTGCGGTGATCAACGAGATGCTGGACGAGTTGGGCCAATCCCACGTGAAGCTGTTCTCTGGGGGCAGTGACGAGGCGATGGGGCCAGCATCCGTCGGTCTGGATGTGCGCTGGATTCAGGGCAAGCTCGTCGTCGTCGATGCGCCCGCCGACTCCGCCGTCAAGCCCGGAGCCGTGCTCGACAAGGTCGCCGGCACGCCCGTGTCCGAGCTGACGGACCGCGCGGAGCAGCGTACAGAACGGGCGGCCGAGTTTGCGAGCGTCACCGCTCGGCTCGCTGCCGCCAAACTCTCCTGCGCGGCCCCCGGGGAAGCTCGGACGGTCACCCTCCAGGGCGACGCCGAGCCCACCTCGCTGTCGTGCGTCGCCGACGCGTCCGAGACGATGTCGCTGGGCAACCTCACCGATGTGCCGGTTCGCGTCGAGCATCGGATGGTCGAGGGCACGACCGTGGGTGTGCTGGGATTCAACGTGTGGATGCTGCCGATGCTTCCCAAGTTGCAGGCAGCGCTGGCCGACCTTCGCGCCCAGGGCATGACCGCGCTCGTGCTCGACCTGCGCGGCAACCCCGGTGGCGTGGGTCCGATGTCCGTCTCCCTCGCGCGCAGCCTCCTGACGGAGCCCGGAAGCTTGGGCAAGCTCGAGATGCGGGAGTTCACCCAGGAGTTCAACGTCACCCCCAGCCCCGACCCGTTCTCTGGGCCCGTGGCCCTTCTCGTCGACGAAGGCACCGCCAGCACGTCGGAGATTTTTGCGGCTGGCATGCGCGATCTGGGTCGCGTCTCGATCTACGGCAGCGGCCCTTCTGCGGGCGCGGCCCTCCCCTCCCTCATCGAGCAACTCGACGGGGGTGCACTCTTCCAATACGTCGTGGGCGACTATCACTCGCCCCAGGGCGTGCTCGTCGAAGGGCTCGGTGTCGCCCCCGACCACATCGTTCCCGAAACCGTAGCCGACTTCGCCGCGGGCAAAGACCCCGTCCTCGAGGCGGCTGTCGCCGATCTGAAAGGTTCATGATGCGCCGATCCACTCCCATGCTGTTCACCGCCGCCTTGCTTCTCGGAGGCTGTACCGAGGCCACCACCAGCAAGCCGGCAGACGACGAAAACGTCGCAACCGCGCCGCCAGTTGTGAAGTTGCCGCATCCGGACGACGAGCAACCGGCGGAGGACCCCCCCGAAAACGCTTTCCCCGCTGCAGCCGACTTGCTCGCCAAGTCGGTCGAGGCCGTGGGCGGGAAAGCGAAGCTCGAGTCGGTGAAGAGCTTTCACCTCGAGGGAACCATCGGCGCCCCCAAGCAGAACCTCACCGGAAAGGTCGAGACGTGGTGGAAGGGCGGCGATTTCTACATGGTCCAGACCATCCCGGGGCTAGGAATCAACCGCAGCGGGAAGAAGGGCGACCTCATTTGGGCAGAGGAGCCGATCAACGGCCTGCGCAAGCTCGAGGGCAAAGAAGCCGAGCAGCACATGTGGGCCAGCAGCCTGCTTCTCACGGCCGATTGGCGCGATTTCTTCGAGACGGCCAAGACCGTCGCCGAGCGGACGATCGACGGCAAGAAGGCCTACGACATCGAGCTGAGTGCCAAGTCCGGCGCGGTTCTCACCGTCACCATCGACACGAGTAGCTACCTGATGGTCGAGCAGTCCTTCAAGGTCTTCAGCCCGATGGGGTCGATGCCGGTCACGATTCGCTCCACCGACTACCGTGAAGTCGAAGGGATGAAGATCCCCTACAAACAGGTCACGGATGCCTCGATCATGGAGCTCACGCAGGAGCTCAGCGTCGTCGAGCTCAACGCCGAGGTCGATGAAGCCAACTTCGCGATGCCGACCGAGGACGTCCCCGTGGTGGACGCCAAGGATCCAGCCAGCATTGGCACGGTGCCGCCACCCGCGGAAAAGCCCGCAGGTGACAAGCTCCCGGCCGCTCCAGCCAAGAAGAAGTGAGCGGCTGCTAAGGCGTCGAGACCAGGACCGTGATCAGCTCGTCGGACGTCGAGCCGACCACGATATCGGGAATCCCATCGTCGTTGACGTCGCCCGAAGACAGCGAATCTGAGGGCGCGCCCACGTTGATGTCGACCCTGTCGCCAAACGTGCCATCACCGTTGCTCGGAAAGATGCTCACGATCGCCTGGTTGCTATAGACGGCGATCACGTCCGGAATGTCGTCGTTGGTCACGTCGACCACATCGGTTCGAACCGCCAAAGCGCCGTCGGGCGTTTCGAGCGAGACCGCAGACTCGAACGATGCGGTACCCGTGGCCACAAGAGTGAGGATCTCATCACCGTTTGCGACGGCAACGTCGTCGTCACCATCATCGTTGAAATCGCCGGCTGCCACCCCAAACGCACCATCGGTCGTGGTGCTCACGGTCAATGATTGACCGAACTCTCCGGTGCCATCGTTGACCGCAATGCGGACCTGCTCATTTCCGGAGACGACCGTGAAGACGATGTCGTTGAAACCGTCACCGGTGAAGTCCCCCAGCGCAACATCGGCGCCAGGAAGGCCTCCGGTCGAGACGGTGTCGCTGATCATGAACAGCCCATTGCCCTGCGAGACCAACGCCCGAATCAGCCCCGACTCGGTCCCATGGATCGTCACAACATCGGCATTGTCGTCTCCGTTGAGGGCCCCCGCGGCGAGGTTGACCGGAGAGGCTCCCACGGTCGTCGGGGTTGCCTGCAGCGAGAAACTCCCAGCGCCGTTGCCCAACGACACCGATAGAGTGGTGTCGAAGTTGCTGGTGCAGACGTGGTCGAGCACGTCATCGCTGTCGACGTCGGCGAGTTCCATCTGATCGCAGAACACCGTCTCATCGGCGAGTTCGGGACCAAACGTCCCGTCTCCGCCGCCGAGACGAACGACGATCTGATCGCCGTACAGGTACAGCAAGTCCACGTTTCCATCCCCGTTGACCTCACCCACTCGGGGCGAATAGCCGATGTCTCCGGCGTTGAGCACCGCAGCGTCGTCGAAACACACCTCGCCCGGTGCGGGAACGCCATCTCCACACTCGATGGGGAGCGGATCGCCAGTCGAGGACGACACGTCTCCGGACTCGGAACCGGTCGTGGTGGACCCGGAATCCGTGTCGGTCGCGGTGATGCCAGTCGGGTCTTCCGTCGTGGACGTCAGAGAGTCCACGGTGGTCCCTGTGGTGGTTGAGGTCGGACTGCCCGTCGGGCTAGTCTCGGTCGAGGCGACCCCGGTGCTTCCCTCGGTATCCGTCGCCATCGCGGACGGATCGTCGTCCGGGTTGAAGCATCCGGCACACAGGACGAGAAAAGCCAAGGGCACGGAGACGCGAACGTGCATCCACGGAGCCTATCGGTGCCGCCACGGCCCGGCAACGCAACCAAACCGCAGCCCCATGAGACTTTCTCGCTGTGACACTGGAAGAGAGCCCCGCAGCGGTGTCCAACCCTCGATGGGTTGGGCCGAGTCGCACTCGAAGAACGCTGGAATCGCTGTAGCTGCCGCTTTGTTGCTGCTTGGGGGCTGTGACGGTGGGAGCAACAACGACGGCACCCAGGCGAGTGTCGGGACCCTGGGCGGGCTATCGAGCACCGGAGGCGGGACCGGCGACGCTGAAACAACCGCGAACCCCTCCGGGGGATCCGGTGACGACGACTCTGGCGGCTCGAGCGGCAACGACGGGCCCAAGTTCGACCTCGGAGCCGCTACGTCGGGCGAGATTCCCGAAGAAGAGGAGTGCGCCGCAGTCAGCGAGGCGGCGGAGCTGGTTCCCCTGCCCGCCGACATCATCGTGGTGGTCGACAACTCCGGCTCGATGACGTTCGAAGCCGGCGAGATCCAAGACCGTCTCAACGACTTCAGCCAGCAGATCATCGACAGCGGCATCGACGTGCACGTGGTCCTGATCTCGAGCTACCCCAACCAGGGCAACGGGATCTGCTTGGACCCCCCCTTGGGCAACGGCGGCTGTCCCAACGACGACAACAACCCGCCGCTGTTCACCCACGTCAACCAGTCGGTGAGCAGCCACAACGCGTGGGCCCGCGTCCTCTCCACCCATCCGCAATGGGCCGGCGCAATCCGTGAGGAGTCCTCCAAGCACATCTTGGTCGTCACCGATGACACGTCCGACATGTCGCTGGAGGCGTTCGACACCGGGTTCCTCGGGCTCGACCCCTCGTACGCCGGCTACCTGCAGCACTCGGTTGTCTGCCACTCCAACTGCGCGAGCGCAGCGGGGATCGGAAGCCGCTACATCAACCTCTCCGTGCAAACCGGGGGCGTCGCTGCCGACCTGTGCGACCAGGACTTCCAGTCCGTCTTCGATGTGCTGTCCACGGAGGTGATCGGTGGTACCCAGCTCGCGTGCGAGTTCGAGATCCCCGAGCCGCCCAACGGCGAAGACTTCGACCCTGACAAGGTCAATGTGGACTTCGACGACGGCCTCGGCGGAACGTTTCCGATTCCGCGAGTGGCGAGCGCGGCGGAGTGTGCAGGGGTCGTCGACGGCTGGTACTACGACAACCCGGTCGCACCCACGATGATCGTGATGTGCCCGCAGACCTGCGAAAAGGTGCAGGTTGCGAAGAACGGGTCGATCAACATCGCGTTCGGCTGCGAGACCATCGTCCCAGGGTAGAGCTGGCAGCCAGCCCTCCGCGCTCTCGGACACGCGCACCCACAGGCTCGAGGCTGGCGAGGAGACCCCAGTGGCCGAGCTGCAGACGCTGGTTCGCTTCTTTCGCCGCTACGTCGACGCCCGTCACCACGCATGTTCGCCGTGGCCGCCATGAACTTCTCGTCGATGCTGCGCCAACACATCCACAAGGAGGCAGAGACGATGGACGAGGGGGAGAAAGCGGAGATCTTGGCGGCCCTTCGGCGACTCGGCTGACGCGAACCGGCCTCGCAGTGACCCATGGGACATCGTCGAGACTCGGAGTGACGCATCCCCAACCTCTTCGACCTCAAACGCCATCGAAAGTGGCACGCCGCTGGCAGGTGGGGATGTCATGCGCAGCCTTCCTGACCACGCCTCGTCGTTCGCCTCGGCACTCGCCGGGCTCTGCTTGTTTGGCATCGCGGGGACCGCCCACGCAGCAAGCTCCGACCCCTGCGAAGTCCCGCTCGTCCCCGATCCTTCGGACGCCACCTACGAACTCAAGGTCTGCATCCAACAGATCAATGACGGCGAAGCTTCGGAGATCGTGTTCGAAGGGCCGCAGTCGTACCTGGTGAGCGTCCCCCTCCAGATCGAGCGGGATGTCGTGATTCGTGGCGTGGGCCAGGTTCTCAAGGCCGATTCTTCGTTCTCCGGAACGTCGATGCTGGAGGTCGGTGCGATTTGCCCCGGACCCAACTGCGGGACGCCAGCCAAGGTCAGGATCCAGGGGCTCGAGCTCTCGGCGAAGGGCGAGCCCGACGTTCGCGGCATCGATCTTCAACCCAACAACACCCTGATCCTTGAGGAAGTTCTCCTCCACGATCTCTCAACCCAGACCTCCGGTGGCTGCATCCGCGCCCAGGCAGCGTCGTCCGTTTTCATGGAGGGCGGCAGACTCGAGGACTGCTTCGCCAGCAACAACGGGGGCGCAGTGTTCACGGAGGCCGAGGAGACATTCATCGACGAAACCCGGATTCGGCGAAACGAAGCGACGTTGGGAGGCGGCGTGTACTTTGGCGCCACGGGTACCTTCATGCGAAAGCTTCGGCTGTGGGAGGCCACACTCTCCGACAACGTCGCGGACCGAGGCGGAGCCGTCTACACCCAGCAGGGGTCGCATCTCCACACCGGGTTCGACGACTCGGTGGTTCGGGACAACGACGCCACCGAGCAAGGAGGCGGCCTGTACGGAGGCGCGGACATCCGGGACTCCACCTTCACAGGGAACACCGCAGGTGAAAACGGCGGCGGAGCACTGCTGCGGACCGCATCTCAAGTTGTGCGCTCCACCTTCCGCGCCAATGAGTCGTGGCGTGGAGGCGGGATCTCGGTCCTCGTCGTGACCAACGAAGACGTGGACATCGTGGGCAGCACCTTCGTCGCCAACCAGGTCGGGACCATCTACCCAGGAACCCCATGGGGGGCAGGCGTCCTCGTCTCGCGCGGCATCAACCCACCGCCGAGCAGCACGACCTTCATTCGCAACAGCACATTCTCGGAGAACGTCGCATCCGGGAACGGGATTGGTGGCGGACTGGGAGTGAGCGGCGCAACGGTCGTGGCTGAACACCTCACGTTCCTGTCTCTTATACACATCTGACGCT
>CAJXVA010000102.1 GCA_913061055.1 uncultured Pseudomonadota bacterium
ACGAGATGTAGAGAGGTCTCGTGGGCTCGGAGATGTGTATAAGAGACAGGCAGACGATAGGCGTGAGGGTTGTTCGGGATCGCCGACTGAAGCGTGACGACTCGATCGCCGAGCAAGGCGACGTTGCGGAGGTCGGCCGTGCCGGCTTTCTCGTACTGACTCAGTAACTCCTCCCCGACATCGAGCAGCAGCCCGAGGTACCGGGCATCGGAGTTGCCGAGCGCCGCATACCCGTCGATGTCCGCCCGCATCCGGGCGATCACAGGCTCGAGCGCTCGAACGGTGCCTTGCGCATCGTCCGCGGCGATGGACGGCACGATGCTCGACATCGCCATCATCGCCCGCGTGCCGATCGCGAGCTGGTAGTACTCCGCATCGCCGTTCTTCAGGCCGGCTTGCGCGTCGATGATGCGATGGGCACCGCCGAAGTCGAAGGCGGTCTCCACCGCGTGGAGCGCCAGGCCTCCGACCGGACGCGCGTCCTGTGGGAACGCGGAGCGAAGCGCTTCGAACTCGGCCTTCGCGGGCGCGTACCGCTCAAGCTTCAACATGGCATGCGCGCGTTCCAGTCGGCTCTCCAACGTCGTCGCGTCGGCGAGTTCGACGATGCGGCGAGCGAGGACCGCCTCTTCTTGGACGTCGTCACTTCCCTCCGCCCCGGCCGCAGCGCGCAGGGCTGCCTCACCGCAAGGGACGTCGAGGCCCGCAAGACAAACCCGAGCCAGGTCGAGCTGCTCCTCCGCCGAAGCCAGCGTGCCTCGACGCTCGAGGGCGAGCTTGGCCGCCGGGACCGTCCAGTCCTGCCCCGTGCCGCGCTCCGCCTTCGCGGCGGCGAGCAATGCCGTTGGGACCGCGTCATGCTCGGGAGCGGTTCGCAGCAGCTGAGCCACGGTCCGGCGATGAAGCGGGCCCGCAGCTCGCATCGCGCCCTGCACCACCCCGCCGAGTTGCTGCAGCTGCTCCGCGTCCGAAGGACCTACGCCTTCGGAAACAGCGACATTGGCGAACATCGTCAGGAACTGCCCGAAGGTGCTGCGATCGTTCGCAAGCATCGGGATGTCCACGGCGCGATAGGCCCGCTCGAGCCGCGCGAGAGCATCAGCATCGGGAGCGCCACGCTGCGCCGCCTGCTCGGCAAGAACAACGGATCGCGCTCCGGAGCGAATGAGGAACACCATCGAGTCGTCGTCGTCGATCCCGGCCTCCACTCGAGCTTTGACCTGCGCCTGCTCGGCCGCCGACTGTTCCAGAAGCGCCGCCGCTGATGCGGAGGGATTCGCCTCCAGCCCGATGAGTCCGTACATCCACGGAGGCAGTCCCTCGGAGAGCGGAGCCTGAGCACCCGGGTCGATTCGGTCCGCGATCTCACCGAGCGTTAGCCCCGCGGGCACAGACGCCGATGCGACCAGCTCAGGATCCTGCGGTGGTGCTGGACGGCACGCGGTCACAGCCGCAGTTGCGGCCAGAAACGCCAAGCTCCGAACGTGGGTGATCCCCTTCACCGCCGCAGTGTACCGGCGATGCTGCCCTCAGGGTGCCGTCTGCTGGCTGCTCGACTCGGGTGCAGCCTCACCGCGCAGCTGATGTTCGAGCACGTGCGACAGCGGATACACCGAAACGCCGGCCTCGAGCAGCTCGGGAAGCTTCGAAGCCAACACCTCGTACATCTCTGCCGACGGGTGTCCGATCGCAACGGTCGGGCCGAGCTTCGAGAGCCGGGCAGCCTCCTCGAGCTGAGCCGCGATCGCCTCCGCAGACGTGTCGTGGTCGAGGAACACCTGTCGGGAGAGCGCGGGCACCTGCGCAGCCGCAGCGGCGGCGATTCCCTGGGTGTCGTGGTGCGTCCGGGAGTCGAGGAAGAACAGTTTCCGCTCGCGCAGGACCTTCATGACCGCATCCATTGCGGCCCGGTCAGCTGTCAGCCGAGAGCCCATGTGGTTGTTGATGCCGACCGCAGCGGGGACGTTCTCCAACGCGGCCACGGTCTTGCGACGAATCGTCTCGGCATCATCGGTGCTCAGCAGGAAGGTCTCCTTCGCCTCGTCGCCTTCGCGCATCGCCTTCGCATCGGCAGGCTCCATCGGCAGATGAAGCATCACCTCGCGGTAGCGCCGACGGTCGGCGTCCAGCCGGAGCTGCGTCCCGGCAGCGTAGACCGACCCGGGCAAGACCGAGAACGTGAGCCGGTAACGGAGCGAGACCAGCTTTTCAAACAGATGGAGTTCACGCCCGACGTCGTCGATGACGATCGCGAGATGCCCGTCCGCCTCAGCCCAGGGCAGGCTCTGGTCCCCATGGTCCTGTTGCCACTGCCGGGTGTCGCGCACGACGAACGCCGCGGCCCGCTGCATGGCCTGAGCGTCTTCGGGCAGCCCGCGGGGGGCTTGCGGAGGGCGCGGCGCGATCCAGAACAGCACGAGCGCAGCTGCGATCCACAGCGGGAGTCCCCAGCTCGGCTTCTCGTCGCCCACCGCCACCTTGGTATCACCCCTGCCAGGCCCCGCCCAAGCTTTCGGGGTCAGGCCACCGAAACGCTACTCGCGGCCTCGGAACAGGGGCCACAGCAGCTCGTTCTTCCACGACCGAGGAGCTTCGTCCTCGACCCCGTACGCCTCGGGGTAGGTCCGCGTGATCCGGGCCGTCCCAAACAGGACGTCCCACAGGAACAGCAAGTTGCCGTAGTTGCCGGCGTAGAACGTGGCCGGATCTTCGGCGTGACGCCCGTGATGGGCATTGTGCGTCGCGGGCGTCGAGATCAGCCGCTCGAGGACCCACATGAGCTTGGCCCCGACCCGGTTGCGGTACAGCGGCTCGTCCCAGCGAACGCTGGAGTGCGCGCCCACGATCACCGCCATCTTCACCACGACGTACACGGCGTACACCGGCCCGAAGCCGAGGAAGACAAGCCCCGCCGAGAGCCACAACCCGGGCATGAGCCAATAGTAAAAGACGTTGTTGCGGTAGACGATGCGGACGCTCATGTAGCCCGCGGTGTGGTGCGCCCGATGCAGATGAAACAGCCATGGGACCGCATGGTTCGCCCGGTGCCACCAGTACTGCGTCATGTCGTCGGCGACCAGCAGCACCCCAAGCATGGCCCACCAGGGCCACGACGCCCACGCATCGCGCAGCTCGGGCAGCAACGCAGAGCCGAGCGCATCCACCAGCCAAAGGATGCTGGGGACCGTGAACGCCATGATGCTGACCGTCGAGACGACCTCGATGACCAGGTCCCGGGGTCGGGTCTGTCGATTGAGGAAGCGTCCGCGGAGCAGTTCGAGCAGCGCGAAGGCGACGAAGATCGCGGTGATGAAGAGCTTGTAGTCCGACGCCTCTGAGGTGGTCATCGACCGTCCTTGGCGCTCACGCGCTCCCACGCCTTGAGGTGCTGCACCGCGCGGCGCAGTTGTACGTCGTCCGCCGCCGCGATCTCAGCCTTCGACGCGCTCGCCAGCGACGGAGAATCGCGCCCGAAGTCCTCCGGCTCGAGATGCCGCGGGCTCTCGCGCTCGGGCCGAATCTCGGGCCGGGAATCGATGTCGACCTGTGCGCCCGGCTCCGTCGCGCCCACAAACACATCGGGCATGATTCCGCTGGCCTGAATCAGTCGGTCATCCGGCGTGTAATAGAGCGCGGTCGTCAGCTTGAGTAGGCTGCCGTCGCTCAACTCGAACGGCGCCTGCACGGACCCCTTGCCGTACGTACGCTCGCCAATGATGAGCGCACGCTGGTGATCCTGCAGCGCGCCCGCAACGATCTCGGATGCGGAGGCCGACCCCTTGTTCACGAGCACGACGAGCGGGATAGGGTCGAGCGTGGTCACGCGCCGCGCCCGTGCCTCGTCCAGCACCACACCACGCCGACCCCGGGTGCGGACGATCGCCCCTTCGGAGACGAACAGATCCACAATGCGAATCGCCTCGTCCAACAGGCCGCCACCGTTGTCGCGCAGGTCCAAGACCAAGCCGCGCAGCCCGGCCTCGCCAGCTTCTTTTTGCAGAGCGAGCACGCCGTCCTTGACGTCCGCGGCCGCATCCTCGGGGAAGTCCCGCAGCCTCAGAACGCCGATGCCTTCGCCGAGCGAGCGAACCTCGACCGGTGGTGTGTCGATGATCGCGCGCGCCAGCTCGACCGTTCGCTTCACGCCACGAACGGGATCCTCCACGGTGAGCTTCACGGTCGTCCCGGGCTCGCCCCGAATGACGGTGATGGCCCGCTGCAGATCCACGAACTGCGCGATGGACTGTCCGTTGATCGCCAGCACGCGGTGGCCCGCCGCGATGTTGGCCTTGTCGGCGGGGCCCCCGGGAATCACGTCGCGCACGTCGAGGAATCGCTCCCCGTTGCTCTCCCGGCCCAGGACCACCACCATCCCGATGCCCCCGAACGCACCTTCGATATCTTCACGGAGCAGCTTGGCGTCTTGGGGAGGCAGAAACGAAGTGTGGGGGTCGAGCTCCGAGACCAGCCCACGCAATGCGGCGTAGACGATGGCCTGGTCGTCGACCGGCCGCACGTAGTACTGCTCGATGATCGCCAGCGCTCGGGCAAACATATCGAGCTTGGCGTAGCGCGAGTAGCTTGGCGGGGCGGCGGTCGGCTCCGGGTCCGATGCCACCGCGACGCTTCCGGTCGCTCCCACCACCACGCCGATAGCCAACATGCTGGCGCCGAACGCTACGCTACGAAGTCGGGAGGTCACGGCGAGCAGTGTAGCTCCAGATCGCGGCCCCATGCGGAGCGCCGATACGGGTTTTTGCGGGGGCTAGGCGTTCCCTTTGACGTACGGCACAGCTCGGCGGATGGCCGACTTTTTTCTGGATCTTTCGTGGGGAGCCCGCCGGTCTTTTTCGAGTGCGCCGGCCCCAACGGGAGCCTAGGCTTCGCTCGTACCCTGCGCGTGCGCGTCACCGTGAGGCCGAAGTCCCCTGTGCCATGAACCCCGTCGCGCTCGCCATTCCGGCTTTTCTGATCCTGATCGCGGTTGAGGCGCTGATCGGTCGGGCCCGACGCCGCTCGGTGTATCGGTTCAACGACGCGGTCGCCAACCTCGGAATCGGCGTCTCCAACCAGGTGCTGAGTTCACTGTTCACCGGCGCCCTGAGAACCGCCGCGTACGTGTGGGTCTACCTCGAGTTCCGAGTGTGGGACTTCGAGACACTCGGCCTGCCGCTCGCGGTGCAGTGGGTTCTCGGCTTCCTGGGCGTGGACTTCCTGTTCTACTGGTGGCACCGCGCAAACCACCGAGTCAGCGTGCTCTGGGCGGCCCACGTCGTCCACCACCATGGCGAAGACTTCAACCTGGCCGTCGCGCTGCGCCAACCGTGGATCATCCGCACCACCGCGCTGCCGCTGTTTCTGCTGTTGGGCGTCGCCGGCGTTCCGCCGCACATCTACCTGCTGTCGATCGCGCTGAGCAGCCTGTACCAGTTTTGGATCCACACGGAGTTGGTCGGTCGTCTGGGTCCCCTCGAGTGGGTGCTCAACACGCCCTCCCACCACCGGGTCCACCACGCGATCAACGGGGAGTATCTCGACCGAAACTACGGCGGTGTGTTCATCGTGTGGGACCGGCTCTTCGGCACCTTCGCACAGGAGCAGACCCAACCCGTCTACGGCACCGTCGCGCAGGTCACCAGCTTCAACCCGCTGTGGCTCAACTTCTACTACTTTGCGGAACTCGGCCGTCGAAGCTGGTCGTTGCCGGACTGGCGCGACAAGCTGAAGGTCTGGTTTGCGCCGCCGGGTTGGACGCCGGACGGTGGGGCTGCAGTGCTCTGTGACGAGCAGGTCCGCTCCCGCGCCGAACACAAGTACTCCGTAGACTGCACGCCCCCCCGCGTGAAGGCGTACATCCTCGTCCAGCTGCTGGTCTCCGTTGGCGTGGTCGCAGCCCTGCTTGTGTCGCTCGAGACGCTCTCCCCATGGGTCATCGGTCTGACCGGCTCTTGGGTCCTGCTCGCAACCATCGTCTGGGGCGGCCTGTTCGAAGGCAAGCGATGGGCGTGGCCGCTGGAGCTCGGCCGGATGCTCGCCGCGGCGGCCATCTTGCTGGTGGCCCAAGCCGGGTAGCCACACTGCGGCCCGCTTCGAGCGGCCTTCATCCGGCGTGCTACGTTCGGTCGTCGGTTCCATGGCCAAACCCCAACCCCGCGGCCACTTCCCGACCACGCGCTGGTCGATGGTGCTGAGCGCAACCCGCGAGGGTGATGTCCCGCGGCGCGCGTTGAACGAGCTGTGCGGCGACTACTGGTTGCCCCTGTTCGCCTACTTACGGCGGACCGGCATGCCGATCGCCGACGCGGAGGACACGGTGCAGGGCTTCGTCTCGACCCTCCTGGCCGGACCCGCGATGGCCGGTGTCGACCCGGGGCGCGGGCGCTTCAGATCCTACTTACTAGGCGCCCTCCGCAACTATCTCTCACGAATCAACGCCCGTGAGCGCGCGGCCAAACGGGGCGGCGGGGCCACCCCCATCCCGCTGTCGACCACCTCTGATCTCGAGCGAGACATCGAGATCCCGGACGACCGCACTCCGGAAGGAGCCTACGCGTACGCATGGGCGATGGCCCTGCTGCGTCGCACCGAGCACCGCGTCGCGGCAGACTACGACGACCAGGGGAAGCAGGCGCTGTTCGAGGCGCTCCGCCCCACGCTGCTCTCCGACGACCCTCCGCCATACAAAGAGCTCGGGGATCGCGTAGGTCTCTCCGAGGGTGCAGCCCGGGTCGCCGCCCACCGCATGCGCACCCGTTTCCGCGCCCTGCTCCGCGAGGAAGTCAGCCAAACCGTGTCCTCCCCAGCAGAAATCGACGACGAGCTTCGGTCTGTGATCTCGGCCCTCTCCGGCTGAATCGTTCGACTTTTTTGGGAGCGAGGGCTCTCCGTGGCCCGGGGGCAGGTCGGGCCCGGTAAACTTTTTTTGTAACGCCCGGGTCGAAAGCGTTCAGGACCCAACATGACGAAATCTTCCGTCGCCCTCGCCCTCGCCCTCGGCACCACCGGCGCCCTCAGTGGCTGTGACGTCGAGCCTGACTCCGCGCTCGCCTACGACACCGTGGCCCGGGTCGAACTCGATGCGCTGCAAGCCTCGTCGTGGGGCAAGGAGATGCTCGGCACGGGGAACATCGACGTCGACGTCGACGGGTCCGACGCCTGCGGAACCTTCGTGAAGTCGGCAAAGACCCTCACCGTCGGGACGGGCAGCGACCGGATCGAAGTCTACGTCGAAGGCAAACTCGACGCCGATGCGGCCGAAGACTGCGCCGACACCCTGGAGAAGGAGCTCAGCGCGAAGAAACCCGACGATGGTGAGAAGCCCCAAGTCCTGCGCGCCGAGTTGGTCGCCGATGGCGTGTTCGCCTTTGTCGTCGGCCCTGCTCCCCTGCCGCGCCCCTCCCGAGCCCGACTCAAGGACCTTCTGGACGCCGACCCCAGCCCCGACGGCAAACCGATGTGGTTCACCACCCGTCCTGGAAGCAAGTCGAAGGAGCTGCAGTACGCCGAAGGATGGATGGACCCGGCGAAGGGCCTGGACGCTCACGTCAGCGTGGAGTTCACCGGCGAGGCGCTCGCGGCGAAATCGGGTGCCGAAGCGACGATGTTCCTGACCATGCTGCGGATGTCGGACGAGATGTCCGACGTCGCCAAGAGCATCGAGCTCAAGACCTCGGGCAACACCATCACCGCAGAGGTCCACGCCACCGAGAAGACGATGAAGAAGCTCGTCGCGCAGTCGAGCGGCGACCACAAGCCGCATGCCAAGATCCGTGAACACCGCGGCAAGCACAGCAAGAACGGCAAGCAAGAGAGCGGCATTTCTTTCTCCTTCAGCACCGACGAGGACTGATGAGCGAACAGCCTCCCGACGCCGCCGGATCCCCGGCCGCCCTCCTGGCGCTGGGCCTCGGCCCAGTTGGGACGGAATCTGTCGCCAACATGGACGAGGATGACCTGTCTTCGTTCCTGTGCGCCATGCCCGACCTCGAGCTGTATGAATGCCTGGGGCGGGGCGGCATGGGGCGCGTCTATCGGGCTCGACAACTCCGGCTGGATCGTTTCGTCGCCGTCAAGCTCATGAGCGCCGAGCTCTGCGAGGACCCCGAGTTTCGGGAGCGGTTCGAACGAGAAGCGCGTGCGCTCGCCCGGCTCGACCACGCGGGCATCGTTCGGGTCCACGACTTCGGCGAGGTCGGGGGCACGTTCTTCCTGATCATGGAGTACGTCGAGGGCACCAACCTCCGGGAGCTGATCCTCGGCGGTGTCGAACCGCAGACCGCAGTGCGACTGATCTCCCAGCTGTGCGACGCGTTGGCCTACGCCCACGAACGCGGCGTCGTGCACCGCGACATCAAGCCCGAGAACGTCCTCATCAACCTCGATGGCGCGGTGAAGGTCGCGGACTTCGGGCTGGCAAAGCTTCAGAAGCTCGAGGCGCGCACCCGGACCCACCGCATTGTTGGAACCCCGCAGTACATGGCCCCCGAGCAGCTGCGCGATCCCAAATCGGTCGATCACCGAGCCGACGTATTCGCCATCGGGGTGGTGTTCTACGAGATGCTCACCGGGCAGCTCCCGGTCGGGCGCTTTCCGTCGCCGTCCGAGTTCGGCGAGTGCGACGAACATCTCGACTCGGTCGTACTTCGTGCGCTCGAGTCGAACCGGGAGCATCGATTTCAGGCCGCGAGCGAGATCCGGGTCGCGCTCGAATCCGGGGAGATGACCGCCTCGCACCGGCCTCCGCTGGCGGAACGCACCGGGCTGACCCGGCGTGCGTCGGCATGGGTACTGGGAGGACTTGGGGCCGGCGCGCTGGCAGCGTTGGGCGGCGCCTGGAGCCCGTCTCACGATCCGCACGAAGCCTCCGCGATGCTGGAGCTCCCCACCGCTGTTCACGTCGGCGCGACGCCCTCAACATCGAACGATCCACCGGGCCCTCGCGCGCCCGGACCCCGTGCCGCGAATCGCTGGCCTGCGGTGGAGCTCGCGTCCGTCGATGAGTCCGCCGGGGCGATTCTCGGCATCGATTGGACCGAGCTCCAGCAGGCACCAGGGCTCGCTCCCCTCATCGATGCCATGCGGAGCGACCCCACCTGGAAACGCTGCGGGGAGGTGGTGCTGGCGCGGACCCACAAAGTCGTGTTGGCACTCGATCCCGGCCGGAACTTCGGAGAATTCCTCATCCACGGAGACTGGGACCCGTCCGACATCGAACCGTGTCTGCGCGTCCTCGCCTCACAGGGAAAAGATGGGGGGAGCGTGTCGATCCGCCGCGCCGCAGTGGGGCCCTACCTCGAATACACCGTGACGCGCGAAGGGGCTGACCCCGCGATCGTGAGCGTCGGCCAAGAGGACAAACGCATCCTGGTCAGTGTCGGCGCGAGTCGGACCGAAGCCGAGATCCGAGAACGGCTCGAACGACAAGGCTCGAACGATGTGGTCTCGCGCATCGCACCGAGCACCGATCTCGACGCACCGATCTGGGCGATCGGTGATCCCTTTCCGTCCACGTGGCACCCCTCGATCGCCGGACTCTCCGGTCACCTCGACGTGTGGCAAGGCGTCGAGGCCAGCGTCGTCCTGCGGTTCTCAGACGAAGCAGAAGCGATTCGGGCATCGAAGGTCGTCGAGGGCTACGCCACGGTCGCCTCCACGTTGGACGACGAACTCGAGCTCGCTGTCGAGACTCGCCGGGAGGACAGACAGCTGTTCGTGAGCGCCACGATGAACCTCCCGGACCAGCTCGGAGGCTCGATGAGTGTGAGATCGGTTGGACCGACCGAGAACACCCTCGGCCTGTCGTTCAACGTCAACCACGCGGTCGACTGACGCCCGCTCACGCACCCAGGCGCGCAGCAACCCAAGCGTCGAGGCCTCCGTCGCGCTCGGCAGCATCGAGCTCGTCGATCGCAGCAATGCTCAGTCCCTTGGGCTGCAGCGCGCGATACACGGAGAGCACCCCTCGGTAGCCCCCGACCGGGCTGTCCTCGGCTTTCCCGGCGACCAGCTGCGTCCGAACGTTCCCGGCGATGTAGCCGGCAAACAGCATCGACGACGCCCACTTTGGGATGGCATCCCCCGTCGCGACACCGTCGGTGTGTGGCGCCAGCACGACCCGGACCTCCGGGCTGTCGGTCATGAACCGAACGATGGGCGCCGGGTCGACCGCCTCCGGCATCGCCAGGAACGCATCGCAGAGATCGATCACATCCCGCAGCTCATTCGGCGAGTTTTCGGCCGAAGACCCGCGGCCGGTGGCGCAGGATGGGACCGAGAGCAGAACCGGGAAGACGAGCGCTGCGAGCCAACGGCGAGACACGGCCGTAGGGGACCACGGGGATGCTCGGAGCGCCAGCATTGGGGGCCCGACGGACGAACGAGGACAATCGGCGGCCGGGGTGTAGGGAACTCTGGTCGACAGACGTTCGGTCCACAGCGTATGAGGCACATCGTGAAGAGACTGGCCCTCGCCCTCATTTCCCTGGCGGGCTGCAGCGCAGGCGGAGCGGCAGAGCGCGTGAGGCCCGACGACCCGACGTACGCGCAGGCGATGGACGTGGAGTTGGAGTTCGGGGAGCGACCGCGGGTCCTGGTGGTCGACTGGGACGCGGAGACCCGCGTCGATCTCGAGGTCGCGATGAAGCGCGGCGTGGCGGTGATGGCACTGGATGCGCAAGGGCCTCACCTCCTGGACTGCAACATGCCCGGCGACTACACGTTCATGGGCGCCACCCGGAAGGAGCGAGTGGTTCGGCTGCTCAACGGGAGCGAAGTTGCCGCCAACTTGCCGCTGCGAGGGGCAGGGATCGCCGCCAGCCTCGAGGGAGAATTCTCGCGCGGGGCGACCCTCGATGTGGCGCTCTCCATGGTCGGAAAGACAACCACGGCAGCCCGGCGTGCGAACCGTAGCCAGCTACGAGGCGAGTGCGAGGGCGCGACCCACATCGTTCGCAGCGCAACGCTGGGCGCGTTCGCGATGTCGACCGGCACGCAGTCCAAGATTCGAACCGCCGCCGAGCTGTTCGACTACGGAGCCAAAGCGGGGAGCGAGAGTTCGCGGGAGATTCACAACACCGACGGAGATCTCGAAGCCTGCAAGACCTCCAGTCCCAACGCGGAAGCTCCACCGGCTCGGTGCGGCGCGCCGCTCCGATTGGAGCTGGCACCGGTCATGGGCGACGCAGACGATTCCCCGGCCGCAGAGGCCCCGGGTCAAACCCGGGCGTGTCCGTCGGGGACCCAACTCCAAGACGAGAAATGCACCCCGGTGACCTCCGACTCCGCGCGGCAATGCGACTGGCGCAATGCCAAGCAGTGCGCCGCGGCATGCGAGCGTGGACACGCGGGTAGCTGCGTCAGCCTGGCGTTCGCGTACGAGCGAGGCGTGGGCGTGGCGATCGACGGGGCCAAGGCTCGCAGCAGCTACGAGCGTGCCTGCGAGCTCGACGACCGCGAAGGCTGTCGTGCGGTGGCCTACTTTCAGGCCCAGGGTATCGGCGGTGCGACCGATCTTCCGACCGCGGTGCGCTTCTATAAGCAGGCCTGCGTCGATGGTGACGCTGCCGCATGCTCGGACCTTGGCGCGCTGTACTCGGGCGGAATCGGGGTCCCAAAGGATCTCGAACTGGCGATCGGTCTGTACCGCCGGGCGTGCAGCGGCGCCCATCCTCGCGGCTGCACCAACCTCGGGCTGGCGTACCTCGCGGGTGATGGGGTTTCCCAGGACAAGGCCGCAGCAGCGGACCTGTTCGAGCGGGCTTGCACCGCCGAGCACCCGGACGGTTGCAGCCAATTGGCCGCGCTCACCCCGGATCCGGCCGCGTCCCTCGCCCTACTCGAGCGAGCGTGTGACCACAGCGGTATGGATGCCTGTGTCGACGCCGGCGCTCGCTACAACACCCGCGGCGAAGAGACTCGCGCCACCGCGCTGTTCGAGCGCGCTTGCGAGCAGAACAACCCCCGCGGCTGCGCGAACCTGGGGCTTCAGCTCCTCGAGGGTCGAGGCACCGCCAAGGACGCTGCCAAGGCCTCCGAGTTGTTCCAGCGAACGTGCGCCGAGAGCCGCATCGGCTGTGACACGTTGGGCGAGATGTACGCGAAGGGGCTCGGCGTCGAGAAAGATCGCACGACCGCACGCGGCCTCCTCGACGAGGCCTGTCGTGCCGGAGACAAGCGCTCCTGCGCCATGAAGCGTAAGCTGAAGCTCTAATTAGTCGTGACGCGAGCGAACTGACGTCTTCAAGAACCCTAGTTACAGGAGACGGCCTCGACACCAAGTTCCCGCCTTGTGCGGAGGACTTCCTCTTGAAGCGCAGCCAGGCCGTCACCAGCCTGCGCGTCGCGAACCCGCGCCCGGTACGCTCGGATTGCTTCGGGCCAGGTCTTGGAGCCGAGGGCTCCCGTCTCGAGGTACTCCGTCGCTCGGACGTCGACGGCGAACTCGAGCGTTTGCTCGATTGGGGGTGCCGGTTGCAGGTGGGCTCGGATTGCCTCGGCGTCGGACGGCCCAACCCGGAGCGAGCCGAGCTTGGTGCACTCGGAGGGGGCGGGCCGTTCCTCAGCCCGGTGGCAGCTGAGCGCGTCCAGCGATGCGAGCAGCGCGATCACTCGGGCTGAATGAGGTCGCACTCGCACGCGCACATCTCCGGCTGGTCACGACACCGAGTGAGTCCCGGCTCAAGCGGTGGGTTGTTGCTGTAGACCCCCCAGAACTCCACACTCCCATCGGCGAGTTCTCGAAACCATCCATCTTTGTAGGTCAGAGCGCTGCAGTCTGCCGAGCCGCCGAGGATGGAGCTCTCCATGACCTCACACCGGGTTTCAAACTCGACGTCACATACACCCGGAGAATCGTAGAGGTAGATATCAACGGGCACGCAGTCCTGCGGCTCGGGCAAGCCGATGTCCCCTCCGTACGGGCACAGGCTGGGATCCGGCCAGGTGCGACAGACCGTTTCGGGGTCGAGCGATCCGGTGCTCGTGCTTGCTCCGGAGGATATGCTGCTGGAAGAGGATTCCTGAGGTTGGGCGGTCGTCGCGGAGTTCGAGCTCGATGCCGAGACCTCTGCCGCGGTCGACGACGAGGGCATGCCGATGGAACTCGTCGTCCCAGTATCCGAACCTGCATCTCCGTCCTTGTCGCAGGAGAGAGCCAGCCCGCCAAGCATCATCGCAAGCAGCCGCAGTCTTGATTTAGTTTGGCTCATCATCAACCTCCGAGAAGTACCCACAAACGACCGTCACCGTCTCTGCACCGGCGCTGCTGAGCACCGAGCGGTCCACCTCGACTTCGAGACATTCGCCTTCGATATCGGTCGAGGAGTCTTTGAACGCCACCATTTTTTTGGAGTCAAAGTCCGAGTTCGTCCGCGTGGCGGATACCGAGCCCTGGCCGGGAACGCATTGGCCGCTACCGTTCGGATCGCGAACTCTGGCTTTGAGGCGGAAGCGGCTGATGTCGTCCTTGTTACTCATGTCTTCGTGCTGCAGTGCGACGCACTTCGCGAGTTCGGCCCCGTTGCTCATCGGCCCACCAAACGCGATGAACTTCTGGTCGGGTGTGGAAGCGGTGAACGTCAAGATGCGCCAGTCCCAAGAACCGGGACTCGAGCTCGGCGCGCCAGACTTGAACAGCCGGGCCTTGAACCGCCCGAAGCCAAACAGGTCGTCGGTTCCTGCGCTCTTTTTGCCACCGCCCTCAGCGGCGCGGTCGCCCATCAAGAGCATCAGCGTGTGAAGGCGGCCTGGGCTGGAGATTCCTGTTTGACCAGCATCGAGCCAGCGTGCTTTGAGGACCATGGCGCTCCCTGCCACGATCGGAGTCGCGGCACTCGTCCCGTTCACTCCAGGCCCGGTGCTGGTATCAACGCAGCCGCGAGGCGGAGAATCAGGGTCTGAGCCGGGAGCTCCGAGCAGAGTTCTCGTCGAGTAAGTGATGCCATCCGAAGGGGCAGCGAGGTCGGCGATCGAGAGGGCTCCGCTTCGAACGGTGCCGTTCATTTCGATGTCCGCGCCGCCTCGCGCGGCCTGGAGGTTTGTGTGAACCGGCGCTGTCGCGTAGGGCGAGTTCCGAAGGTCGATTCCGTTGACGGCAAGGACCTTGGGAACGGTAGCGGGGCTCCGTGCCGTGCACGTAGTGATCGTCGTGTTGCCGAGCGCGCTGACAACCAAGACACCATCGTCAAACGCGTTCTCGAGTTCGTCTTCACTCGCGACGAGGTCCGCGGGATCGCACGTCCCCGCCCGGCCGTTTGAGTTGGAAATCACATCGGCCTTCGTGCAGCTCGTCCCGATTCCATGGGCGCACTCGAACGCATCGTCCCAAGCAAACTCGTACGGAGATCCGTCCATGTCGTAGTAGTCAATGTTGACCTCCTTCGCCATACCCGAGGCGCGCCCCTCGAAGCTGTTCGACTCGTGGTCACATGAGCTGACCGGTGAGGAGCAGAGCGGATCGCAGACGTCAAACCCGTCAGCCTGATCCTGAGTGTAGTCGGCGCCGAGCAGCGAGGTCACCATGGCGCCGTGCTGAACGTCGTCGCCGGTGGCGGCGTAGTCGTACGCTGCCTTGGATGTCGGGCTCCCACATCCGAACTTGCACTCGAAGATCTTCTTGAGTCGCTCAGTGCCGCACCCGCCGTTCTCGCCGAAGTAGCAGGAGTCGTCGTTGATGCGGAAGCCCTCAACGACCGCCGCTCTCATCGCGGTCCCGCTCGAGCGCTGGCCATAGAAGCCGCTGTTCCAATACGTCTGCACGTCGCTTCCCTCGCGAGCTCGGATGGCCTTCAAGCTGAGGGACATAGGCTCGAATTTCAGCTCACCGAAGTTCACCTTGCCCAGGTCTTCTCTTTGTACGAGCTCGCTGCCGAGCTGCGGGCTGACGCGGACGGTGACCCAGCCCGAAGACCACCCCACATCCAAGACCTCACCACCCGCCGCGCCGGTGGTGCTTCGCACGGGTTCGCTGAGCTCGAGGAACAGAGACTCTCGCTCTTCGAGGGCCAGTTCGCGATCAGCCTCGGCCTCGATCAACACCGCCAGCGGGAACGAACCCTCGTCGGGAACGAGCGGGATGTCCCAGTCAGGGAACCCGCTCACCTTGATACTGAGCGTGCGCCAGTCATCGTCCGACCCAGACGCAATCCACTCTGAGACCTCCTGTGCCACCACGGGCGGTCCGGCGCGGCTGAGCAGAGGCTCGACCGGCGCTTCGTTCGGTTCGCGGATGACCGCGTACCAGCTCTTCGATGACCCGTCCTGCTCGAACCGCTCGCCGGCGGCTTCATGAAAGAGGAAGGGCTCGTCCACGTACGTCCAGGGTCGCGCGACGCGTTGCCAAGTTTCGAGGTCCAGCGAGCCAGCTTCTTCGAAGCTGGTCACCTCGCCCTTTCCGTCCTTGGTGGTAACCGTCCAGTAGACGAACTCCGCCTCGGCCTCGGTCGTGACGAACTCGAGATCAGGGAGCTCTAGTTCACCGTCTCTGAGGCGCTCGGAACGCCCAGAGGTTTCCACGTCGCAACCGAGCCCCCCCCCGCAACAATGAGCGCTGCGAGCGCCCACTCTACGTGCCTGTACCTGCTCGCTTCCATGCATACCGAGTCTACCGCCGGCCGAACGGCCCTTCACGCTGAAAGTGGTTTGGTTCCGAAAGTCGAAGACCCTCACGACGAAGTGTCCGGACCACTGGACACTTCCGTCCGCAGCGTCAAAGCCTCGACCCTCAGAGCGAGATGTTCGGCGGCTTCCCATCGCCTGCACGCTCGCTTGGACTGCGCCCCTCAAACTGGGAGTTCGACGAGGCGCGGAAACTCTCCGAGCCGCAGCGTCCAACGGCGCCGCGGGCTCGAGCTCTTCCTTGCCGCTTTGGACTCGCCGAGCTAGTCGTCGCTTCGACGCGCGCGCTTGAGATACGCGGTCGGGTCGACCGGCTTCTCGCCATGCCGCAGCTCGATGTACACGCTGCTGCCGAGGCCGTCGTCGAGCGCTTTACTCGCGACTCTCCCGAGCAACGCTCCACCTTCGATCTCTTGGCCCTCTTCCACCGCGATGTCCCAGAGCCTGGCGGTCAGCGTGTACTGGCCGCCGCCGTGGTCCAACACCACGACGTCTTCGTATCCGGGGAGCGCGGTCACCATCACGACGCGCCCGTCGGCCATCGCTTTGACCGGCTCGTCTCGGCGAGCGTGGAGTTCGACACCGTTGCGAATCGATGGGAGGTCGAGCACGCGGTCTGTGTAGGGACCGAAGCGTCCGACCACGCGCCCTTGCACCGGGCGGACAAGCCGCGGGGCACCATCGAGGCCACGCAACGAACGCAACGAGCGCCAGTTGCGTTTGACGTTGCGCAGCAGGACTTTGTGTTCGCGGGTCAGCTCCCCGTCGAGGCGGTCGGCAAGCCGCCGTCGCGACTTCATGGTCGCGCGAAGATCCGGGTTGATCGCGTGTTCGGCCGAGACGAGCGCGTGCTCCTGAACGGCACCGACCATCGTGATCGCACCCAAGGTCTGCATCTCGCGCGAGGCGGCAACCAGCTCTGAGGCCGCGCGTTCTTCGGCGCGGCGGTAGACCTCGAGTTCGCCAAGGTCGTGGCGCACCAAGAACCTCAGCGCACGTCCACGAAGAATACGCGCCTGCAGTTCAGCCTCTCGATCATCATTGCCCGCGCTCTCGAAGGCGAGCCTCGCCACCCCACCACGGGAGAGTTTGTAGAGCGAACGCGCCCGGCTGCGGGCGGTCGCTTCGCGGTCGGTGCGTCGGCCTCGATACGCGTCGAGCCGCCGCATGCTCTCGCGGGCCGCGTGGTCGAGAACCGTGGCGGTGTACTCCAAGCTCGACCGCTCGCGGTCGAGCACGGCCAGAGACTCGGCCAGCTCAGTCGAGGTCTTGGTCAGGCCAAGCTCCCGGCGGAGGGTTTCCTCGAGCCGCTGCGGAGCCTTGGTTCGAGCATGCACCGTGCTCGCCAAGGCAAGCGCCAACAGGCCCAAGACCGCGGCAGAACGCGGACGCATCAGGTCACCACGTAGCGGCCCGCCGCCGCGCGAGAGCCAAGAAGTCCAACGAGCGCGCCGAATGCCACTCCGATCGCCAACTCGGTGGGCGTGAAGAAACGAAGCGTACCAGCAGCGAACAAGAGTGACAGGCCATCCTCGAGGAACGGCCGGACCGTATCGAAGCCCGCGTAGAGCAGCGTGAGCGCGAGCGCGGCACCCAATGCGCCTTGCACGATCCCTTCGACGATGAACGGCCCCCGAACGAACTGTGTTGACCCGCCAACGAGTCGCAGAATCTGAATCTCGGAGCGGCGTGCATAGACAGCGAGTCGGATCGTGCTCCACACGATGGCCATGCAAGCAAAGCCCACCAGGCTCGCAGCACCCAGCGCCATGTTGCCGACCGTCCTCAGCATTTCTTGGGCCTGATCGGTCCAGCTCCCGGCGACCGCGACGTCCTCCACGACTCCGAAGCCGCTCACCTTCTCGCCCAGCGCAGAGATGAAGCCCGACGACGTTCCGTCTTCCAGGTGAACTTCCAGCGACGAGGGAAGAACCCCAGGCTCGATGCCTTCGAGCATGCTCGCCTCGCCGCCGAGTCCCTCCGCCAGTCGGGTCATCGCGTCCTGGGGAGACACCCGCTCAACGCTCGTCACCTCGGGAATCGCCTCGAGTAGCCCCGCGAGTTCTTCGATCTCGTCCGTGGGCGCGTCATCGTGAATGTAGACCGTGACCGGCACATCGATGCCCCACGCGCCTGCAACACCCTGGGCGTTGGTCCACGCCAGCATCACCGTGCCCAGCAACAACATGCACACCGCAGTCGTCGCCACGGCCAGCAGCTGCACCATCGGTGCCTGCGCCATGCCCCGGAACGCCCGAGACACAACGTATCCAGCGGCGCGGAATGTGTTTGGCCAATCCCTCATGCCACGGCTCCCACAGGAACGCCGCCGTTCAGGACCGGGTTGGTGTCTTCTTCGAGATCGACTGCGTGTAGCGGGTCAATGTCCGCCAGCGAGTCGCTGACCAAACGGCCGGCTTCGAGGCCAAGCTCGTGGGTGATCACACCGGCTTCGCGCACGATCGGATCGTGGGTCGCGAGCATCACGGTCGTGCCGTTGCGGTTGATTCGGGCCAGCACCTCGAGGATCTCTCGACTGAGCCTCGGGTCGAGGTTTCCCGTGGGCTCGTCGGCAAGCAGGATCGCGGGCTCTCCGGACAGCGCGCGAGCAATCGCCACCCGTTGCTGCTCCCCACCCGACATGCGCGAGACAGACCGTTTGGTCCCCGGCTCCAACTCGACCTGCTCCAGCGCCTTGCTGGCACGCGCTCGGACCTCGCGCCTGGGAAGTCCCAGGACCTGCAGCGCCAACGAAACGTTCTCCAGCGCCGTCGCATCGGGCAGCAACTTGAAGTCTTGGAACACCGCCCCGACATTGCGGCGCAGATAGGGAATCGAGTGCTTTCGGAGCCGGTGGATATCCCGGTCCGCGACCTGGATCGTCCCCTCTTGCGGCCGCTCCATCGCGAGCACCAGCTTGAGCAAGGTGCTCTTTCCAGCACCGGAGGGGCCCACGAGCACCGAGAACGCTCCCTCGGGCACGGTGAAGGAGACGTCGCGCAGCGCCTCGGTCTTCGCGCGTCCGCGCCCGTAGGTCATCGTCACCGAAGAGAATTCGAGGATCGGCATGGTCGCGAGGCCACTGAACACACACGTTCGCGCTGCAGCCAAAAAACCGGGACAACCGGTCCGTGTCGCGGCGCCCGCGGCCGCCTGGAAACAGGGCACGGGTTCGACTTTCAGAATCTACTTTCCGCTGTGGTTACAGATGCTTGGATGCCGTCGATGGGACATCAGAACTACATGTCGCATATCCGCGCACGTTCATGGCGTATCCTGCGAGGGGGAACGAGCGGGAATGAGACAAGCGCGGTTGATCGGACTCGGGCTCGTCGGCGCCATCCTTGGCGTTGGGCTGGCCTGCGAGTCTTCTGAGGGAGGCGAAGGCGGCTCGGCGGACTTCTGTCCGGCACTCGAGGGCTATGTCAGCCCCTGCGACACGCCCACCGTCTGTGAGCGGGCCCTCGTTCGGGACTGCGACGCGATGGAAGGGATTCTCCAGCCCGAAGTCGCCTCCACCGTCAGCCGATGCATGCTCGCGCTCGGCCAACCTCAAGACTGCTTCGACGAGGCGACCGACCTGTCGACGACCTCGGCGATCGTCGAGGATTTTGCGACCGCGATCTGTCTGGAGTGCGGAGACGGCTCCGGCGACTGCGAGGCCGAAGTGCTCTCCGGTGAAGACGAGTCCGAGCTTGCGCGTGCGGGCCGGTTGGCTCGGGTCCTGACCCGCGAAGTCTTGGAGAAGGTCCAAGACGAGTGCACGACCGGAGACAGCTGCGCGGCGGCGTTCGAGGGATGCGCCAAGCAGGTCCTGGCCCGCGAGATTCCCAGCGAAACCTCCGGCTGCATGGTCGACGCGGTGTTCGACGACTACAGCAAAGAGTGCGGCGACACGGCCGGCAGCACGACCGGGGGGGAGACCGACACGACGGACCCCACGAACCCGACCTTCCCCACCGATCCCACCACCAACCCGACCGACCCCACCGATCCCACCGACACCGGTGAGACGGACGGCGATACGGACGAGACCTGCGACGACGTCGGCTGCCCGTGCATGTTCAACGAGGATTGCGCCGGCGAACTCGTCTGCCCGGAGGGAACCTGCGAGTCCGCTGCCGAGTGCGGAGATGACCGCAACGAGCCCAACAACGGTGAGATTCAGGCCGCGCTACTCGGCTCGATCAGCGACGACGACGATGACGGCTCGATGGTCGCCGGCGAGCTCGAAGCACCCACCGACATCGACTGGTTCCGCTACGAAGGTGACGACACTGCGCTCGCGATCGTCGGACCGTACGCGCAGGTCAACATCAACGACCTTGAGCTGTGCATCCACGCCGAGTGCGTCAACGGCCTCGAAAACACCGAGGTGAGCTGCAACGAAGGCACCACGCTCCAGCCCTCCCCCAACGGGCGACCCGGCTGCTGCGGCACCAACACCGGCGGCTTCGACATTTCCCTGAGCTGCGGAGGCACGTTCTCCGATGACAGCGCCCTGATCTACATGAGCGTCGCGGGAAGCGAGCCTGGTGTCTGCCAGGAATACACGCTCACCTACAACTTCTAAGCTTGGACCTCGAACGATGAAACGACTCTCAGCGACCCCACACTGTGCCGCACTGAGCCTTGTCCTTGGTCTGGGCATCGTTGGCTGCAACCAGTCCAAGTTCGAGGACATTCGCGGCGAGATGGTGGACGACGACGGTGACCCCGACGACGACGACTCCGGCGGCGAGGGCCCTGGAGGAAGTGGACGCGAAGAGGAAGACGTCGCCTGCGAGGGCGAGGACGACTGTGGTCCCGGCGAGACCTGCGTCGATACCGTCTGCCAGATGCAGCGCTGCCAAGGCGGGCCCTACGTCTCGGGCCTTCCCCTGTCCCCCAACCTTCGATTCTTCATCGACCGCGAGTTCGTCGTGGCCGACAGCACCGCCACCGATGGAGACTTCTTCATCGACGGCTACGCGCCGCAGACCGGGTCCATCGAGTACCCCGGCTCTTGGAACATGGGCTCCACCGCCGTGGTCGACGTCGTGGGCGGCGACTTCTTTGGGACCAACCCCGAGCTGTTCGTGATCGCGTCGGCCGGCAGCAGCCGGATTCGCGTGGGCGGCATCGAGGAAGAGATCGAGATCGACGTCGGCTTCCAGCCGCATGCGCTGGCCGCTGGCGACACGGACGGCGACGAGAAGGACGAGGTCTTCGTCTTGGGCCAGTTCGGCAACTACGCGATCTGCGGCCTCGACGACCGTGAGTGCGTCACCGGATTCTTCCAGAACGGAAGCGGACGAGACGCCACCGTGGGTGATGTCGACGGCGACGGACAACAAGAGGTCGTCCTGCTGCTCGAGAACGCCGGCGATGCGGTCCTCTTCGTGTTGGAGCTCTCCGGCGACGCGGAGGACTACCAAGCACCTGCGGTGCACGACTTGATCGCCATCGATGCCGGCGACCCGGACGGGGACGGCGTGGACGACATCTATGGCCTTCAGGCCGGCGGAACCTTCTCCGACGCCCAGCTGCACTCGTACACCGCGATGGGCGGCACCGTCGGCCTGCTGGGCTCCCAAGTCGTCGACGACGCCTCGATCGATCTCTCGTTCGGCGACCTCGACACGGACGAGAGCGACGAACTCATCATTCTTCGCGAGGGCAGCCAGATCGAACTCTTCCGCGGAGTCGATGGTTCCTCGCAGCTCAGCGCCGAGTTCACCGACTTCCTGGCGGACTCCAACGCCCCCACCCGCATTGCCTCGGTCGACTTCGACGGCGACTCACCGCGCTCGCACCTCATGAACGAGGAGCCGGTGTTGATTCCCGGTGACATCGTTCCGGTCGCACTCGGCCTGTTCCCGCCCTATGAAGCCGAGTTCAGCGACGGCGAGGCCTCGGTCTCCATCGGCCGGGCCGAGTCCACCTCGGAGAGCTACTCCGACTCGGTGTCGCTCGACATGGGCATCGACATGGGCGTGAGTGTCGGCCTGTTCGACATCGCGAAGGCCGGCTTGGGCACGCGGATCAGCTCCAGCGTGAAGTTCAGCGAGACGCAGACGTTCCGGCAGAGCATCGGAACCCGCTACTCGGCCCGACCCGAGTCGTACTTTGAGGGCGAGCCGTACGGCGTCGTCACCCTCACCTGTGGCTGCTTCCACGCGTACAAGTATCGGATCGAAGACCCCGCCGGAATGCTCGGAGATGGCGGCGACCAGGAGGAGTTCGTCCTGATGGTCCCCGTCGGCGGCAGCGAGCTGCTGTGGTCGACCCGGCGCTACAACGCGATGGCCGAAGCGGTCGGCACCCTGCCGGTGATGGACGTTCCCTACCAGGTCGGAAACCCCGACTCGTATCCGCCCGGACCCGAGAAGCTCGACGGCTCCCCCATCCCCGAGGAGGACTTCGTCTTCACCAGCCCGCCGAGCATCTTGATCAGCGATGCGGGTAGCTCCGGCTTCCGGCTTTCGGTCGGGGAGAACATGACCAACAGCGTCTCGATGTCCACGAGCATCGGCTTCCGAGTCGACCTCTCGTCGGAGATCCCGCTCATCGGAGGCGGCGTGAACTTCGGCGCCGACCTGGGTGTCGGCTGGGGACAGGGCTACAGCGTCCGCGTGGGTGAGAGTGCGTTCTTCGGAGGCAACTTGCCGCCGCTGCCCGACAACCCGGACACGCCCGAGGACGAGTACCTCGACCACGCCTACACCACGATGCCGTTCGTCTACCGCGAGCACTACACCGACGCCAACGGCGAAGACGCGGCGTACTACGTGGTCAGCTACGCGGTCGCCCAAGAATAGCGCCAATGGCTTTCAGTCGTCTCGCTCGGCCTCTCCTCGGCCTGGCTGCCCTCGCGTGCGGCGGATGTCTCGAGTATCTCGAGCCCGGCGACCTGGGGCAGTTTCGCTATCTCGGTGACTACGTCGCCGAAGAGGAGTTCCTGTTTCCCAGACCTGTCGCGGACCGCAACGGCTCGATCTACGCCTTGATGGGCTCGCCCGATCTGGCACAGACCGAGGCCACCGTGGGGTATCCCGCCGGCGGTGGATGGCGCGGTCGCTGCGCCGTTCATCAGAACGTCGACCGTGGTCTGCATGGGTGGCTAGACACGACGGTGGACCGCGCTTGGTACTGGTCCGGCGACGCCATCGCCGAGGTCAACGGGCGGACGTCCGACTGCAGGCAGATTCTCAGTCGCGACCCCAACTCGCAGTCCCAGCTGGCGTTCAAGGCCGTCATTCCACAAGTGAAGTGGACGCCCTCGCGCAGGACCATGGTCGGGCTGGTCAAGGCACCGAGCGACCCCGTGCCGTTCCAGGTCGTCATCGATCTCGACATCCGGCGGTACTCACGGTTCGAGGAATTCGTCCCTCGAAATGCGGACAACGTTGTCTCCCTCGGCGTGGGCGGAGACAAAGCCACCGACGCCGGCTTCATGGTCATCCGCTACGAGATCGGTGGCAGCGACACTGAAAACCCGGACGTGCGGGTCGAGGCGCGCTTCCTCGATGCCAACGCCGAGGTCACCGATATCGTCGCCGTCGGCGGGCTCGATGCGTTCGAAGAGGACGCCATGACCGGCTACATGCAGATCGGTGCCGCGGGCTGGGCCGCGGGTGTGCTCAGCGACGGCTCCGTGCTGGTGTTCGACCGTGCCAACGCGAATCACATCACGGACACGGGCCCCCTGGAACCCGTCGGCGTCCACCTATGGGAGGGCACCGCGTGGGTGGTCGGAATGGCGAACGGCCGTCCGAGTATCGCCGCCGTCAACGACCAGGGCAGGCTCGACAGCCCCGTGGTGTGGGCCGCCAGTGAACGCTTGGCCGCCTCCCTTCGGACCAACGTCGTCGTCCAGGACGACCGCTTCACACCCATTCGGACCCTGACCTGGGCCAACCCTGAGCCGGCCTTCGGCGCCTTCCCCCTCGTCGTCCCCAACGCACCGTGGGCCTACGCTATCGACACCTCGCTGATGATGGTCGCCGGGCCGAGCTACACCTCGGGCGGTCAAACCTTCGTGTCGCTTGCCGCTGGGCCCGTCGGCCTCTCGTACCCATGAGCCCTCGTCTCGCCACGCTCCTCATCGGCGGGCTGATGCTCGCGTCACGGACCGCGACGGCTGCCCCGCCTCCGCCTCCGGATGCCCCAGCAGCGCCGGACCCCGAGCCGTCCGAACCGGAGCCGGAGACCACCGTCACTGTCGAAGACGATGAGCCCGCGCCCGACCCCGCCC
>CAJXVA010000103.1 GCA_913061055.1 uncultured Pseudomonadota bacterium
ATCTACACTAGATCGCTCGTCGGCAGCGTCAGATGTGTATAAGAGACAGGCCCTGCTGGGTGGGTCGGTCGTCGTTCTCGGCATGTCGGGACGAGCGTTCCTGCCGGAGTTCAACGAGGGCGCCCTGACCATCAGCGTGGTCACCATTCCGGGCACCTCGCTCGAGCAGTCCAACGCCCTGGGCACCTGGGTCGAGGAGATTCTGATGGAGCAGCCGGAGGTCGCGTCCACGACCCGCCGAACGGGTCGGGCCGAGCTCGACGAGCATGCGCAGGGAGTCAACGCCGCCGAGATCGATGTCCGGCTCACCCAAGAAAGCTCCAGCGACGGGCGAACGCGCGCGGCGTTCTCCGAGGCGCTGCGAGCCGAGTTCGCCCTGATCCCCGGGACGGCGGTCATCATCGGTCAGCCGATCTCACACCGCATCGATCACATGCTCTCGGGGACCCGGGCGAACGTGGCGGTCAAGATCTTCGGGCCCGACCTTCAGGAATTGCGTCGCCTCGCCGAGCGAGCCCGGGCGTCCATGGAGGGCATCGATGGGGTCGTCGATCTCACCATCGAGCAGCAGTCCGAGGTCCCCACGATACTCGCGCGCTTCGACCGGGCGGCCCTCGCTCGTTATGGCCTGACGATCCAGCAGGCGTCCGAAACGATGGAAGCGGGCGTTCGTGGTCTCTCGGTGTCGCGGGTCCTCGAAGGGAACATCAGCTTTGACGTTGTCGTGCGCCTGGACCCGGCCCCGTCCGACTTCGAGTCGCTGGGTGACCTGTTGATCACATCGCCCAGCGGAGCACGGGTGCCCCTACGGGCTATCGCGCAGCTCAACCGCGATGTAGGACCGAGCACGATTTCGCGGGAAGACGTGGAGCGCAAGGCGGTCGTGTCATGCAACGTCGCGGGCCGGGCGTTGGGCAGCGTGGTGCAAGACATCCGTGCCGCCGTAGGCACGGAGGTCCCCCCGCCGGACGGCTATCGCATCGAGTACGGCGGGCAGTTTCAGAGCGCCGAGGAGGCGTCGCGCATCCTCCTTCTGGTCGGGGCCGGGGTGATTTTGGGTATCCTCGTCCTGCTCGTGGCCGCGCTGCGTTCCACGCGCGACGCCCTGCTGGTGATGCTCAACCTTCCGCTCGCGCTCATCGGCGGCGTGCTCGGCGTGTTCCTGTCCGGGGGCGTCCTCTCGGTCGCGTCGATGATCGGCTTCATCACCCTGTTTGGCATCGCAACGAGAAACGGCATCATGCTCGTCTCCCACTTCGGGCACCTCGTCGAGCAGGAGGGGGTGACGGATCGGAAGGAGGCGGTCTTGCGTGGATCCGTCGAGCGCCTCGCCCCGATCCTGATGACGGCGATCGCCACCGCCCTGGGGTTGGTGCCCCTCATGTTGGCGGCTGGCGACCCGGGGAGCGAGATCCAGGCGCCAATGGCGGTCGTGATCCTGTCCGGCCTGGCCACCTCGACCGCCTTGAACATGCTCGTCGTCCCCGCGTTGTATCTTCGTTTCGGACGCTACCGACTTCACCGCAGGACTTCCGATGCACGAACATGAGATCGAACGCTTTGAGCACCGTCACTCCTTCGTCAGCGATCGGCACACCGGCGCGGAGCGGCGGACTCGCTGGGTCGTCGGCCTGACGCTGGTCATGATGGTGGCGGAGATCTCCGGCGGCATGTTCTTCGGATCGATGTCACTGCTCGCGGATGGATGGCACATGGGAAGCCATGCCGCCGCGCTCGGGGTGGCCGCCTTTGCCTACTGGTTCGCACGCCGCCATGCCGCGAACCCGAGGTACAGCTTCGGGACGGGGAAAGTCGGTGCTCTCGGTGGTTTCGCGAGCGCAGTGGGGTTGGTCCTGGTCGCGCTCCTGATGGTTGGCGAGAGTGCGTGGAGGTTGGCGACGCCGGTATCGATCATGTTCGACCAGGCCATCGCGGTCGCGGGCGTGGGCTTGGTCGTCAACCTCGCGAGTGCGTTCATCCTTCGAGATGACCACGACCACAACCACGGACATAGCCACGACCACGATGCTCATCGCGATCACAACCTTCGCGCCGCATACCTGCACGTTCTGGCGGACGCGCTCACTTCTGTTCTCGCGATCGTGGCTCTCATCGCGGGTAAACTCTACGGCCTGACGTGGATGGACCCGATGATGGGCATCGTCGGTGCCCTGGTGATCTGCAGGTGGTCTTACGGACTCCTACGCGACACGAGCGGCGTTCTGCTCGATGCCGAGGCTGGAGACGCCCGCCGGGCCGCGATCCAGCGCAAGATCGAAGCTGACGCCGACAACCGGGTCGCCGACCTCCACATCTGGCGTGTGGGGCCCGAACATCTGGCCGGTATCGTCGCCGTCGTCACGCACGATCCGAAGCCGCCGGAACACTACAAGCGCCTGCTGGAAGGGGAGTCAGACCTCGTGCACCTGACGGTTGAGGTTCTCTCGTGCCCGGGCGACTCACCGAAGGCAGCCTAACGAGCGTGAAGCCAATGCTGGGTGCCAAGCTTCCGTTTCGATCGCTCTCCACCGGTATGCAACCGGCTTCTGCCGCCGCTCCTCGACCTCCTGACGAGACTTGAGCCACGTTGCGAGCCCGGCAACAACACCCAGCCACGGGCTCAGAAGCTCACCCCAGAACCATCCGAACACCAGCTCACGACGAAGCAACTCGAGCGTGCTGATGCAGCGAACGCCGACCTCCGAAGGGCGCATACGTCCGGAATCTTGACGTTCGGACGCTATGTTCAACTTCTTCGGGTTCGCGGCCGCGGAGCGCGCGACCACCGAACTGACGGGGTTGTCTTCCCGGCGCCCACCGTGGTCCGGTGTCCCCATCCGCCAAAATGTAGTGGCGCCCATCGCCGACTTCAACCGCGTCGCTGACCGGCATGCCACGAAGCCCACGCGCCGGGTGGACCGGCCTCGATGCGATCGTCGAGCTCCTCAACGACGTTGCGATGTGGTTCCGCCCCCTGAAAACCCGTACTGGAGCGGACCGGGGCGGGCCCGGACGAGACATCCGCCGCAGGGGAGGAGGCTGAGCATCACTTGTTCGCCCCGCATTTGCCCTCTCCCCCGCACTTAGCCTCGGCGCCACACTTCATTTCTCCCCGGTCATCCTTGTGCTTGGTGGCTGCCGCTTTCTTCGGAGCCGTGTCTGTTGGCGCTTTCGCAGGCACCGCGGGGGGCTCTTTCGGAGCCACGACCTCTGTGACCGCGCGCGCCTGGTCTGGGGAAACGGACGGGGTACGCTTCGAGCGGCGACGCTTCTTGGCCGCCTTCGGCGGCGGCGACGGCACCACAGCAGGCTCGCTCGCCGCTGCAGCGACACCGCCTTCGAGCGGATCCACGTTCGCCCGGTCGGCGATCGGCACAGCAGGCACGTCCGGCTCTGCGGATGCTCCGCACTTGCCGGCCCCGCACTTCCCTTCGCCGCACTTTCCCTTCGCCGCAGCTTGCCTCACCGGCGTCAGCAGCCGGAAGAACCTCTTGAGCTGGTGTCGAAATCTCGGGGGCGGCTGGGCTATCGCACGCGACCAGGGCTGCTCCTGTCCCGAGGGCGGAGAGGATTTTGTAGATTGTTTTGGCGTCCATGAATCCCTCAAGTCGCGCAGCAGCTGAGCTTGGAGACGTCTTTTCCGAACGTGATTGCGGCGAGCTTGATTCCTTCGGAGAGCGTCAAGTACGGGTGCAGCAGTTCGCGCAATTCGGCGATCGTCAGCTGGCCGCGGATTGCGACTGCCAACTCCATGAGTAGCTCGGATCCCTCTGGGGCGAGGATCCGAGCCCCCAGCAGTCGGTCCGTTTTTCGGTCCCGGATGAGCTTGATGAAGCCGCGAGTGTCGCGGGCCGCGAGGGCGCGTGGAACGTAGCTCATGGGCAACGTCGCAGCTTCGGCGTCGAACCCCGCCGCGCTCGCCTGCCGTTCGTCCATCCCGATTCCTGCCACCTGCGGGTCGGTAAACACGACCCATGGCGTGGGTTGACCGCTGCGAAGGAGGGACGCGTCGGAGAGCGCATTTCTAGCCGCCCGTGCCCCATCGGCAGCTGCGGTGTGCACAAACATCTCGCCGCCCGCCACGTCGCCTGCAGCCCAGACTCCCGGTGCCGTGGCCTGCAGGTGCTTGTTGACCCGGATGAAACCACGGTCGTCTGTCTTGACGCCGGCGGCGTCCAGCCCAAGTGCATCTGTATTGGGCACGCGCCCTGTGGCCAGCACAATGTGCTCCGCGCGGAACGTGACGCGCTCGCCATCACGTTGGCCGTGCAGCACCGCCTCGCCGGACTCGCGCTCCACCGATTCGATTTGGACGTGGTTCTCGACCGCCACCCCCTCCTCGACCAGAAACGTCGCGAGCCCGTCGCCGATGTCTGGAAGTTCGCGCGACAACAGCCGGCTGCGCGTGACGATGGTGACCTTCGTGCCGAAGCGGGCGAACATCTGCGCGACCTCCAGCGCGATGTAACCTCCGCCGACAACGAGCATCGAGGTGGGAAGCGCCTCGAGTTCGAACGCACTCTCGTTGTCGAGATACCCGACCTCGCCCAGCCCTGCGATTGGCAGCGAGGCCGGCCGGGCCCCGGTCGCGATGATGATCTTGTCTGCGAGCAATCGGCGCCCATCAACCTCGACCTCGGTCGCGCTCACCAGACGAGCTCGGCCGTCGATGCGGGTGAACCGCGGGAGATCGGCGACCACGTCGACATACTTGGCTTGCCGGAGTTCCTCCACCAACGCTCGCTTCTGCGCGATGACCTGCTTGAAGTCCGAAACACGCCCCGAGGTTTCCACCCCGGCGAACGAATGTCGCTGCGCGCGATGAACCACATCCGCCGCACGGATGAGTGTTTTCGAGGGCACACAGCCGACGTTGACGCAGGTTCCACCGATCGGCAGACCGTCGTTGATCATCGTGACGCGCGCACCCAACTCGGAGGCCGTGATCGCAGCGGAGAAGGCGGCCGATCCTCCACCAACGATCACGACGTGTGGGGGAGCGGAAGGGACAACCGACATGTTCTTTTTCGTGCTCATTGGATAGCTGCCGACGGGTGCGGGCGGGAGACGGTTCAGGAGTTGACGGCCGCCGACGGATAGCCGATGTCGGTCGTGGCCTTGGTGAGGTCGTCAACCTGCACCTTGGCGGGGTCGAACTCGACCACCGCCTGCGGCGGATTGCTCGTCACGTCGATCACCTTCACGCCGTCGAGGGCTGCAAGCGCCTTGCGAACGTTGTGGGGGCATGCCGCGCAGGTCATGTTCTCGATCGAGAGCACGACACGCTCGCGGTCTTGTGCGACGGGGGCGGCTGCGAGTGCCTGGGCGGTGGCAGCACTGCCTGCGGGCTCGCTGTTTGACCCGTCTGCCCACCCAACGATGCTCGGCACCATCAAGAGTCCACCGACCAGCAGCGCGACGCCCCACAGGGCAGCCTTGTTGACCCGGTCGGTGCGTGGGTCCGCGCAAAGGCTGCCCGGCACACACGCCTCCGGCTCCGAGGATTTGGCGTAGACGCGAGAGAAGGCGAACCCGAGGAAGCCACCCGTCGCGAGCGTGAGCAGGGGTTTGATCGGCTCGAGGAACGTCAGGCTGCTCATCCAGGCACCCGACGCGCCCAGAGCGATCAAGACAAGTGGCCCCACGCAGCAGATCGACGCCGCCACAGCAGCGCCAATGGCCGCGCCAAGAGTTCGGCGAGAACTGACCTTCGATTGGATTGGGTTCGTACTTGACATGGTCACGTCTAGGCAAACGAGATTGCCTCTCCAGAAGTTTCGCTATTGAACGACCGTACTCAACTCCGGAGTCGGGTCGAGTGCTTCGATCAGTGGGCAGGCATGCGGGGACAGAGACCCGCAAGAGCGAACCAGCCCTCTAGAGCTTTACGCATCGCACACAGGTCCAAAAACTCTGGCTTCGACTTCTGCGTTCTTCGCCTTCGCTCGGCTCCGCATCCGCCCGCACTATGCCTCGCTGCGGCTGCCTCGCAACGCGAGCATCTCCTCGACGTCGTCAAGAGAAGAACCCAACTGCTGGGCCCGCGTGATGAAGCGGATGCGGCGCAGCACTTCCTCACCGTAGCGGCGCCAACCCGAAGTCGGAGATTCAGGCTGTCGGATGAGACCTCTCCGCTCGTAGAATCGGATGGTCTCGACGTTGACGCCCGCCTCAACGGCCAGCCGACCAATAGTTCGTCCTTCGGACATGTGCAGCCTCCCTGGTCATCAGCGTAAGCTCCGGACACGGGTACGGAGTCAAGCGCGGTCTGCCGGCTGCATCCAAGAGCCCGCTATGCGGATCTATGGGCGGCACCTTGGTGCCCGGTGCCGTACGTGAGAACGGCGACGCTCTGTCACCTGCGGCCCGCTGCCTGTTCGGCTCCGCGGAGGGCAGCGCTGTTCACGAGCGAGTGTCGAGCGCATCGAGGATCGGGCATGGGCGGCCGGTCCCATCTTCAGGACAAGAGCCCGCAAGATCCGCCAGCACGTCTCTCACCGCCATCAGGTCGCGGACCTTGTCATCGATCTCCGCGATCTTGTCCCCAGCCTTCTTGCTCACCCGTTTGCACGTCGCTGGACTCGCGGACCCACGGAGCCCAAGCAGCTCCTTAACCTCCGCCAGGGTGAAACCGAGCTGCTGGGAGCGCTTGATGAACCGTATGCGACGCAGCGCGGTCTCGTCGTATCGCCGCCAGCCTTGCAGAGGCTTGCGCGGCTGCCTGAGCATTCCAATGCGCTCGTAGTACCGGATCGTTTCCACGTTCACCCCCGCATCCTGGGCGAGCCCGCTGATCGTCCAGGTTTCCTGCTCCAGGTCGGCCACTACCGTATCTTAGTACGGAACTCGTACCTGCGCACTGGCGGACGGAACCTGGACGGCGGCCGTTGGATGGGCGGCACGAGGAGGTAACGAAACAGCCTTGAATCCGGACCCTGGTACGGAGCTATCCTGAGCGCATGGAAGCACCGGTCACGACCTGCCCTGCATGTGGATCGCGCGGACGTCGCGTCGCGGACGCCACTGTAGAAAATCTGGTGAAAGGTGACCATGCAGCCGCGCTTGCCGGTCGTGCGTTGTTCTGTTCGAGCGGAACGTGCGAGGTCGTCTACTTCGAGCCTGGCGGCGTCGTGGTCCCGAAAGCAGATGTTCGCGTGCCGGTGTTCCAGAAAGAGACCGACCCTGCGCGTCCGGTCTGCTACTGCTTCGATCATTCGGTGGAGGACGTCGTGGCCGCCAAACGCGCCGATGGGAGCAACGCGATCGTCGAGTCGATCACCGCCGCGTGTCGAGCCGGCCTCGACCGCTGCGAGGAAACGAGCCCTCAGGGCCGTTGCTGTCTCGGCAACGTACGGGCCGTCGCAAAGGCTCCCCCACAGGCCAAAACATCCCCCTCGTGCTGCGGAGACAGCCCGTGAAGACTGAGGATTCTCCACACAATGGCCGAGGTCTCACCGCGGAGGCTGATCGCTTCGAACACATCTCCCGTAGCCTGCTCGCCGCATCGACTTTTCTCGACGGCGCGCAGGCGGCCCTGACTCGGACCGTGTACAGGGCGCTCGTGCAGGGGGCTCCTGTCTCGATCGATACTGTCGCCGCAACGGCAGGGTTCTCCGCAGACAGGGCCGAGGAACTCTTGGCGCAGGGACCAGGGTTGACCCGCGATGACCGCGGAGCCATCGTGGGCTACGGCGGCCTCACGTTGAGGGAAACGAAGCATCAGTTTCGAATCGATGGGAAGCGGCTCTACACCTGGTGTGCTCTGGACGCGTTGTTCTTGCCCGTCGTGATTGGGCGAGGGGCCGACGTAGTTTCCATCTCCCCGACGACTGGTGAAACGGTCCGGGTCCGCGTTGAGGCCGATGGAACATCAACTTCGGCCCTTGAAGGGGTCATGGTGTCCTTCGTGACCCCGCAGACCCCATTGGCCGCGGATGTCCGCGCGAGGTTCTGCTGCTTTGTCCACTTCTTCGAGTCCCGGGACGTCGCCGAGCAGTGGGCGACGACCCAGTCGGACATCGAGATCTTGTCGCTGAGTCGGGCGTCCGAACTCGGGCGGCGCTTGACGTACCGGATGTTCGGAGCCGCGCCGGAGCCCGTTGCGGACGCGGTCACCCCGTTTACAATCCGGTGACCGGGCCCGATTTCGTTTGGATCCGCGTCAGTCAGACGCGACGGACCTGATCGCCGCCTCGAGCTTCACTTCATCACCCGCTTCGTAGTTGCGGTGGCTGAAGACGACGGCGCCGGTGCTGTCGAGGACGAACGTGAGGGGGATGCTGGCTCCCTTCGCGTGTTGTGCGAGGACCTCGCCATCAGGATCGAGCGCGATGCCGTAGGTGACACCGCGGTCTTTCGCGACCTTCCGCAATGCAGGGTGGTCCTCCGACGCGTCGATGCTCACGCTGATGAACTCGACCCCCTTGGGGCCATAGGTCTCGTGCAGCTTCACCAAATGAGGCGCCTCCTCCAAGCACGGGGCGCACCAACTCGCCCAGAAGACGACGACCGCGGCTCGCTTGCCGAGGACCTGACCGAAGTCGTAGGTCTCGCCCGACAGGAGCGGGAGGACAAACGGCTTCCCGCGTGTTGCAAGCTCAGTGGCTTTGGTTGGCTCAAAGTCCCACTGGATCTTGTAGTCCTCACCCCGGGTCTTCCCGTGGGCCAGGATCGCGGCCTCGAGTTCCGGCCGTGCGACCTGGGCGCCGCCGTTCAGATGAGCGTTGAACACCCCGGTGTCGGGGTCGAAGTCGACCTTGTTGATTGCTTGCAGCCCTTCCAGGGCTCGCTTGACCCCGTTGGGTCAACCCATTCACAACGCGCCGTTGATCCGCCTCATCCCGTCGATCGTGAACTGAAAGTCCTCCTCGTAGACCTTCTGCGCCCCAGCATCACCGGCTGGCTCAGCTCTCGCGACGACGTCGCCGGCCTCCCGCGGAGAGGAGCTGTCTGCCGGCGCGGGGGCCGAGCCAGAGCGACAAGCGCTCAGGCTCGCGGCGAGGAAGAGGACCGTTCGCAGTGGGCGGATTGCCATGTCATCGAGTATCGCACCGTACCGTAGTACGGAATCAACGCGCTTGTTGAACGTGACGCCTGCAGGCCAGACTCTCGCCATGCCGTGCCGACTCGGACTCGCCATCTGCCTCGGCTGCAGCTCGGGCTGCGGTGAGGTGGGTGAACCACCGGAGGTCGACTCGAGCGACGGCCCCTCTGGCAGGGGGTCAACCGGACCCAGTGCCACCGACGGCGGGTCCACCTTGGGTCGCGTTCTTCTCCGACGCGGTCGACACCGTAGACACGTCTCCGCGGGCAAACCGTGGCGCACGTAGCTCGACTGCACCTCGCGGCCGATGAACGTGCAGAAGACCGGCTCGTCAGGATCGAGGTCAAGACCGACCCGAAACTTGAGCCACGGCCCCAATGCCTCGAACGACTCGGGCTCGATCCCCGCCAGCCGCGGCTTGCCCGCCCTTCCCTCGCCGCACCCAGACGCCGCCCTCCTCGGGGCGCAGCAGCTCTTCCACGCACAGGTCGAGCTCGCTAGAGAAGTCGATCGCCCGCTGCGTCATCGCGACCATAATCGCATCCCGCGATCGCGACTAAGGGGTGCCCGGCCGGATCGTGAATTTTAGTACGCTCACGATCGGGTGCTCAGGCGTCTCGAACCCGCACAAGGCGACGGTTGAGGACGCCCTGGCCGTACCCGCCTCTTGCGCACCGGGCCCGTGCGCGCGAAGGTGAGGAGCATGCGAAAGGAGATGCTGATCGCGCTGGGTGTTCTGGCGCCGCAAATCGCATCCGCATCCAACGGCGCCGGTCAACGCACGCCTCCGATCTACCCGCTTGCCGCGTGCATCGCGGAGGTGGATCGAAGCGTGGACCCGGTGTTCCACCTCGACATCGGGTTACCACGCGAAGACTTCATGGTGAGCGACGACGAGCCCGAGGACTCGCGGCGCCTGCAGTTCTTCCTCGTGTGCGAGGACATCCCCGCCGAGCTTCAAGACCTTCCCAACTGGGTCACGGCGGCCGAAGCCGAGGAGGCTCTCGCCCGCGGCAGCATCGAAGCGATACCGCCCGACCAGGACATCCTCGAGCGGCGAGACGATCTACAGGGCTGCGTGTTCCCGATGAACACCTCCGCGCAACGCATCCCGATCACCTGTGAAGCGACGCAGGCCGGGCTCGATTTCGATACCAGCAACATCCCGGTGGGCAACTACGTCGTGCGCGGATACACCTATGAGCCGCCACTCAACCTCTGGAGCGAGCGACGCGGCGTGGTCCGGGTCTCGGACGATGTCGACGCCGCACCGGCGACGGTCGGTCTGCGCACACCATCCCTCGACGGCGTGCAGCTCCGGCCGGGATCACCGTTTCCGATTCGTGGTTGTGCAGCTGGAACCTCCGACGTCGTCTTGCAGTGGGCATCGCTCATCAACCTCGGCGGCGACGACGACGACGCCGCCTGGCAGACCTTAGCCACGGTCACCCGAGCCGGCTCCTTCGAGATCGATTTCGACCCGCCTCTGGACGCCGTCGGTCAGCCGCTACTGATCCGCGGCGTCGCCGGTCCACAAAGCAGCGTCCCATGGATCGACCATGCGGAAGGGACGTTCCTCGTGTTCGGCGACGGCGGCACCAGCGACGAGCCCTTCGGCGAGCCTGTCGAGATCTGCGGATTCTTCGACCCGGACGTCGCCCCAGAGATGCCGGCGACGACCGGCGGTGACACCGGTGGGGAACTCTCGGGCACCGAGGACACGGACCCTGCGGGCTGCGCATGCACCTCGGCGGGGCGAGGAGCCCGCGACGGACGCCAAGCCGGGTGGCTGCTCTTCGGCCTTCTCGGAGCCCTGAAACGTCGACGACGGCGCCCTTGACCAACCGGCCGGCGAGCGAGTCCAGCGGAGGCGAGCTCATGAACGCCGCGCGCGTAGGGACATCGACGTCGTCCTTGTCTGGCGCCTCGATCGATGGGGCTCTCTCTTCCTGACCTGATCGGGAGCCTGCACGAACTCAGCGAACTCGGCGTGAGCTTCATTTCCCTCACCGAGGCGCTCGGCCTGACCACGCCCATCGCCTCGCGCAGGTCTGACGCAGCCTTGTCCATGCCCTCCAAGGCACGACGGCCTGCCACGACGCCGAACCCCGCGCTCCGTGCCCTCCCGCGCGGCTCGTTCGACCACGCTTTAGCGCCTAAACGTGACTGGAGCCGAATCGAGATCCCCGTCTTCGAGACGCCGACCGGCCGAGCTCGGCACGCGGACAGCAGCGGCGTTCGAGGAGCCGAGTGGTCGTGGCCCTAAGGCTCAACCGCGACGGCGACGGCGGAGGCCGAGGATCCCCAGCAGCAGCAAGCTGAACCCGCTGTTACGGCGATCGACGGCACAGGTGCCGCCCGATCCGCCATCTCCGCCCCCGCTGGCCCGTGCCGTCGTCGCGCCGGAGGTGCCGGAGGTGCCCGTGGCGCTTCCCCCCGTGGATCCAGTCGGGCCTGCGGTCGCCGCCGTCGTGCTGCTTCCGCTCGCCGACGCGCCGCCGGTGCTGTCGTCGCCAACACATCCGGGGTTGCCGATAATGTTGCCTCCGCTCTCGTCGCAGCCTTCGTCGGTCCCGGGCAGGACGATGATGAGCTCCGTCATGTGGGCCTCGTAGGACCGACCCGCGTTGTCGGTGGCAGTCACACGCACCAGGAGGGTCTCCGTCGCGAAGTCGTCCCCAGGGACGAACTCGAGGGCGAATGCCTCGTCGTCGGCAGGGATGTTCTCCGCAAACGTGATCCAGGTCGGCTGCCAGTCCTCCCCCTGGCCGTTTCCGGGAGTGGTCGCGAACTCACCGGTCAGGGTCGTGCCAGGTGCTCCATGCACGCAGCCCTCGATCACGGCGGCGTCGTTGGCGTACACGATCAGTTCGCGACTGTTCACCGCGACGCCCGGGCCGACGGCCTCCGGGTCACCGTCGTCGTCTCTGCGATCAGGTTCTTGTCGAGCGCGACCTGGACATCTGCGGGTGTGATCCAAAGATGGGGGTACTCCGTCTGCGGGTTTCCCTGTCGAGACAGCGCCACGAACTGATGTCGGCGGGAGTCGATGACCTCGTCCTCGAGCAGCTCCTCCCCTGGGCTCGGATCCTCGTCGGGGATGTCATACGAGAACTGGTAGACCGGGTCGGCGGATCGGTCGACGAACTCGACGCATGCGACGGGCGAATTCTCCCACGTAACGGGCAGGCGGGGCTTGATGCCGTTCTCGGCGGACGCATCGCTCGGCAGCAATGCGGGCGCGACGACCGCGGCGGTGAGCACGAGGGGGCGCGTCCATGCCATACCGACAAGTGTGGGCTGGGTCGCCAAGGGACACAAGGCCCTCTGGGTACCCGCGGAGGCCCGGTGCATTACGCCCTGGCAGCTTGGGGCTAGCCCGCGGATCCGCCGCCTGGGAGGCCGTGAACTTCGCCAGGGCCTCAGCTCCGAGCTTTGGGACGCCCGTGACGTGGTTCGGGCGCCGCCGATCGAGGCCTTGATGTCGACGTCGAGTTTGACGACGAGGTCGAGTTCTCCTGTTCCTTGAACCGGCGTGAAACGTCTGTCGTGACGGGGCCAGTTTGGTCCAACGGCCCAACAAGTTCTTGATGAAGCCGGAGCCGCCGACATCGCGGCCGGCTTCGCCTGGACCCGGTTTGGGGCGAGGAGATGGACATTGCCGCCGTCCACGATCTGCCATGTGAAACGCGTGACCGGCGGGTCGCACCAACTCGAACGACGCAGGGACTTCGCAAGATGCAAGTCTCTTCACGCGGAATCCCGAAGATGTCGCGTGCGATCCGGCAGAGTGACCCGAGGGCGATAGGATCCACCTCTCGATGCGAACGCACCTCAGCCGCATGGGATGGAGTCAACTCCGCTCGGGAACGATGCCGCGGTCCTAAGTCAGCGGAGGCGCAAAATCCTGGCCGCTCCCGTCAGGACGAGGACCGCCACAAGTGTCCCGATCACGAGGTCGGGTATCGCCGAGCCGGTCAGGGCGACCAAGATGCCGGCGCCGATCACACCGAGGTTTGCCAGCGCGTCATTCGTGGAAAAGATCCAACTCGCGCGGAGGTGAACTCCGCCCTTGCGATGACTGGCGAGTAGCGCGACGCAGGTCAGGTTCGCAGCCAGCGCCACGACAGCGACACCGATCATCAGAGTCTCGACGGGTTCGCTCCCAACCACCGCACGTCGAGCCACCTCCGCGAAGGCACCGGCCGCCAGGAGCGCCTGCAACCAGCCGCTGAGTCGAGCCGCGCGTTTCTGGTCAGCGAGTGCTCGTCCCACGGCGACGAGAGAGAGTCCGTAGACCATCGCATCCGCGAGCATGTCCAGCGAGTCCGAGATCAGGCCCGTTGATTGTGCGAGGAAACCAAGACCCAACTCGGCCACAAACATCACGCCGTTGATGGCGAGCAGGATCTTGAGGACGCGGCGCTCGGCAGCCGGGTCGGCCGGAGCCTCAGCCTCGCGGCTCGCCGCCTTCGTGGCTTCGATGCTCGCCCCCAGCCCAAGCGGTGTCAGCAGGTCGAGAATCGCCGCCGGATCGCCACAATGGGTGACGGCGACTCGTCGGGCGTCGAGGTCGAATCGGAGGCCGCTCACGTCGTCCAACGGCTCGACCGCCATTCGGATCAGGCGCTCCTCCGATGGGCAATCCATCTTCGGAACCAGGAACGTGGTCTCTTTCATCGCCTTCGCCACATCCCCTTCTCTGCCATGCTCGCAAGGGTACGCCGTTCGTCGGAAGCTGTGTTCGCCCGGCGTGTCGATACCCGTTCGAAAGACCTACCGAGGCACCAGCGAGAGCGGTTCAGCACAGCGTACGACCGGTCCCTCGCGTCCGCGCCGAGCAACACCTACGCCGCGGTGGAGAGAACGGCGCAACCGCGCAACGAACCCGGCCGAGAGACTCGGCACGCCCACGGACGAACGAGGGCCAGACCGACCTTAGGCTACTCGATGCGACGCGCCGTCACCCGAAAGGCCGGCGCAGGACCGCGGTCAACGCCTTCGATGGCCGCTGCCAGAGAATCGACATTCGTCCTGCTCGGATCGAACAACACGGTCGCCGTTCCCGACTGAAAGTCCGCCGCGGCCGAGACGACGCCTGCGACCCTCTCAAGCGTCTGGCTGGCGACCTCAGCCCATCCCCGGCACACCACGCCCTCGATGCTCAGTATGGCCCGACGCTCCTCCGGCGACGTCGGCTCGTCGCTCGCGAGCGCCCCCTTGGCTTGCTCGGGCTGCGTGGCCTCCCCGGGAGCCGGGGTCACGGCACGGGAAGAGCTGTTGCAGCCGAGCGCGCCCCCGAGGAGCAAGGCAACCACGAGCGTTCGAATCATGCGGCGCTCCCCACCCCCGCCGTACGAAGGCCCGCCTCGGTTGGGCACGACGACCCAACACAGCAATCCGCCAGCTTGCCGTTGACGACGACCGCGGGCACACGGGTGATACCGAGGTCCTTGGCGCGCTTGGAGACGGTTGGGTCCTTCATGTCGAGGACACTCACGTCGCACGAGGGACACGCGATGTTGTTGACCAGCTGGATAGTGCCCTTGCACGCGGGGCAACCAGCGCTGAATATTTCTACGGTTCTCTTACTCATGGCGTTTCGTTTCTCCTTGGTTTGGGATGTTCTATTCGGGGACGACAGGACGGCATGTTGAACAGCTCGGAGCGGTCAATCTGCGTGGCCACGCGTTCCAGATGCATGCGACGATGAGCGCGGCGATGCCGAAATAAACGGTGACGGTCGAATCCAGGGCGAACTTGCCAACGAGAACGGCGACCGCCGATGAGGCGCCGAGACACAGTGGGCCGTACCCGCGTCGGGATCGAGCACCCAAAGCAAGGGCAGCGAGCGCGGTCAGGAGGAAGACGGCGCTGATGGGCAGAAGCCAGCGGGCTTCCATCAGGACCGTGAGCCCGGCCGCGCCGAGAACTCCGGCGTACGCCGGCCAACACAAGGGGCACACCACCTTGGGCACGAGTGCGATGCCGATCCCAGGCAGCACAGCGGCGGTCGACCTCCATCGACTGCGGGACGGCGTTGGGGGCCGCTCCTCAGAGCCGACGCCTCCTTGGCCCGCGCGACCGAGTGCCTCGGCGATGACTTCGACGCTGGGTGCCCCGCCGCTGGGGTAGACGCGGCAACAGTCCTCACCGCCTGCGGTCAGCCCACCAACGTCTACGCCGTCGACGAGGATGGTGGGAGAGCCGAATCCGCGGACCCGCTGCGGGGACGCTGCGGAGCCGATTTGGTGCTCTTTCCAACGAGTCGAGATGCCTACCTGCGAGAAGGCCAGTACCAGGTTTCCCCGGGTCGCCTCTACGTTGGGACAGTCCTTGTCGTACACGAAATCAACCGTTGGCACGGTCGCGCCCCTTTTCGATCGCGTCGAGGATGGGACACTCGCTCGTCGGCCCCTTGCCCCGACAGGCCTTGGCCAGCCTTTCCAGCGCGCCCTTGATGCGCGTCAGGTCGGCCATCTTCTCTTCGACGTCCACGAGCTTGGCCTTGGCCAGCGCGCGCACGTCGGCGCAGCTCTTGTCCGGATCAACCCGGAGCTCGAGCAGCTCGCTGACGCCCTTGAGCGTGAAGCCGAGGTCCTTCGCGCGCCGGATGAACATGACACGAGCAACGGCATCAGGCGGGTACTGGCGGTACCCCGACGACCGCTTCCGCGGTGGTTTCGGCAAGAGACCCTCGCGCTCGTAGAAGCGGATCGTCTCCACGCCCACGCCCGCGGCACTCGCCAGCCTGCCGATGGTCAGGGCTGTCTCTCCAGAAGCCATGCTCTGAAGATAAGCCCCGTACAACGGTACAGGGTCAAGGCCTAAACTTGCAGGACCTTCGAGACGTCGCCACGGCACCGTCACCCCCTGCCGAGCACGCACCGATGAGCACCCGAACCTCACCCTTGGCCGGACAACTCCACGAGGCCGTTCGTGCCACATCCCGGCCGGCCGACGATGGTTCTGTAGATGCCGGCGGAAACTCGAACATCGAGGATCCGGATGCCGGCGGACCTAACGTTCGCCACGGTGCGGCGGTTCACATGAATCCCCAACACTCGAAATAGGACCGGGTCGAAGGCGTCCGCAAGCCAGCCAGCGAGCCTGCCTTCCGGACGGACATGCTCTAGCAGTAGGATCTGTCCGTCCGGACGGCAAACTCGAGCAAGCTCTCGGAGGCCCCCCACCGGGTCTGTGATATCGCAGAAAACGAACGTTGAGATCACACGGTCAAATGTACCGTCCTCGAACGGGAGAACGTGCACGTTGGCTTCGAGGAACGAGACCTCGAGACCGAGTTGCTCTGCCCGGTGCCTGGCCTGCTCGACCATCCTCGGACTGAGGTCGACGGCGGTCGCGTGGAGCCGCGGCGAATAGTAGGGCAAGTTGAGCCCGGTCCCAACCCCGACCTCCAGCAGTTGCACATCGTCGGGAACGAAGCCAAACAGGCGCTGCCGCAAGCGCCGATGAACGAGGAGTTCGAGTGGGAGCGTCGTGAGATCGTAGAACCGCGCGACGCGGTCGTACACGTCGCTCCCGGCACCACTTGGCCGCGCCCGACTCATCGCCCAGCCCGCTTCGGCGGGAGCCCCGAATAGTACGCGGGAACGACGAATACGCACGATTCAGCCCCCGTCATGGTTCCAGCCCCTCGACGACACGGCGGATCTTCGCATCGACTTCTGCGACGATCGTTTTGAGTTCTGCGTTCTCGACGATGCGGAACATCTCCCGAGGATTCACGACGGAAATGGTCGAGCCGCCATCGTTCTCGGCCACGACAACGTTGCAGGGCAGCAACAGGCCAACGAGCGGTTCAGCGGACAGGGCTTGATGCGCGAGTGCCGGGTTGCAGGCGCCGAGGATGGTGTACCTACGGAAATCAACGTCGAGCTTGTTCTTGAGCGTTGCCTTCACGTCGATCTCAGTCAGAACGCCGAAGCCCTCGGCCTTGAGTCCTTCCGTCACCAGCTGGACTGCCCGGTCGAAGCTCGTCGAAACCAGGTGTTTGGTGAGGCCGTAGCTCGGATTATCAATGGTTGGTGTGTTCATTTGCATTGTCTCCTTCTGTGATGGCGCTGCTCCCCGACAGCGCGGCAGTTTCACCGACGAGATCCGCCGATTGGGGGAGAAAAATCGCGAGCCTCCGAGAAGGCAGCGCGCGAGTCTGGCCCGATTGAAGCCCCCGATGACTCGTCGGTCACCGCGGGGCCAGTTCGTCCGCACGATGACGCCTCCGACAGCAGCGATGATCGTGATGTTCATGGTCTTGCTGAGAATCAGGATCTGAGCATCCGGAGGCCGTTCCCGATGACGAGGAACTCGCTCACTTCATGGGCGACAACCGCGATCGGGAGGGTGAGAACACCCAAGACCGCACCCACGACCAATGTCGCGATGACGATCACGGACAGAACGAGGTTCTGTCGTACGACCCGGTCACTCCTGCGAGCCAACCGGAGGGCGTAGACGAGCTTGTTCAGGTTGTCGGCCATCAGCGCCACGTCCGCAGTTTCGAGAGCGACGTCCGTGCCCGCGGTGCCCATGGCGATACCGACCTGCGCCGTGGCGAGCGCAGGCGCATCGTTGACGCCATCGCCAACCATGGCTACATGTCCGTGGGTGCGGGCGAGGTCCTCGACAAGCCGAACCTTGTCCTCCGGCTTGAGATGACCGTGGACTTGGTCGACTCCCGCGGCAGCCCCAATCGCCTGCGCAGTCGTGTCGTTGTCGCCGCTGAGCATGACGATGTGTTCGATCCCGGCTCTTCTCAACTCCGCGATGGCACCTCGCGCCTCCGGACGCAGGTTGTCACGGAGCGCAACAAGTCCCCGAGGGCACCCACGCGTGCCGGTCAAGATGACCGTCTTGCCTTCGGCCTGAAGGCTCTCGATCTGTGCGTCAAACTCGGCTAGGTCCGCCTGGAGTTCCTCCCGAAAATAGCTCGGGCTCCCGACGAAAACGGTCTCGTCTCCCACGCGCGCCGAGGCGCCGGCGCCCACGACCGCCTGAAAGTCGCGAGCGTCGCGTGGCTCGATGCCGCGCCCGGCTGCAGCGCGAACGATCGCACGCGCGAGTGGGTGCTCGCTCCAGTGTTCGATGCCGGCAGCGACGGCGAGGACATCTTCTTCCGTCCGCAGCGCCCCGCGCTCGCTCGACAGTGGCACAACGTCCGTCACCTCGGGTTCGCCTCTGGTGAGCGTCCCGGTCTTGTCGAATGCCACGACCCGTATGTTGGCGAGCTGCTCTACGTGGATGCCGCCCTTGATGAGCACGCCGTTGCGCGCCCCCGTGCCGAGCGTGGCGACGAGCGTGATTGGGATCGATATGACCAAGGCGCATGGCGCAGCGGCGACGATGAAGACAGTCGCTCGGGTGATCCACTCCACCCACGCGACCCCGAACAGGGCCGGAGGGACAATGGCAACGAGAACACCGACGGCCAATACGACGGGGCTGTAGCGGCGGCCAAACCGCTCGATGAACCTCTGGCTTCGACCCTTGCGCTCTTGCGCCTCCTCAACCATCCGGATGATGCGCGACAGCGTATTTGCGGCGAAGGGCTTGGTGGCCCGCACCTCGAGAGCGCCGCCTCCGTTGATCGTGCCGGCGAGGACGTCCTCTCCTGGACCCCGATCGACCGGGACGCTCTCCCCTGTGACAGGCGCTTCGTTCACCGCGGAGCTCCCCGACACGATTTCTCCATCCGTGGCGACCGATCCCCCGGGGCGCACGATGAAGAGGTCGCCGACCAGCATCGACTCGACAGGGATCTCCCGCTCGACGCCATCTCTTCTTACGACCACGCGCTTGGGCGTCAGGTCCATCAGCGCCCTGATCGCCGACCGCGTCTTGTCGGCCGTGTACCCCTCTGCCGCCTCGGAGATAGAGTACAAGAACACCAGCATCGCCCCTTCGCCAGGTGCCCCCATCACGGCGGCAACGATCGCAGCGACAGCCATCAACAGCTCGATGCCGACGCGTCGTTCGAAGAGGAGTTCCTCCGCTGCCTCCCGGCCGAAGAAGTACCCGCCGACAGCGATGGACACGGCGTAGGCGGCAATCGAGACCATCGCCGCGACGCCACCGAGCGCGAGCACCCAACCCAGGAGCAACAGCACGCCAGAAAGCAGGGAGGTCACGACCTTTGCGTTCCGCCACGGAGGGGGAGGCCGGGCCGGCCCTCGGCTCGCCCGCGGCGGGAAACCGGCGTCTGCGAGCCGACCGCGAATCGCCGCGGCGGTTGTGAGCGCCCCGTCGAACGCCACCGCAACCGCACCAGAAGCCGCGCGCACGTCGACGGTGCCGACGCCGCTTTCGCCGGCCAGAGTCCGACGCAGCTTGGCCGCATCATGCTCGCAGTCGAGGTTCGCGACGGTCAAATCCAGGTGCTGTCGATCGATGTTCACTCTGTACTCTCCTTGGTCGCGACCGCGCCACGGGCGTAAATGGCCGGAAGCACAAACATGGTCAGAAATGTTGCCGTGATGAGGCCGCCGATGACGACCGTGGCAAGCGGTCTCTGGACCTCTGCCCCGGCTCCGGTTGCGACCGCCATCGGCAGAAAGCCGATGAGGTCGGTGAGTGCAGTCATCAGCACCGGTCGCAGCCGAGCGCCGGCGCCCTCCAGCGCCGCGTCGCGTGGCGCTACGCCTTCTTGCTCAAGGTCTCGGATGTACGACACCAGAACGACACCGTTCATCACGGCGATGCCAAAGAGCGCGATGAACCCCACACCTGCCGAGATGCTGAAGGGCATGCCTCTCACAGCCAGCGCCAGGACCCCTCCCGAAGCGGCTAGGGGCACGTTCAGGAAGATCAGGACGGCTGGCCGCGCGGCGTTGAACGCCGCATAGAGCAGCGCGAAGATGAGTAGGAGCGCGATCGGGACGAGGATGGCGAGGCGCTCCGAGGCGCGCGTCAGGTTCTCGAACTGGCCACCCCACTCGAGCACGAACCCAGGCGGCATCTCCACGTCGTCCTTAATCGCCTGCTTCGCCGCACTCACGACCGATGAAATGTCCGCGCCCCGAACATTCAGCTCCACCGTGATCCGCCGCTGGATGCGCTCACGACTGATCTGGGCCGCACCTTGCTCGACGTCAATGGTTGCGAGTTCTCCCAGTGGGACCAGGCGTCCACCGACGCCCGCGATAGGGAACTGCCGGATCTTCTCGAGATCGTTGCGAACGGTGGCCGGAATCCGGACCTGGAGCGCGAACCGCTTCTGGCCCTCGAGGATCACGCCGACCTTCCTTCCGCCCAGCGCATCGACAGCATCGAGCACGTCGTCAGCGTCAACGCCGTGCCGCGCGATGGATTCCTGGTCGACCTCGATTGTCAAAATCGGGAGACCCGAGACCTGTTCCACCTTCACGTCGCTGGCACCGTCGATCTGGCTGACCGACCGTGCGATGTCCTCGGCAACCCGACGAAGGTCGTCGAGATCATCGCCGAAGACCTTGATCGCGATGTCGGAACGTACGCCGCTGATCAACTCGCTGACCCGCAGCTCGATCGGCTGTGAGAAGCCGAATGCGGCCCCGATGACCCGCTCGTTGAGGTGCTCCTCCATTGCCTCAATCAGCTCCCCCTTCGAGTCGTACCGCCATTGCTCACGCGGGTGCAGGATCACGAACACGTCGCTCATCTCCACACCCATTGGATCAGTTGCGATCTCGGGCCTCCCTGTCTTGGAGATGACGGTCGCGACCTCCTCCTCGAACTCTTCGAGAAGCACCGCCTCCAGCGCGGTGGACTGCTTCGCCGCCTCGTCGATCGAGACAGAGGGTAGTCGCCAGACCTGCAGGGCTATGGAGCCCTCATCAAGTTTGGGGATGAATTCCGCACCCATGCGTGTCCCGACCCCGATGCTGAGCACGAACAGCCCCGCCGCGATTCCAACAACAACCAGTGGATGCCGAATCGCTCGCCGAAGCAGTGGATTGTAGCCACGTCTGGCGAGTCGGACCGCCACTGTGTCCTTGTGGACCACCTTCTTTCGCAAGAAGAACGAGCACAGGACCGGGATCACGGTCAACGCAAGCACCATCGAGGCGATCAGCGCGAACATGACCGTCCACGCCATCGGCCGGAACATCTTCCCCTCGATCCCAGTCAGCGTGAGGATCGGAATATAGACGAGCACAATGATCGCCACGGAGAAGGCGACAGGCCGCGCGACCTGCCTCGTCGCTCGGCGAATATCCCCCTGGGGGTCGTCATCCTCGCCGCTACGTTGCGCGCGAACCCGCACGACGTTCTCGACCATGACGACCGCACCATCGACGATGATTCCGAAGTCTATTGCGCCCAGACTCATCAGGTTGCCCGACACATCGGCCTGCACCATCCCGATGAAGGCGATGATCATCGACAGTGGGATCGCCGCTGCGACAATAATGCCGCCACGCAGGTTGCCCAGCAGCAGGAGCAGCACGGCGATGACAAGGAGTCCTCCCTCCAGAAGGTTGGACGAGACGGTCTCGATGGTCCGGTCGACGAGATCCGTTCGGTCGTAGAAGGGCTCGATCGTGACACCAGCGGGCAGGCCCGCCTGGATGCTCTCGAGCTTCTCCTTGATACGCTCGACGACCTCACCGGAGTTCTCGCCCATCAGCATCATGACCACACCGACGACCGCCTCCCCCTGCCCGTCCCGCGTCACAACCCCTTGCCGAACCATGGGGGAGAGACGCACCTGTGCGATGTCTCGTACGTAGATGGGAGTCCCCTCGCCGGTTGTTCGGACGACAACGTTCTCCACATCGGTCAGCGATTCGAGTAACGCCTCCCCGCGAATGACGACTTGCTCACGGTTTCGCTCGAGATACGCGCCACCGGCGTTCCGGTTGTTTCGCTCCAGCGCCTCGAACAGCTCCGACAACGGAAGCCGGTGCGCGCGCAAGGCAACCGGGTCGGGTTGTACCTCGTACGTCTTGAGCTCGCCGCCGAACGTGTTGACCTCCACGATCCCTGGAACGCTCTTGAGCTGGTACGCGACGAACCAGTCGAGGATCGTGCGCAGTTCCATGGGCGTGTAGCAGTCGGGTGTATCCTCGGTGGTCGGGCACGCCGGGTCCCCACGGACCTCGAACTGGTAGATCTCGCCCAACCCCGTGGCGATGGGTCCCATCTCCGGGTCGCCATAGCCCTCGGGTATGGCTTCCCGAGCCTCCGCCAGGCGCTCCTGCACGAGTTGCCGCGCACGGTAGATGTCGGTCCCCTCCAAGAAGACGACGGTCACGACCGACAGCCCGAACTTGGAGACGGAGCGAATCTCCTCAAGGTCAGGAATGCCCGCCATCGCGGACTCGACCGGAAACGTCACGAGGCTCTCGACCTCGACCGGGGCCAACGCCGACGCCTTCGTCAAGATCTGCACCTGAACGTTGGTCACATCGGGGACGGCGTCGATGCGTAGCCGCTGGGCCTGTTGCACTCCCACCGCGGTGAGAACGACGCCGAGGATGAGGACGAGCACACGATTGTCGAGCGCCCACTTGACGAGCTTCTCCGCCATCTATTCCTCCTCCCCGAGCTCGGACTTGAGAAGTTGGCCCTTGAGCAGGAAGCTCCCGCTCGTGACGACCGTTTCGCCCGGGCTCAGGCCATTGAGGACCTCGACGCGATCGACGGCGCGGTCGCCCGTGTGAATACGTCGTAGCTCGAACTCACCCTCGGCCAGGCGAACGAACACCGCCGGATGGTCGTCAACGATCTGAACCGCGGCAGAGGGGATCGCCAGGAGCTCTCGTGGCGCGTGACGATGCGCTCCCTGAAGCCGCGCTTCGGCGAACATCCCGGGCCGAAGCCTGCCGTCCTCGTTGTCGAGTACGACGCGAGCCCGAACAGTCCGAGTCTGTTCATCCAGCGTGCCGCCGATCTGGCTGACCTGCCCAAGGAAGGGCTCGCTGGGGTATGCGCGAACTCGGATCTCGACCTGCTGCCCCACCGAAACGAGGTGCATGTCGCGCTCATAGACATCTGCCTCGAGCCAAAGCTCGCGGAGGTCGATGATCTTGAGCAGAGTATCCGTCGGCGAGACGCTTTGGCCGGCCACCGCCGCGCGTGCGACGACCGTGCCTTCGGTGGGGCTGCGAAGGACGATTCGCCCGCCGGTACCCGCGGGTTCCGCCCCAAGGGCCTGCAGCAGGCCCCGGAGCGACTGCTCCCTCGCCTTCTCCACGCGGAAGAGTCCTTCGGCTTCCACGACCTCTCTTTTTGAGGTGGCTTTGCCCTTCAGCAGGCGGCGTTCGCGGTCGCGGTTCTTCTGTGCGACGTCGAGTCGCGCCCCCGCAGCCGTCAGTTCCGCGCGCGTCTGGCCGACATCGGGGCTGTCGAGGGTCACGAGCTCGACCCCTTTGGAAACTCGATCTCCAACGTTCACGGTCACCCCCCGTACCCGACCCGCCACGAGCGGCCCTACGACACCAGTCCGATCTGGGGGGGCTCGTAGTTCGGCGGTGACCGACAGCGCCGGAGACAACTCCGTGAGCTCCGCCTTCGCATACTCGAGGCGAAGCCCTGCGACAGCCTCGGGATGCAGCTTGAGGCGGTCGCGAGGCTCCCTCTCCTCCTGTCTCTTATACACATCTCCGAGCCCACGAGACCTCTCTACATC
>CAJXVA010000104.1 GCA_913061055.1 uncultured Pseudomonadota bacterium
CCCCTAGGCCCCCTACCCACCCGTGGCAAAAAGACCGACAACCTAGACCATGTCCAATGAGGACATTGGACGCCTATTCAAGTCAGGACGTAATCGTATCCCAACCCCGCGAGCAGCGCAACTTCAACACCCAGCATCCGCGCCGGCTTCATCACGGGTTTCGTGGCAGGACGTCGTCCCTCGAGGACGCGCTGCACGGCGGTGTTCGCCGAGGCTTCCGGTCGCGGTGCTGCGGGTTCAGGCGCGCGAGGATGCGAGCAGCCGAGCAGGGCCAACGCGGCGAACGGGAGCAGGGCGCGCATTAGGAAGAAGGCGGCGACGTGCCGCCGAACCATCCATAGCCCAGCGACGCGGACGCGTCACCGTTTCGCCACGGGCGCCAGCTTTGGTGTGCCGCCGCGCATTGGCGAGGGCCGCCCGCGCAGACGCGTGCCGGGTCGGTACCAGGAGCAGTCCATGCCTGGGGCGAGCTCGGTCAGCGTCAGGCTGATGCTGGGCTCGAGCGCGCGGACCTGGTGCCACCACCCTGCGGGGAGCAGCAGCGCCTCGCCCGCCTCGAGGACGAACTCGCGATACGGAGCCAGTGGCTCGGCCTCGCGTTCTTCGGGCGGATCCCACTGCGAGAACACGCCGTCGGACGCGTCGAGCAACGCGGTCGACTCCGGCGGGATCATGCGGAACCGCTTCGAGCCGAAGAACTGCATCAGGATCGCGCTGTTACCATCGTGGTGCAGCGGCGTGTGGGTGCCGGCGGCGCCGATCCACAAACCCGTGTCGCGATGGGGCGGCGTGGTGCCGAAGTACGCGGCGGGAAGGTCCACGTCGTCGAGTTCGGCGCGGAGCTTGGGCCGATGCAGCGCGCCGTTCTTACCGATCATGTAGACATCGTTGCCGACGTGCGGTGTGGCGAGGTGCCCGATGACTTCGCGCATCGACATCGTCTCGGTGAGGTCGCGCCAGTCTGCGTCTGGTCGGCGGTGGCTTTGGCGCCGCATGCAAACCTCGACTTGCACGTCGGCGTGTGCCTCGGCAAAGTACGCGTGCGACCAGCGACCGTAGGCGCGGCTGCGGGGAACCAGGTCGGTGAGGATGACCGGTTCACCGGGCTGCAGATACGTCCGCTCGAAGTCGGCTGCGCTGGGCAGCGGGATGCGCTCGATGGGGCGCTCCGCGTGTGCGCGGTGATCTCGGCGCAGGCGAAGCATGAGCTCGAGGGCCTCGCCCCGCAGAAAGAGCCGCCGGATCACCGCGAAGGCCGGGCTCTGGTGAAGCGTGGCGACGGCCGTGGTCGCGAGACTCGCGTCGATACCCTCGGCCACCAGCTGCTCTTCGACCTCGCCGCGCGTTGCACCGGCGACGAGGTTTTCGAGCACCCACTGCTGCCATTGTGGATGCAGGGTCTCTGGCACGTTCAACCGCTGGTCGAGGACGAACTTCCGCCGGTACCGGTGCTGCCGCTGCCACCCGTCGAGCCGTCGGTGTCGGTGTCGGTGTCGGTGTCGGTGTCGGTGTCGGTGTCAGTGTCAGTGTCAGTGTCGGGAATATTGCCGGTCGAACCGCATCCAAGACCTCCGTGCGAACACCGCCCAGCGGTCGGAAAGTCGTCCGTGGTGGAGCTCGTGTCGCAGTCGGACTCATCGCCGTGCGCGCACGCGCTGGGCGTCGGGAAGTCGTCGGTCGTGTCTCCGCCGACGTTGGGGAAGTTGTCGGTCGTTCCCGTCGACGAACTCGACGCGTTGGTGTCGTTCTCGCTGTCGTCGCATGCCCCGGCACCCAACAGCAGCGGCGCAGATGCGGCTACGCGGAGCACGACGGGTACACGAGGTTTCCTTGTCCACCTATCAAAGGCCATTCACTGACACTACCACGATCGCCGAGGGGCGGGTGGGAGCAAGAGCCCCGCACCACCAGCCGAAGCGACCGCCGTCCAGCTCACCGCGTGTCCTCGATCGACGCCAAGCCGGTGCGATGGACACGCATCGTTTCGACATCGTCATGGAGTATGTCGAGGGCCGGACGCTGCGTGACGCCATGCAGGCTGGTGTCATCGACCCTGCGCAGGCGATCAACTGGCTCCGCCAGATCTGCGATGCCCTCCAGCATGCTCACGAGCGCGGCGTCGTCCACTGCGACATCAAGCCTGAGAACGTTCTGCTCGACGACGACTGCCACGATGAGCTGGCCTCCACCTTCGCAGAAAGGTCACCGCTGGGATTCACATCAAGGCGTTACGTCTCAATGAGGCTTCCATGCTGATCGCACGCGGCCGGAGCGTTGGTGATGCAGCAAGCGCGGTGGGCTTCGCAGTTCAGTCGCGAGTTTCGCCGCAAGTTTGGAACATCGCCGCGCGCATGGGCCCGAGACACGCTGGTGCCCGCCTGAGGCGTGCCCTCAAGCCGAGGTTCGCCTGCGGAACGCGGTGAGGGTCGTTGGCTTCGCAAGCCGCCCCTGTGCGTTGGAGTCGCGAGCGGAAGTCCGTTGAGACCTGGTCCTCCTCCGGGCTCCACGTCCTCGGCACGGCTGCCCGAGCTGGGCCCCTGTGCGTCAAGTCAGGCGGAGTGGGTCCGATCTTGATCGCTCAGCGGTCCGGCACACACCCGCACAGGAGCAACTGGAGTGCCTGACACGAGACGTCTTCATCGAGTTCGATCACCGAGTCTGCGGGGTTGAAGCGAAGGGTGCGCCCCTCGTCATTCGTGACCGTCCAGAGCTGACAATCGCCCTGCACATCGCCGCTGGGGCCCCACCAGAAGGTCGGGGTGGTCTGCGGGGCCAGCTCAGCGGTGACCCCGGTGGCGAAGTGTTGGAAGACGTCGCCTTTGCTCAGAGCGTCGAAGGACGGAGCAACCGGCATGCCGTCGGGCGCAACCAGATCGAGCCCGAGGAGTTCGGGGTGCTCGGCTGCGATCGCGCCATAGGGGTAGCTGCTCGATGCCACAATTCCGAACGCTTCGCCGCACACCGTCCCGTCACCCAGCGATAGCGCGGCATCCGAACATCGTTGCGCCGTACTTTCCTCGAGCGTGCCGTTCGTCGCAAACTGCCCCTGAACCGGACCCGCAGCAAAGATGATGACGCTGAAGTCTCGGTCCGCTTCGGTTGTCGAAGTGTCCTGCGGACCCGTCTCATCGACATCGCCTCGGGTCGTATCGTCAGGGTTCGACGATGCAGTCGTCTCCGTGGTCGAAGACGCCGACGTCGGGCGACCCGTTCCGGATGCCGACCCCTCGTCGCGACCTCCGGTCGTGACGGGTTCCGAAGTTGTGCGCCCGCCATCGCCCCGACTCCCTCCTGCTGTACCGCCTGCTTGAGCGCCGTCCCCGAAGTCGGGATTCAGCCGCACGCATGCTGTGGTGAAGGCAGCAATCGCGAACAGCCCGAGTCGCCGCACGAGTCGGAGGATAGCGTGGCTCGAGGCGGGCGTCGAACCACGGCGGGACCGCTCCGCCGGGCCCAGTCCCGCCGGGCCCGCCCTACCCTACCTCGCGCCCCACCCAAAAACCCAATGTGTAGGAACGGGTCGTCCCGCACATCGACCGCGAGAGCTACAGGTCGGTCTTGTTTTAGAGCAGGCCGTCGAGGATGAACGCGGCGCCCGAATTCGCGGGCGGCCCGATACAGGCGATTCTTCGCGGAGAACCCAGCGAGACGCTTGAGGACGATAGACGCCGTCGCGTGCCCATGTCCGAGCCTGACTTGCGAAGCCGTGTTCGGCGAGGCCTGCTCAAGGTCGAGCAGCTGCATGCCCTATCGCGAGACGTCTTCTACGGCCGCCGCGGGAAGAGCAACGCACGCGAACTCCGGACCTAGAAGAACAGCTGCAGCCGCTTGACCCTCATCGTCGCCTGCATCATCTACTGGCAGGCCAAGGAGATGTCCGCTGCCCTTCGACTCGGTGACCCCGAAGCCGATGGCGTCGATATCTCGATGCTCAAACACATCAGCCCGATCGAGTGGAGCAACGTCGTCCTGTACGGCCAGTACGTCATCGATCGCCGCCGGATCTGGCAGCGTCGACCCCAGGTCCGTCACCGCGCGCCAAAAGCCCTGCAAGCGGTTTCTATAAGGATATGGTTCCTACCCTGAGCCCGACAGCGGCCGCGCCCAGTCTCCGAATTCTCGCAAGCGCGGGTCCTTCAGGATCAGAAGAAAAGCCTCAATGACGCCCAGCTGGACCTACACGTCCATCGCTCGACCGGGACCTTCGGTCAGCACGACGGCACGACGGCACGATTTTCGAGGGAATGCCTTCGCCCGGAGCCACAGCCCCAGCTCGCCCGCACTCTACCTCCCCGCAGCAGGGGCAGATCCGATAACTCTTCCGACAGGTTGCGCAGCGCAGGTACCTGCCACCGGGCCAAGACTCCAGCCTGGCATGGACCCAAGAATGAAGACACGGGAGGAGCTTCACCTTACTCACGTCGGCGTCGAACCAGGGGCCTATCGGACGGAGACCGTCGCTTCCTGATAACCCACCCCTCTTGTTGCGCTCGACGTCGGACGGTGTCCAACGCAACAAGAGGGCCGAGCTGCTTCTTTCCGTGCCAACACGGAGAACGTTGACATGCAGTTATTCATACCATGGTCATGCCCCTTCGCTGCGTTGCATCCTGCCCCACCGGCGCTGCAAGCAGCCCCGTCGAGTGCCGGGGAGCACGACACCTCGAAGGAACTCTCACGACCTAAGTCTTGTCTCGACGACGACCGTGCTTGGCATCGGCTGGCCTTGCTTGCGATCCACCCGAACTCAGCGACGGCCGCTCACTGCGGCATGCATGCTCGAACCTCCACCCGAAACACGGCATCTGTCCCGGGGTCAGTCTCGAACCGTCCTCCCGCGTAGGGGTTGGAGATGTTCAGAGCCAAGAAGCCAGCCGTCTGCGCGGGCACGGTCAACCGCCAGCTGTACACCCGCCCCTTTGCCACTGGCACCAGCTCCGAGAACAAAAACTCCTGCAGCGTGCTGAGCATCGATGGAGCGATTTCGATGTCCGCAGAGACGAGACGATTTCCCTCAACACCCTCCCCCTCGAAGACCTCAAGCACCCCAGGGGAAGCCTCCAGCTCGAGCGGAGAGGAGAGCTGAATCGAGATGCCATGGAGCCCACCGCCGACCTCGGCGGTAAACGACTGCCATTGAGACAACCCTCCGGCCCCCGCATCTGCATCGAGCTGTGCCGCGTCGGCCAGCGGGGTCCCGATAGGAAGGCACGCGCAGGTCCCATCGTAGACGTCTGCAAGAGGGTTGAAGTTCGACGCTTCCGGGACATCACACCCCAAACACGGACCTCCCGGGCCGCCGCAAATACCGCAGGCGTCGAGACCCTCGATACACCCCGTCTCCGAACTCCCGCCTCCCACGCCCGAGTCCTCGGACGACGACAACGCCTGAGTCGCGGAAGAAGAGGCGGAAGTCCCCTCGGTTGCAGCCTCCGCCACCGGATCTGGCTCGGCGAAACATCCGGACCAGAGCATGGGGGCCAGGCACGCAGCAAGACAAGATCGACGTTTCCGCATCACCGCGGAGACTACCTGCCTCGCGGCAAGCCGTCGGTCGAACGACATGCTGCGACCTGCCCCATGTCAGCATGTACACACAGCCCTCCACACTGACGCTCGTCTCCTCCCGCAGCGCACACCGAGCCCGCCATCTTCAGTTCGGCCTGAATCCCAAGACGCGCGATACTCCACGGAGCCGTGACGTCCGATGAGCAGACCGCGACACGCAGCCCAGGACAGAGCGAGCCCATTCTTCTCCTCCGCCTCCTTTGCTCCGGCATCCAAAACACTCGAGGGGGAATCTCCCCTCCCCCGCTGCTTGAACGCCTCCTCGATGCGTGGCTGTCGACGGCCAGCACCGTCGAAGTTCACGCCAAGGGCCTCACATGCGCCAACGAGACGCTCGAGCAAGACGGCGGCTGGTCGTTCTACATGTTCATGACGGGACTGCGCTCACTGCAGATCACTCCCACTGCGAGCCTCGCGGACCTCCAGCGACTCCTTGTTCAGCTGGCCGCGTTTCGCTTCAACGCGAACGCGTCGGATGCCTTTCGCTCGTGGGCCTGGGAAGAAGACGGAGAGGCATTTCGCTTCTCGCTTCAGCGCTCGTTCTCCGAAACGCTGGACTCCGACGAACTCGACCCACATGTGAAAGCGACCTCTTTTGCCGCCCTGCGCACCCGGTCGTTTGCTCCCGCAGGGCAAGACAACCGGATCTCATCTCAGCTCCTCGACCAAGCGACCTCTCGACCAGAACTCAACATCGACATCGGCGCATACGCACGCGCGTCGATCAACCGAGACCACGAGGTCAACGGCGCAGCCATGACGACCGTCATTCGCGCCCTTGCCAATGCTTCCGCATGGGCCGTCGCCGAACTCGGGGTCAGCATGAGCCTCGGAAACCTTGGCGAACTCGACCCGCTCCGACTCAGCCGGCAGATCGCTCTCTCGCTTGCCAGCGGAGACCCATCCCGCGCGATGGAAGCGCTGGCTCGTCTGAGCGCAGAAGATCCGCAACTCGCGGGCGTCGTTCGAAAACAGCTCAACCCCGAAGACATCGTCGAAGGGCTGCTCAAGGGCTCGCTCAGCAGGCTGCCACCTCCAGCCCTGACCTCATGGATCGGCAGCGAGGACCCTCTTGGACTCGAGACCCTGCTCCCTCTTCTCCGCAAAGCCACTGAGAACCCGCGCGCAGCAAACCTGACCAAGGCCATCCTTCAAGATCCACGAGCGGCGAAGAAGCTCGAAGACGCTGCAAGCACACTCGATGAGGTCAGCCCTGAGCTCGGAGCATGGTTGGGGCAAAATCTCAGGCCGGAGAACCTGAGAACCTTTCTCGAGACGGCAAGCCCAGACACGGCCGCGACGGTCCTCTCCTCTCTCCCTCCGGAGCAGATCCTTAGCCGGTTCGAGGGCTCCGCAGCGAGGGCAATCGCATCAGGGTCTGCAAGGACTCGCACAACCCTGGCCGTGCACCTGGCGTCCAGCGATACGGGGCCGAAGCAACTGGCCACCATGCTCCAAACCGCTGCCACTGCGCCCTGGAGCGCGCGCGCTGCAGCCCTGCTCTGTGGCCGCATCCAGAGCGCTGGGCTCGCAAAAGAAACGCTATTGCCACTCGCCCTGAACGCCGCAGCTTCTCCTCCCTTGCGCGCTGCCGCCCTGCGTGCGCTCCAATCCAGCCCACACGCCCTTCGCGAAGCATCGAAGTGGACGGTCCGAGAGCTATGGGCGCCACGCGAGGTGAAGCGTGCACTTCAAGCGGCACGCAAGCACCTCAAGTCGACGCAGGGGCATGTCTCATGAGCGAAGACATCCAACAGAGCCTCATCAACGAGCTATTTACTGCGATCCGAACAGCCTCTACGCACGGCCCGCGCCACGCCAGCACACTTGAAGCGACCCGACAGCTGCAGACAACGATAGAGACCCAGCCGGCGCCTCTGAAGCTGCAATTCGTGGACGGCGTCGTCTTTGCAAACCGGGCGCTCATCTCCATCCGCCATGCGGACTACGACAAGCTCGTGTGGCTTTCTACGGTGACGCGCAGCTGCGAGGCCGACGAAATCATCTTCATGGCTCCCTTGTCCACCGAGGAGCTTCTGCTTTTCGTCGGCGCTCTGAGCACCGCCAAAGAATCCCCGCTCCCTCTCGAGGACGTCGTTGCAACATCCATCCGCTGGCGCCCTCTTGAGGTCGCCAAGCGTTGCGAAGAAGGCGAGAGCGTCGATGAGGAGACCTTCGCCCTATCTCAGCTCGCTCTGGCCCTGGACGCCTGCGAGCGTCTCAGCTGCGAACTCGCCGAGGCACCAGAGCACTGGCCCTGGACGCCAGCTCTGAGCGTCATTCGCCGCCTTGAGTCTGCACTCGAAACCGATCCCGCAACGACACTCCGAGGATTTGAGCTGGCACCAGGAGTGTCCTGGAGCCTCAGCCGATGCGCGGCCTCTGGAACACGCTGCGCGCTCCAGGTCCTCGGCGCGCTCGGAATCCCGCAAACGCTGCGCAGGGCCATCGCCCACGCAACCCTGGGCCTGTTGCTCTCAGGTCTTAGACAGGACAGCTTCGAACCAGAGGCGGCCGCACGCTCTTTTTCCGCACTCGCGAAGAAGACCTCGACCCGCCTCCTCTCAGGCTCGGCCCATCGCATCCGAACCCTTGCCGCGGTCGACAGCCTGCTGAGCAACAGCCACACAGACTTGGGCTCGATACGCGCGCTTCTTGAAACCACGATGGGCCTTGAGTTCGCAAGACTCCACTCTCCCACCACGCCCCCAAGAGTCGAACTCCTGGCGATGGGGCTTCGACATTTCGACAGCGACTGGATGCGGATCATCATTCAGACAGAGGGCGCCGTACCGTGCGGGTCCCGCGTCGCCCTCGCGGACGGGCGAGAAGGCGTGGTCATCGGCCCGGCCCAAGGGGCTTCCCCCTGGAAGCCCCTCGTTCTTGTGGGTCGAGAGGTCGTCCAGCCGCAGCAAGATGTCTCACTGATTTCCGCATGACACCTGGCACCACGATCCTAGAACGCTATTTCATCGAGAGCATCCTCGGAGAAGGAGGCATGGGCGTTGTCCTGCGGGCACGTCACGTGACCCTTGGGCACACGGTCGCCGTCAAGGTCATGACCATCGAGCACCCGGAGGCAAGCCGCCGATTCCTCCTAGAAGCTCGCGCGATGGCTGCTGTTCGCTCTCCCCATGTCGCCTCGGTCATCGACTACGGGATGCATGAGGACAACCCAGTGCTCGTGATGGAGTTCATCAAGGGCGAGTCTCTCGAGGACCGCCTCAAACGAGTCGGCGCACTCACGTGGGACTTCGCGTTTCGACTCGCTTCGGAGGTCGCGTTGGGTCTCGCTGCGATCCACGACGCGCAGCTCCTGCATCGGGATATCAAGCCCGCAAACATCATGCTCGAGCAAGGGCAGCCCGAACGTGCGCGGATCGTGGACTTCGGAATCGCAAAGCAACTCGGGCCCGACGCTCAGAGGATGACCAATACCGGTGTCGTCATCGGAACGCCCGCGTACATGTCACCGGAGCAAATGCTCGGAACGGAGCTAGGCAGCGCATCAGACATCTACTCGCTGGGCACGATGCTGTGGGAGATGATTTGCGGCGGCTCCCCCTTCGGAGACGAGTACGCCGATGCGCTCAAGCGAATGACATCACCACCACCGCCTCTGGTCCTGCCCGCCGGGCTCCCCGCGCCGCCTGCAAGTGCCTGCGCTGCCGTGCTCGAACTCCTTGCGACCGACCCCCAGCACCGTGAGCCCCGAGGGCGCGAAGTCGCGCGTCGCCTGATATCGCTCGCACAGGGACAACAAGCACCAGCAACCGCCCAGCCCAGCCCAGGGGGCACAGCGCTGGCGCCTCGTCTCCGAGACCAATCGGGCCCACTTATCGCTGTCGCGCGCCTCCCTGCACACGCCCTTCGGGACAGAGAGCAGCGCCTGTGGCTGACTTCGCTCATTCCCCCCGCAGCCCGCAGCTACACACTCGGAGCCTTGTGGTTTGCCCTCTACCCTCCCGACCCGGAGCCGGCGGAGCCCGACCCCGCTCTCTCGAACGAAACCGAGAGAGAGCTCCTCGGCGCCTTCGTCAAGCGGTATGGAAACACGGTCTCCGTTCGGGTTCGCAGGGCCCCGCGCTCGTTCCGGCTGTCACCGAGCGCACTCGCAGGGGCAGGCCAGCTCCCGGAGTTTCTCGCGGAGATGCTCGGCTCGATCTGACAGGGAGACCCAACGGAAAGAAGGTCCAGCGCTCGGCTGAAAGACTTCGACAACTTCCACTTGCGCGCTCGCGATCTCGCCGTAAGTGAAGAAGACGTCCAGAGCAGGACGCTTCGGCGACTTATTGAGGAGGAGAGGGCTATCCATCGGGTTGCATCTTTGGACCGCTCTCTCCTCCCCCCCTTTGGCGTGAGCGGGACGAGCTGGGCGGCCCAATCTGACCCGCGACGTATCACCTGCACTCCCCATATGCTGTTGGCGTTGCTTCTTCCCGTGCATCCACGCCGGCTGCCCCTGTGGCTGAGCCTACTTCTGCTTGGGGCATCTGTGGAGCTATCGGCGTCGCCTCCGACAACTTGGGTCATCTTGCTTGGGCTCCTGCTCGCGGTCATGAGCTGTGTTCTTGGCTTCTCCCTGGGACACCGAAGCCTGCCTATGTCTTCCGGCTCCGGCATGGTGACGCCCTCACGGCAAGCACGGGCTCAAGCGCTCGGCACAGCGGTCCGTTGGGGTTGCCAGCTCGGTTTCGGAGGACTTGTGCTGGGCTGGCCAGCAGAGCTGCTCTGGGCAAGCTCCGCTGCAGCAGGACTGCTGCGCGGCGCCCTCGGATCCCTTCCCAAGGCACCAGGCTCAACTTCTGGCGAAACGGATGCCTTGGCATCCGCACGGAGAACGTGACCCGAAGAGGGCTGCCAGGACCGGTCCGCAAACGTCCGGCACAGGTCCAAAATTGAACCACGCTGGACAACGTCGAGCCCCCATCTCACGCTACGGACTGAAGCGCTGCGGTGCGCGAGCCTGCTCCTCATTCTCGGGGGCATCAGCAGGCTCTCGTTCGCAGCGTTTCCTTTTTTCGTGAACGTAAGTACCACTCGCACCAGCGCTCACCGTTCTGCATAGACCCCCTGGGAAAACCTCCCTGCTTTTTCGTTTTAGGCCAGGGAATCCCCTGGCATGGGGCGCAGCATTTGCACATGAAACCGTCGATGCCTCCTGCTCGACATCGTTTGTTGTGCTGGTTGTCGTTGACGGTGAGTTTGTCTGCCTGCGCAGACCCCTGCCTCGATGACGGCCTGCTCCAAGATTCCCCTCAAGACTGTGCGGTCGCTGATGACCCGCCCCCTGGCTCCTCGGGAGAGGAGGAAGAAAGCTGTTTCAACGGCATCAAGGACTCTGACGAGGCCGATGTCGATTGCGGCGGCGTCTGTGCTGAACTCTGCGAGGTCGACCAAGAATGCACATCTCCGGATGACTGCGAGACCTCGATCTGCGGGGTCTCTGGGACCTGTGCAATCCCCGCCTCCTGCGACGACGGAGTTCAGGACGCGGGCGAATCTGACCAAGACTGTGGTGGCGTGTGCGGGGCGACGTGCCCCATCGACGCACAATGCGACGATTTCCAAGACTGCGAGACCCTTGTTTGCAACCCGGACTCGGGTCTGTGCGACGAGCCGACCTGCGACGACGGTGCGCCCAACGGTGGCGAGACGGACGTCGACTGCGGCGGCGCCGACTGTGCGCCGTGCACACTCGGCGGCGCATGTGAGTCCGACGGCGACTGCGCCAGCGAGAGCTGTGACGTGGACGCAGGCGTTTGCGTTGCCGAGCACTGCGGCAACGGCGAACTCGACGCGGACGAAACCGACGTCGACTGCGGCGGGGCGGGGTGTGCCCCTTGTGAAGGCGGCGAGAGCTGCCAGGATGGCGGCGACTGTGCCTCGACCGTCTGCGACGGCGGCACGTGCACGACCGCTTCGTGCGACGACGGCCTCCAAAACAGCGACGAAACCGATGTCGACTGTGGCGGCAGCTCCTGCGAGCCCTGCGGCGACGGTCAGTCGTGCGACGCCGGCACAGACTGCGAGTCCACGCTCTGCGACCCCCAACACGGGGTGTGTGAGTCCGAGACCTGCACCAACGGCATCCTCGATGAGAACGAGACCGACATCGACTGTGGCGGAAGCGCTTGCGCACCGTGCAACGATGACGAGGCCTGTGAGTCCGGCTCGGACTGCGCCTCCGGCTCGTGCGTGAGCGGGACCTGTAGTGCGCCAACCTGTGACGATGGCGAGCACAACGGCAACGAGTCCGACATCGACTGCGGTGGCGACTCTTGCCAGCCCTGCGACGACGGTCAATCCTGCGTGCTGCAAGGAGACTGCGACTCCCAAGTCTGCCTCGACGAAGTGTGCCAGCCACCGAGCTGCAACGATGGCGTCCAAAACGGAGACGAGAGCGCGCAAGACTGCGGCGGCGCGTGTGGCTCGTCCTGCGAAGACGATGCGGCCTGCACTGACGATGCAGACTGCATCTCGCTCGTCTGCGACGACGATGCTGGAACGTGTTCGCCCGCGACCTGCGAAGACGGCACTCGGAACGGGGATGAAACCGACGTTGACTGCGGCGGAGACGACTGTGGCCCCTGCGACGCTCCGGGCATGTGCGCCGTCGATGGCGACTGTGCGTCGACGATCTGCGATGAAGGAACCTGTGCCCCTTCGACCTGTCGCGATGGCGTCATCAACGGTGAAGAGACCGATGTCGACTGCGGCGGCGAAGACTGCGGCCCCTGTGCGGACGACGAGTCTTGCGAAGAGGCTTCAGACTGCCAGAGCCTGGTGTGCACGACGGACGTCTGCATCCCGGCAACCTGCGCAGACGGAGTCCAAAACCAGGATGAGACGGATGTCGACTGCGGCGGCGAAACCTGCGACGCCTGCGACGATGGAAGCGGATGTGCGCTCGCTGAAGACTGTACCTCCGGAGTGTGCGACCCGGTCGCGCTCACCTGCGAGTCGCCACTGTGTGACGACGGCGTCCTCAACGGCACCGAGACGGACCTCGACTGCGGTGGCGATGCCTGCGTCGGGTGTGCCCCATCTGAAGGCTGCCAACTCGACGGAGACTGTCTCTCGCAGATCTGCGACGACACAACGAACACCTGCACAGCGCCGACGTGTACGGATGGCGTTCAGAACCAGGATGAGACGGACGTGGACTGCGGCGGAGACACCTGCGCAGCCTGCGTTGCAGGGGAAGCTTGCGTCGACGCGGATGACTGCACCTCGGTCGTATGCCTAGCTCTGACTTGTCAGCCCTCCGAGTGCGACGATGGCGTTCTCAACGGCGACGAGACCGACATCGACTGCGGCGGCGATACCTGCCTGCCGTGTGACGACGGAGAGGCTTGCCTCGAGGCTGCAGACTGCGATTCTGCCGTCTGTGATGGTGGCACGCAAACCTGCTCTGCACCGACATGTGCAGACGCAGTCGAGAACGGAACGGAGACGGACGTCGACTGCGGCGGCGCAAGCTGCAGCACCTGCGCCGACGGCGAAGGTTGCGAGAATGCGACCGACTGCACCTCGCTGGTTTGCGATGGCGCAACCGACACTTGCTCTGCTCCGACCTGCTCGGACGGCGTTCAGAACCAGAACGAGACCGACACCGACTGCGGTGGAAGCTGCGGCGCCACCTGTTCAGCTACAGAGGGATGCGCATCGGCCAGCGATTGTGTTTCCTCGGTCTGTGACGGCGCAACGAACACCTGCTCGGCTGCAACCTGCTCCGACGGCGTTCAAAACCAGGACGAGACAGACGTCGACTGCGGCGGCTCGTGTGGCGCGACATGTGGAACCGGAGACGACTGCAACGGTGCTGGAGACTGCACCTCTGCGGTCTGCAACGGCGGCACGAACACCTGTTCGGCGCCGACCTGCTCCGATGGCGTCGAGAACCAGAACGAGACCGACGTGGACTGCGGAGGGAGCTGCGGCGACACCTGCGACACCGCGGAAGGCTGTCTCGCCGCCGGCGACTGCATCTCGGGCGTCTGTGATGGCGCAACTGATACCTGCTCTGCTCCGACTTGCTTCGACGGCGTCGAGAACGGAGACGAGACAGATGCGGACTGCGGTGGAAGCTGCACCGCGACCTGCGACAACGGCGGCGGCTGCTCCATTGCTGCGGACTGCACCTCGGGGGTCTGTGACGGCGTCACGGACACTTGCACAGCACCCAGCTGCGGAGACGGGGTGCAGAACGGCGACGAGACAGGCCTGGACTGCGGCGGAAGCTGCGGAGCAACCTGCGACACCGGGTCCAGCTGCGATGACGGACTCGATTGCGCCAGCGGTGGCTGCACGGCCGGCGCCTGCAACCCTCCGCTCAGCGTGACGATCAGCCCGAACGCGTGCGGAGACGCATCGCTTGGCCCGATCTCCTACACCGCCACGCCTTCTGGCGGAACCGGAGGACCCTACACGTACGCATGGACGCCCGACGACGGAACGGTCTCGAACCCAACGTCAGCGACCACCTCGGTCAGTCCGACCGACTACGCGTCCTACGAAGTCACAGTCGACGACGGGCTGAACTCCGTCACCGAGGCTGGCGTGGTCGTCTACAGCGCGCAACCATTCAACCTTCAGAGCAACTGCAACCTGTACCAGGCCGCCTTTGGGGGCAACAACCCCGCGACCATCTCGTACTCCGCCGGAGGTACAGTGGCGACCGAGAACGGCAACAACGCGATGGGACTTCACGTCTGCGAAGACGTGACCTTCACCAACGTCCGACTCACGGGCTCGGCCATCGTCAACACCACGCAAGACGACGACTGGTTCGGGCTGGTCTGGGGCGCTCAGGACAGCTCGCACTTCTACGTGATGGCCTGGAAGCAGTCTCCCCAGACCTTCTTCGGGTGCGACGGAGGAGCAGCCTCACCTGCTGGAATTATCGTCAAGCGGGTGTTCGCACCCGACTTCAACTCCATCACGGCTGAGGACATGTACTGCCCCAACGATACGGCCAACTCCGAGTACCTGATGACGCCGGCGGAGACGCTGTCGGACGGATGGCTCGACAACACACCGTACACGATGGAAATCGAGTACCGACCCACTGGCAGCACAATCTCGGTCACCAATGACAACACGAGCACCGAGATCGCCAACTTCTTGATGACCGACACGACGTACCCCTCGGGATACTTCGGGTCACACGTCGTCTCGCAGAACGCGGTTGAGATTGGCCCGCTCATCGGACAGTGCCTCTAAACCTGCACTGACATCCTGAGAACGGGGGGAGCATCCCGGGCCGCCGGCGCTGCTCCCCCCCTTTTTCTTCTCGATGCCCCGAACCCACAAGGAACACAGACATGTCCAACGCTGCCCTCCTCCTCATCGCCTTGCAGTCACTTCACGCGGAAGGCGAGGCGAACGAACCTCTCCCCACCGAGACCAGCGCACCCGTCGCCCTCGCATCAGATGTAGACCTCGACGTCGCCCCCACTTCTCGCGGGCCTCGAAGCCCGACCCGCTCCAGCGATGCTCCCAAGAGCGAGCAAGATGAAGTCCGGTGGATCGACCGATGGCCACCAGAGAGAAATACCGCCGAACTCGGCGTCTATGCTGGAGTCTTCCTGCCTGGGCGCCGCCTCGAGCTCTTCGAGGCCAGTCTCGATGCGCCCGACCAAGGATTTCAACGCTATGACCCCACAGCAACCGCAGTGGGTGGCCGCGTGGGCTACTACCCCAGCCGCTTCTTTGGGCTCGAGGCAGAAGGCGGAGCCATGTTCGCCAAGACCCAGGCAGGAAGCGACGCCACGCTTTGGACCGCACGCGGCAGCTTCATCGGCCAGATTGGCCTTTGGAGCGTCACTCCATTCGTCGCGGCAGGCGTCGGCGCGCTGGCGGTCAACAGCGACGCTGATGCCGTGGGTCGCGACATCGATGCTGCAGTTCACGTCGGAGGAGGATTGAAGTTCTTCCTCAGCCGGCGCTCTCAGATTCGCGTCGACCTGCGAGACGTCATCGGCTCTGCCGCAGGGCTCGCCGAGGGCGAAAACCACAATTTCGAGGCCACTATCGGCCTCGGCCTGACCTTGGGGCGCAAGCCCAAGGAGAAGGACCCAGTGCTCGCAGCGCGCCCTGCCCCCGCCGCAGTCGAAGACCGGGACCAAGACGGCGTCATCGACCCTGTCGACGCCTGCGTTGATACCTGGGGAGACCAAGCCGACGGATGCCCAATCGGAGACACGGACGGGGACGGCTACACCGACGATGTCGACGCTTGCGTAGATGATCCGGGCATCGCTCCCGACGGCTGCCCTGCGATCGACACAGACGGCGACGGTCTCCTCGATCCGGATGATCGGTGCATCGAAGAGCCGGAGACGATCAACAACTTCGAGGATGAAGATGGGTGTCCTGACGAGCTCCCCTCCGAAGTGAAGGCCTTCGATGGCGTCATCGAAGGGGTCTACTTTGACTCGTCCAAGGCCAGTCTCAAGCCGAGGTCGAAGAAGATCCTCGATGAAGCCGTTGCGCTCCTGCTCCGGAACCCAGGCATCCGCATCCAGGTCGTGGGCTACACGGACAACCGGGGCAGCGAGGCGTTCAACACCGCGCTGTCCCGAGACCGGGCTGACGCCGTCCGGAACTATCTTGTCGAGCATGGCATCGACGAGTCTCGGCTGAGCACCGATGGTCGAGGCCCCGCAGACCCTCGAGCCAACAATAAGACGAAGCAGGGACGCGCCAAGAACCGGCGCATCGAGTTCAAGCTCGTCGACTGAGCAGCCACCCCAAGGGGCCGGTTGCGACTTGACGCCCGTCGCAACCGGCCACGATTTGACTTGCGGACGCCGCACAGCGACGCTACGAAGGGAAGCGTCGACGAAGCGTCAAGAGGAGAGGAGAGGAGAGGAGAGGAGAGGAGAGGAACCCCTGCATGCTCAGGGGTAGCCTCTCTTTTTCTTTTCATGCTCAGGGGTGCCCGCTGCTTCGCCCAGCAGTAAAAAACGACACTCGCGTCGCCACGAAGGCTGACGAGCCCGTACTCTTTCGGCGTGCTGGACTACGACCTCTTGTCCTCGAACCTCTTGGTCATCATGCCGATGACGAAAGCCGGCGCGCGGAGGCTTGGCGAGTCGCTACAGGGCCTTGCAGCTAGAGATATCGTGGCACTTCGAGACGCCCTGCGGCACCCGCATGGTGTTGTCGTGTCCTCGAACTCCAGCCGACTCAGACGCGCGAAGCTTGTACGTCACGTGCGAGTCATCGAGTCGCGCAACCAGCCTCAGACTGACACGGAATACGCATGCCTTTGCTCCAAACTCGTCCTCACAACCTGGGGACGCTCTGTCGCCCTCCGTCTCGACCAGCGTCACCAAACGTAAGCATCCACGTCGCCCGAACAGGGCCGCACAACGGCGAACTGGCCCGCATCTGACCAGCACCCCCTCGGCCCACCCTCAAGCGAAGCCGAAGCTGGTACGGGAGTCCGCGCATCGTCGCCGAGCTTCGCGACAACGGAATCCACGTTGGGCGCCGTAGAACCGCCCGAAAGCAACAGCCGACTGGGCCTACGACACCGCAGTCTTCTTCTGCTCGCCCCCCATAGCAAGGACTGAGGAGAACCGTGAGCGGCCCGATACGTCTGCCCGGTGGCCTATGGAGTCCGGACAAACGCACGCCGCGTCATGGGCATCAGCGCCCACAGTCGCGTCGAGCATCTTTGAACGGCACCTTCGAGCACGTTTCTGGCCGAAAACGAGAGCTATCGATGCAAAGCGGAAGCAGCGCTGATTCGCACCGGATCCATCGTTCGCCGTGCCCTGCAACGGGAAGCGAAGCATGCGCTCGGATCGTCTCAGCGTCGACCGCAGGCCATTGGGCGCGTCTTTCGTCGCAACGCCTACGACAACAGCAGGCGCCCCAACGACGGTCGACCCGCTGCAGCCCAGGCACTCGTCGCCGCCCTCAAATCTTCTGCCGCCGACACGAGCTGCTCCAATGCACGCACCTCATCATCGCTCATCGGGCGAAGAGCAGACCCACCAGCAGCCGCTCCGTGCAAGACCTGAGCGACACACCGCATGACACAATAGTGACGCAAAGACCTCAGCAGACGCTTCGAAGCCATCGTCATACAAGCGCAGAGTAGCACTTCGCCCCCCCTATCCGAGACTACAGCTGTTCAACTTCAAACACAGGACGCTGATACGATCGCAGCAGGCATCTCAAGAAGACTTCATCGCACACCTGGCCCAAAATGACCCTTTCGCTCTCGCTGAAGCGCTCCATGAAGATATCTCTATCCATCACGCATGAAGAGGGGTCGCGCAGAATGGTCTGTCGGCCCCTCTTCTCTTTGAGGACGACCACGATGGTGCGCGCCGGCAAGCCACCCCTATTGCGTCTAAGGCGGGGCCCGGTCGACCACTCGGCCGGCGGCCGAGCCGCACGGCCGGTCCAAAGCCGCCACGGGCGACCGGTGAGGCGGCCGCGTGACGGGTGCGGGAGGCTCGGCCGATGGATGGTCCGAGGTCTCCTCCGGGCGTCTCGCGAGATCGACCCGGGAGGACCTTGCGGCGCAACAAGAGTCAGAAGCCTCAGCAACCGAAGAAAACCTGGTTGCCGATAGCCACTCGCGGTCCATGCTCGAAGCATCTTCCAACACGAGACCCACCGACTAAACTCCACTATAAACCCGGCGCTTGTTCGCTCTCCTCCCACATTGTCCTCAACGAGTTGGGGCTCAGCTTCGAGCTGGACAAGACCGACACGGCCCAAGGCACGACGCAGGCGGGCGAATACTTGTCACGGATGAGGAAGAAGCCCTCACCGAAAACCCGGCGATCCTTTAGAACCTCGCCGGCCTCGCTCCGAACTCCCAACTTGCCCCTCCGCCGGACCCCCTCGCCTGGATACGCCTTCAGGAGCTCGGGGTGAGCTTCATTTCCCCTACCGAGGCGCTCGACCTGACCGCTCCCAGCGGGCGGGCCATGGCGAGGACTCCTCGCCGTCTTCGGCGAGTTCGTGCGATACATCCTCCGCGAGCGGGTCAAAGCCGGCATCGCCCACGCCCGCAAAGAGGGCCGGCCCCACGGGCGCCCCGACACCGCACAGCAGAAGGCCGCCGACGTCAGGAAGCTTCACCGTCAGAGGCTCAGCAAATCGGAGATCGCCAGGCGGCTCGGCATCGGTCGAAAATCGTGCGGCGCATCCTGGGCTGATACCCTAGAGCGCAACAGAGCCTGGAACGAGGACTAAAGCCAGCTTCCTTGGAGCGGTCGCGGCTCGCCGAGCGCCGGGTTCGGTTCCAATGTCCCCCATGCACCTGCTCGGGCCAGCGCACAGGCGACCGCGGCGTGAGCCGTTCACCTTCCCGCGAGGACCTCTCCTAGCGTCTTGGCTGGGTCACCGGTGGTAGGCATCGAGGCTCGGCGATACGGGTAGACCGCGTCGTTGGTGAGAACCAGAAGACCGGGCGCGCCGATTTCTGCCCTCTTCACCTCCACCAGGAAGCTCTGCATGGTGGACCACGGAAGATCCCGGTCCGCGGCGAACACGAAGTCGGGCTGTGGTCCGAGCTGTTTCTCCCGCTCGAGTTCCTCGCGCAGAGGATCGAACATCTGCTCGACATCTGCCCAAGCAATGGTTTCAGGCCGGCCGTCGAACGTGGCACCTTCGACTGTGAGCGTGGCGACCACCGCCGACGGCCTGACGGAGAGGGATGAAGAGACGACAGGGAGTTTGGGTCCGGGATGGATAAACCGCCCTGGGCCGGTCTCCATGGCCGCATGTTCGCTCAACGATATTGCTGACTCTTCGCGGACGCCGGCGTCTTGTAGCGCGAAGCGCAGCCCGAGGAGGTCCACTGCGCCACCGCCAAGACCAGCCCGTACGAACAAATCTCGCGAGATGTTCGTCTTGGTGGCGAGTTTGCAGCCGTCGTACAGCGCGCCCGGGCGTTCGGGCCTCGCAGATCCCGGGAGCGACTTCGAGACAGCTTCGATCTCGGGGCATACACGCGATGCGAACGCGGTGTTTTCGGGTCTATGGTGGGCGGCAGCCGCGTACCGATCGGGCTTGACCTCCAAGCGCGCGAGCATCGAGTCGAAGTCCGCTCCCGGACACGCAGAACGAACACCCCGCGCGATGCGAGGCCCGGCCCGCATCGCATGACCCGACTCTGCGGACCAGTCGTTGCGTTCTTGGTCCAGCGCCTTGGCGAGAGCTGTGAGTGCCGCGTCATCGCAGCTCACCACGGTCTGGCTGGCGCCTGCCGCGTTGCTGGGCGCCGCTGACGACGCTGACTCCGTGGGCGTCGATCCGCACGCGGCAGTGAGGAGGAGCGTCGCCAAAGCCAGTGCTCCCAGCTGTGGGGCAGGAACGTTTGTTATCGAATCCATCGGGAGTTGAGTCATCGTGCGGAACCGTGAATTGCAGGCCTCCCAAGAGGACGCCAGCGGATGAGGAGCATATCCGCCCGGCGGCCCACTTGGGTTTCGCAGAGCCAGCAATTTATCCGCGCTGAAGCCGTCCGACATGTTCCGAGGCGATCGCAACAGTACGATCGACTTGGGTCTCGCGACCCACGTCAAGGAGGTTCCCCCGAAGCAACAGCCGACCAGCGCCCTCACCCAGCAGGCCGCCGCCCAGCTCGAACAATGGCTACATGTAGGACTGCTGTCGCCCCTTAGCGCCGGACTTCGTTCCGATGTTCCCCATATCCCGTCTCTGCAAACACAAAAAAATCGGACACACTCAGGTCGCCCGGCCCTCCATTGTCCATTCCATCGCCGCTGCTACTTCAACTATTGACCGACTGACGAAGCTGTAGGCGTAGGGTGCGTTCGCTAGCGTTTCTCGGCGCTCGTCCGGCGGAAGACGCCACTGATACCAAGCAATAACTGCGGGGAGTGAGAGAAGCTCGCCGGCTCTGAGCTCCCGAGGACCACATCGCGCAGACCCAGCCGGATTGCGAGATTCTTGGTGGCCAAGACTTTGACGCCTCCACCCCAATGGAAGCTGGCATCGGTGTCATCGCCCAGAACGTCGGGGTCCGAAGTGAGCCCGGTGACGCCAGCGCCCAGCAGGACGTAGGGCGTCACGCGGCCGGGTAGCTGTGCAATGAGCGATGCTCGTCCCTCGAACAGGAGGACGTCGCTGCCTTCGCGCAGGCGTGTGGGGGCCAGCCCTCCTTCGAGCTCGATGCCGAATTGCCGGACGGGGTAGTAGCCGAGTCGCACGCCAACATCCGGAGAGATGTTGACGATGCGGCGGTCGGTTGCCAACGGACTGTCGGCCGTCAGCAGTTCGTGGTTGTCCGAGACGGAGATGAAGCCGCCATAGACGCCGGCTTCGAACATGTGGGTGTCCCGCTTCTTGGCTTCGGGCGCCTCGGGCTCTGGCTCGCCTGGCTCGAGAATCGTGACGGGGAAGTCGGCCAGCGCGACGTCGGTCCCGGCGATGATGATTTCGAACACGGCCGGCGATATGGCAGTCTCGCCGGCCGTCACATCGACGAGCCAGCTGCCGTCTTCAGTCCTCCGCATCTGGCTCACATCGAAACCTTTGGGGGCTCGGACTGCGAGCTTGACGGGGAACTCTCCATCGGAAGACAGCGCCAGGTCGAGGGTCGTAAGAGCTTCGCGCCTCACGGCGAATGCACCGGACTCGTCGTTTCCTGCTTTCGCGACCCGAATCTCGACCACGTCGACCGCGAAGCCACCGACGGTTTTGTTGTCCGTGTCTTGGCACCGAACCTGTTGTACGCCAGCACCGGTGGCGATCACGGTTGAGCCCAGATCGGCGGCTCCCAAGCCGCAGGTCAGTCCGGCGGGGACGTCGAAACGAGCGCCCGGCAGCACGCGAACCGGTGCCATGGGCCTACCGGCATCGGCCGGAGCCACGGGCACGGCATCGCCCGTGGGGGATAAGAGCGCGGTGGAGACGACTTTGGTCTTGTACAGACGCGAGGGAGGGCTCTCGAACTTGTCGTTGTCGACCGCCGCGACCATGGCGAAGTACTCGCCCGGGGGAAGCCCGTGCACCTCGAACGAGGTTGCGCTCTTGGGGATCTGGACGGACGTCATGACGAATCCGCCCTGTGCCATTTGGCCGACCTCGACCCGGTAGGTCTCGGCTTTCGCGACACGCGCCCAGCCGCCAGTGATCGTTCCGGAGGCACCGTCGGGGATGAGGTACGTGCTCGCGTTCTCTGGCGCCCAGGTTGGCGTGTCGGGTAGTGGCTTGGGTGCACTGGGGGGCTTCCCCTTGCGGACCTTGGAACCCATGCGCTCGGGGACGCTGATCGCCTTGCGGCTCTTACCCGAGCGCACCTTGGCCTTTCCACCTCCGTGGTTGGCGACACGCGAGGTTCCCTCGGGGTCGACGGTGATCAAGGCTGAGCCTCCGGTGAGTTCCGTGTTGGATGATGGGGTCTCGATGGCGAGCGTCTTACCCCCCGAGAGTTCGCCAAGGCTACTTCGTAGCGCCCCTTTGTCGAGCTTCGCGGTGGTGCCGGTTCGCCGCGCTTTGCCTTCGGCGCCGCCGTAGATGATGACGAGGGTGTTCTCTCGCATGTAGATGCGAGAGGTGTCGCGGAAGGTGACTTCGGCAAAGGCTCGGTCAAGAGTTGAAACCCGCCATCCGCGAAACAGTTCGAAGCCCTGGCCTGCAGACTTCCAACCTTTGTCCGAAGGCGCGCGTGCCTCCACCTTTCTCTCCGCGGCGGTCACACGTGCCGCGGGTTTGACCTTCTCGCGAGGCAGCTTGAGGATGCTTCCGGGGACCAGCTTGTGGGGCGTCGAGCCCATGTCCGGGTTGTGTTTGTGGATGCGGCGGTACGCCTTGCGACTGCCAAACTCCTGCTTGGAGATGCTGGCGCACGAGTCACCTTTCTTGACCGTGTAGTCGTAGAGTTCGACGTCGGAGTCAGGAGCGTAGCTCGCGAGGAGAGAGACGACGGGGGCGATGAGGGAGAACATGGTCAGGTCTTGCGCTTGCGTTGCCGGCGAGTGTGGACGCGACGAACCTTGCGCGTGAGTTCTTCAATGCGAACGGGAATCGGGACGACGTCTGCGACCCCGAGTCGTAGGAGCTGCGAGATCCGTTCCACTTCCGAGGTGTCGGCAATTGCGACGACGGCGTGCCCATCTTCGACGACTCGCTCCAGGACGCCCGCGTCGCCGCCGGAGACGATCACGACGCTGCACTGGGGAACATCTCCGCCGTGGGGCTCTATGGGGATAACCCGGATTCCGTTGCTCGCTAAGGCCACGACGATCTCGTTGGTGAGTTCACCTACAAAACCTGCGTCAACGATCTCGACACCGGCGGGCAGGGAGGCATCAGGGGCGAGAGCCATCGCCGCGGGCACGGAGATCATTCGGTCCGTGCGGTCGCCGAGCATGCGGTCATTTCGGCTGCGATGGCGAGCAGCGGAGAGCGTCCCGGTGACCCGAAGAAGCTCTTGATGGACGCGCTCCATCGTGGGCCGCTCGAACGGTTGTTTGGCCAGCATCTCCATGACCAGCGCTTCGAGGTCACTGGGAATGCCCGCGTCGGGTGCTCGCTCTCGAAGGGATACCGGCGCGACGTACAGATGCTGGGTGAGCACGTTGACTAGGCTGCCGAAGAAGGGGGGGCAGCCGGTGGCCATCTCGTACAGCATGCAGCCGAACGAGTAAACGTCTCCGGGCGGCCCGACCTCCTTGCCTTGGGCCTGCTCGGGAGAGAGATAGGCAGGGGTGCCGACCATGAGTCCCTCTTTGGTGAGGCGGCCCATATCGTCCTCCCCTTCGACGAACGCGAGACCGAAGTCGAGCACGCGGACCGCCTCTCGCTCGCCGTCCTGCTCGAGGAAGATATTCTCGGGCTTGAGGTCCCGGTGGACCAGCGGAATAAGGTGGGCGGTGGAGAGCACTTCAACGAGCGGTGAAGCGATCTCAAGCAGTCGCTCCATCGGGAGTGGAACGCCATCCTGCATGAGATCGCGAAGCGGTGCGCCTTTGAGCAGCTCCATCGCGATGTAGGCATGCTGAGCGGACGCGCCGACGTCGAAAATGCGAACCGCGACGGGGTCTGTCTCTTATACACATCTGACGCTGCCGACG
>CAJXVA010000105.1 GCA_913061055.1 uncultured Pseudomonadota bacterium
ACGAGATGTAGAGAGGTCTCGTGGGCTCGGAGATGTGTATAAGAGACAGGGCGAGGCTCCCGAGATTTCCTCTCGGAGTTCGGAATCGTCGAAGGTCTCCTCCACTTGGTCGGGCTCGGCCGCAACGAGGTCCTCCGACACTTGCGTGCCTTGCGAGGTCTGTGCCGCAACGTCGGCGGGCGTTCCGAGCTCGGGAGGGAGGGGGCCTACGCTGGTGCCGGTCTCCAGGGCTTCCACGTCCGCGAAGTCGTCCTCGTGGTCGCCGAGCAGCGCTCGCATTTGAGGGAGCTCGCCGGGCAGGGGCGTGTCCTCGTATTCGGTGATGACGTTGTGCGGCTCGAAACCGGGGGTCAGGGCCTCGTCGTCGGGTCGCGCGTCGAAGTTGGGTTTTGCGGGCCGCGGGCGGCTCTCCAGAGACGTGCTCGAGAGGTCGGCGACCCCGGCTTGGACCAGGCCGTAGACGAGGGCGTGCGGGTTGGGCACGCTCTGCGCGAGCTCGTCACGGACGCACTGCGCGACCGTCCGAGAGCCGTCGATGCACTCGACGAAGTAGCGCTCTTCGCCCAAGAGATCCAAGTCGGCGACGTCGAGCGGGGCGTCCTCGCCGTAGACCAGGTAGTCGTCCATCGAGGACTCGAGCAGCTTCTCGGCTCGTGCCTCGTCGTAGCGGTCGAGGATGGCGCCAATGATCACGGCCTCGGGTCGTGCGTCGAGTCGGACGCCGGAGCCGTTGGTCGCGGTATCGGACTTGAACTGATACCGGCCATCATCCCAAGCAAAGATGTCGTAGAGCTTGGCGCGGAGCTGGGCGGCCAGGCCATAGCGCAGGTTGCCCTCGGAGAGGATGCCCATCTCGACGAGGAGCTCACCCTGCTTCTTGCCGGTGCGTCGAATGGCCTCGAGGGTCTGTTCGCACTGCTCTTGGGTGATGAGGCCCTCCGAGGAGAGGACTTGGCCCAGACACTCCGAGAGGACGTTGCTGCGAACGAAGACCGGCTGGCCTTCTTCGAAGAAGACGACCTTCTTGGTCTGGCCACTGAGCAGGTACAAGCTGCCCGTCACCTTGCCGCGCGCAATCTCGCGGACCAGCTTCGGAAAGGCGAAGCGGCGGAGGGCGCCTTTCGGCGGGAACGCGACAGCGGGTTCGCTGGATGCCTGCACGGTGTCCATGAAATCGGCTAGTTACCCCTCGAGGTGCTCATCGAAGGCCGTGCGCACCTCTCGTGTGCTCGCGTGAAATCGCGCGAGCAGGTCGTCCGGCCCAGTGAGGCTCATCCTACGCGCAAGTGTGCGAAGTCGGGGAGAGTTTTGCGCGAATCGGTCGGGATCCGAGCCGGCGGCAGGGGGGCTCATCCGCAGTCGGTTGAGCAGTCTGCGCTGAAATCGGTAGGCCGCGCGAAGTGCACTGGCTTGCTCGTCGCCCAGGATTCCCGCCTGTTGCAACGCATCGAGCTGCGCGATGGCGCCTCGTGCGGGTCGGTGGCCCCGTTTTTCCGCGAGTTCGAGGCTCAGCGCACCACACAGCAGCTCGAGCTCGAGGCTCGCTCCGCGACCGGTCTTCGCGTTGCGGATGGAGCCGTCGCGGGGCTCACGGGCGATCTCGCGTTCGATGCGGAGCTTGAGGGATCGGACGTCCCGAGCGAGGGCCTCGCGGGTAACCGGCTGCGTCAGGGTTCCCGCCACCACCTGCTCGACGGCGTCACACAATCCACCGGGGATTGCGGCCGCCATCGTCTGCCCGGGCGTCGTACCCAACACCATCGGCGCCTGGTGTTGCGGGTCCACCACGGCTTCCGCAATCGGGCGCAGGGGCAGCAACGCCAGCCGCTCCCACGCGGGCAGCGGTTTGGCGTGATAGCGGGAGAACCCCTCGAGTGAGGAGACGAGCAGGCCCTGACGGCCCGAGGGGCGCAGGCGCATGTCGACCTCGTACAACCGCACGCCGAACCGTCGTTCGGTGAGGCGGGCGAGCAGTCGCTGTCCAACCCGAATGGCCTCGCGCTGGGAGACGGGCCCGTCGAACACGAAGATCAGGTCGAGGTCGGAGCCGTAGTCCATGCCGAGGGCGCCGTACTTTCCGGCCGCGAACACGCCGAGCCGCAGACCGTGAGTGGCCGGTCGTTCGTGCGCAATCTCGGCGACCACGTCTCGAAGAACCAGCCGCACGCAGAGGTCGGCGAGGGAGGACAACGCAAGCCCGACATCGAGCGCGTCGGGCTGCTGGCCGAGGTCGAACAGCGCGATGGCCACCCGCTGCTTCTCCATGAAGCGCCGGATCGTGGCGTCGAACCCTCGGGGATCGGGGGTCATGGACTCGGCGTCCTCGGCGAGGGATTCAGCGTCCGGGAGCTTGGCTAGGCTCGCGCCCATCAACAGCCCGATGCTGTCGTCGGCGGCCGTGTCGGAGGTCTGTGGCAGGCCCACCAGGCCACGCGACAGTGCCGCTGAGGTCCCGAAGAGTTCGGCGGTCAGTCGCACCACGTCCCGTCCCACTTCGCCCGGCGCCGAGAGGAAACGCCAGACTTCGTAGTGGGCCGGTCGACGGCTGGAGAACTCGACGAGTCGCGCGATGGCACCGTCGGGGTCGGCGGAATCGAGACAACCGAGCAGGAGCGCTTCGAATCCTTGCCGAGCTGCGCCGCGGCTGACCCACGCACCGTCGGTGCGCGAGGCGAGGTGTTGCAGGAGCGCCTCGACTTCCGCGTGGTCGCGGATGCCCAACCGCTCCAGCGCCCCTTGGCGGACCGCGCTGGGCGCCCCCAGGTCGAGCACGAGTTCTCGATCGGTCGCCCGAGGGTCCTCGCCTTCGGGTGCAAGTGGTGGGGCGATGCTGGCCGCGACGGCGGATGCGATCTGCCGGGAGAGGCCGAGCGCCTCGAGGAACTCCGACGCGTCGTCGGGGTAGGGCCCATCGGGCGCGGCGAGCCTGCGCGCGAGCAGGGAGAGGGCGCCCGGAGCGTCGGGAAGCGAGTGGGTGTGGGCGCCGTCGGTCAGCTGGAGGCGATGCTCCACCCGCCGCAGAACCCGGTAGGCGCGCTCGAGTTCGCGGTGCTCCCGATCACTGAGCAGCCCCGCTGCGAAGCATCGGTCGAGGGCGGACAGGGTGCTGGTCGTGCGCAACGTGGGATCGCGGCCGCCGTGCAGGAGCTGCAGCGCCTGCACCGAGAACTCCACGGTCCGGATGCCGCCCTCATCGAGTTTGATGTCGGTCGACCGGGAGCCGCCGCGACGACGAGCCCGGTGCATCAGCTCGGCGATTTCTTCGAAGATCGCCGGGGTCACGCTGCGGCGGAACACAAACGGACGCAGGAACGCCAGCAGCGATGAGGAGAGCTCTGGGTTGCCGCCGACGTGTCGCGCTCGAAGCCACACCTGCCTCTCCCACGCCCGGCCATGCCGCTCGTAGTAGGCCTCGGTGGCGGAGCTGGAGAGCGAAAGGGCTCCGCGCGCGCCAAACGGACGCAGCCGTAAGTCCACCCGAAACAACGGCCGAAACCGTCCTTCTCCCTCGAGCAGGCGGACGACCTTGCGCAGCGCGTCATGCAGCGCGACGGTTTCCTTGCGACCCGAGGCGCCGGAGCCCACCGCATCGTCGTGCAGGAACACCAGGTCGATGTCGCTGAGGAAGTTGAGCTCGCTGCCGCCAAGCTTGCCCATCCCGAATACCGCCACACGGTCCTCGATGCCGTGCTCTCGCAGGGCCGCTTCGACGCAGGCTTCGGCCAGCCGGCTGAGCGCCCCGCCCACGGCTTCGAGAGGCTCGCCTTCGACCTCGGCCCGACACAGCCGCAGATACTCGCGGGTTCGTACCCGGCCCAGGGCGGTGGCCAAGCCGAAGCGTTCTCGTTGCTCCGCGATCGCTTCGAGCAGCCCCGCACGACTGGGCGGATCAGTGGGGGCGTCGGCCAGGACATCCTGGGCCTCGGGCAAGGTCGACAGCAGCCGGGCAGGGTAGCTTCCTTGGTGGAGCAGTCGGGCCAACGCCGGCCCAAAAGCGTCCGGTGGCACGGTGTCATGCAGGCTCGAGCACCGCGCGATCGCCTCGTCGGGACAGGGGCCCTCACGAAGCGCTTCGAGCCCGGCCTGGAGCCGTGGCGATGCGCCCGCGAGAGCGGTCGACAGCGCCCCTTGGCGCAAGGCCTCGAGGCGTTCGTGGAGCGACGGATCCACCCGAGCGCCTTACCATCGCCGGGCGGCGCGCGGTAGGGTGCGGCATGCCTCAACGCGTCGCTGTCATCCTTGCCGCGGGCAAGGGGACTCGCATGAAGTCCGATCTGGCCAAGGTTCTGCACCCGTTTCTCGGGCGGCCGTTGGTGACCTATCCGGTGGCCGCAGCGTTGGCGGCCGGGGCGGAGCGGATTGTGGTCGTGACCGGGCATCAGGAGGCCGAGGTGCGGGAGGCCGTCCTGTCGACGGAAGGTCTGTCGCCCCAGGCCGTGCGCTTTGCCCACCAAGCCCAGCAAAATGGAACCGGACACGCGGTGTTGTCGGCCCTTCCGCAGGTCCCCAACGATTCGTCGCAGGTCTGGATCCTCAGTGGCGACACGCCGATGGTCCGCCCCGCGACCCTGGAAGCGGTCGCGGAGTCGGCCCGTACTTCGTCGGCCGGGCTGTGCATCACGAGCTTGCAAGCGGAGGGACCGACCGGTTACGGGCGCGTGCTCCGTGACGGCGATGGACGACCGAAGTGTATTCGCGAGGAGAGGGACTGCACCGAGGAGGAAGCCCGCGTGACCGAGTGCAACGCTGGCCTGTACTGCGCGACCGCTTCGCACCTGCACGGCGAACTTCGAACCCTCGGCACGGCCAACGCGCAGGGCGAAATCTATCTGACCGACCTGGTCGAGGTCCGGGCGAAACACGGGGAGGTCGCGGTGTTTGCGATGGACCCGGTGGAGGCCTCCGGCATCAACACGCGCGAGCAGCTCGAAGCACTCGAGCGTGACGCTCGCTGAGGGCTCGGGTCTGGAGTCAGGATTGTGAGAAGCCGGAGGCGAGCGCCTCTTCGACTGCGACGCGAAGCTCGCCGATGTCGAACGGTTTTTCAACAAACGAGAAACACCCCGCGTCCAGCGCGAGCCTCCGCTCCTGTTTCATCACGCTTGCACTGATCGCGATGAACGGGATGGCCGCGAATGCCGGGATCGCCTTGATCCGGCGCACAACCTCAAACCCATCGATCCCGGGCAGATCGAGGTCCAGCAACACGAGGTCCGGAGGGTCGTTCTGGATGCAGACCAGGCCCTCTTCACCCGTAGCCGCGCCTTCGACCTCGTAGCCGATATGCGCCAGGACCTTCGTGACCAGCGCGAGGTTGGCCACATTGTCCTCGATGTACACGACTCGGCGCGGCATCGACATGACGTGGAGCATAGTACAAGCGCGGCGCGACGGGAGTCGTCGGGTACACTGACCCCCCGTGTGCGCGCGCGTTCGATGGCGGCGTCTGGCCGTTGCCGGGACTTTGGCTCTCCTGAGCGGTCTGGCGACCTGGGGGGCGCCGGTCCGCGCAGAGGCGGCACCGCCGGGCGCCCAGCCGGCGACTCGCTCCGGCGGCACGCCCGTCGATGAGGTGACCCCCGGGGAGCCCGAGGAGGACGGGACGCGTCTGATCTCCTTGCGCCGGGTCGAGGTCCGCGGACTTCAACACGTGTCGCGGCGGCAGGTCGACGACACGTTGGAGCGTGAGGGGCTGATCGAGGGGTCGGAGCTCGTATGGCCAGAGGACTCTCGGGTCCGTCGAACCAGAGAGCGGCTGCGGTCCACCGGGTTCTTCAAGTCGGTGACGCTGAGCCTCGAGCCGATCGAAGGCTCGGAGTCGGCCGCCGTGCTGATCGTCGACGTCCAGGAACGCTCGACGGTCTCGGTCGACCGAGTCTACTTGGGCTCGTCCGACTTCACGCCGTTCCACGGGGGCATCGCGGTCACCGAGCGAAACTTCGCGGGCCGCGGCGTGCTGCTCGGCGGCTCGTTCGTCTGGGGCTCGCTCCCCACGGTGCCGCGTGGGCGACGGCAGCAGGCCTACGCGGTGTTTGCCGAAGCTCCGCAGCTCTCCGATGCGCCGATCGGCGTGCTTGGAGGGGCGTTCGTCATCTCCGCCGGCGAGCCCTACCGGGTCAGCGGCCCCGAGGAGTCTCCTTCGCCCGCCAACTTCCGGACCTTCGACTACTCGCGCGCAGGCGGACTGTTCGGGGTTACGTTCCCAGTGCAGACCCATCTGCGGCTCGGGCTCGACTATCGATTCGAGCGTATCGACGCGCTGCTGCCGACCGAGGCGGCCTACCGCGACCCGCTGGGGGTGACGACCCCGGTCGAACTCGACGTCCGGGCGGGCACCCACCGGCTCACCGTGGCGACGGTTTCTTTGGCCTACGATGGTCGCCAGCAGAGCTTCCTCACCGGGAAAGGGGCGCAGGTCGGTGTTGATGTCCAGCTGTCGTCGCTGGGGCTGGGCTCGCAGTACGAGTATGCCAAACTGATCGCGGTCGGGGCCTACACGATCCGTCTCCCGTGGCGTCACTGGCTCACACCGCGGGCTCAGGCGGGACAGATCATTGGGGACGCGCCGCGGTTCGAGCAATTCTACGCGGGCGACCTCTCGACCTGGACCCCCGGGCGCGAGGAGAGCCTGCGGTTCTCGACCCGCAATCCGATCGACGTATTCGGGACGGGCATCGACACCCGGACCTTCGGCTCTCTGTCGGCGCGCCTCGACCTCGAGTACGTGTGGCCGGTCTTCCGCCGCACCCGAAACCGAAGCGTCTACGGCGGAGACCTGTTCTGCTCCTTGGGGGTGTTCACACTGGTGGAAGATGGGGCCGGCAGGGCGCGGCGTCGGGAGGCCCGTCAGCGGGTCGCACCCACCGGGTTCAACGCAGACCTCGGCCTACGCCTCGATACGGCGCTGGGAACCGTCAAGATCACAGTGGGCAACGTGCTGCGGAGGACGCCGCTGTGAAACGGCGGGAGCTGCTCTCGGGGCTCCTCGCGGTGCCGGCCGTGCCGATCGTGGCGATGGCCAGGCCGGAGGCCCTCACGACGCGCAAAGCGATCTTCGAAGAGGTCGGCGACGAGGTCCGGATGAGCCTCGATGTCTCGTCGTTGATCCGGGCCCGAGATACCGACGCCCTGAAGTCCATCGACTCGAGCTTTGACACGACACTTCGCTACTCGATGCGCGTGTGGGAGTACGGCACGCGCGAAATGGTGACCTCTCGGGTTGTCGTGGTGAAGATCCGGCGCGACCCGTGGAAGAAACGCTACGTGGTGAGCCGGCGAGGGGAGGCGGGCTGGACCAAGCGCTTCTTTGCGAAGCGGGAGGCCGCCGTGGCCGCCGCGACCTCGTTGACCCGGCAAAAAATCGCCAACGTCGGGCAGCTCGAGCGAACCGAGGAGGGGGGGCCGTATTACTTCGTCGAGCTTCTCGCGCTTCGCAACCCGATCGACGATCCCGCCGACAAGGACGCGCGAGCCCGAGGACGGGGCGGGGGCCGTGACCTCGAGTGGTTCTCCCGCCTCGTCGACACCCTCGCCGGCGAACGTGCACGTGCCGAGAAGGTCGTGCACATCCGGACCAACCCCTTCTACCTGGTGCCGTGATCGATGGAACGATCCGAGCGCAGAACGTACGCGGTGCCCTGGTGGGGGCGACTTTGGGTTCGAGTGGTCGCCGCACTCGCACTCCTGGGGACCCTGTGCGTCGGAGCGTCGGCATACCTGGTCAACCTCGCGGTCGACTACTTCGATGCTCGGGTCGGGGACACGTTGGCGCAAGCGCAGGCTGTCACCCGGGAGGTCGAGCCGTTCCACCACGAGTTGGTGGACAGCCAGATCTCGGCTTGGCAAGCCCGGACTGCGCTCATGGCTGCCCGCTTCTCGACTCAGCCCGGGACCCCTCAGCAGCGTCTCGACCTCTTGTTTGATGCGGAGGAAGACCTCGTGCAGCTCCGCGTCGAGCTTGCCAGCGGCACCACCATCGCAAGGGACCGCGAGGAGGAGTATCCGCAGGCCGAGTTCGAGTGGTTCGACGTGACCGAGCCGCTCGAGACGGAGGCGGGTCGCCGCGCCGGCCAGCTCCAGGCGGTGTTCCGGATCGATCCCGCCATCGACGCCCGGTACCAGAGACTGGGGGAGATCAAGCGGGGCTTGGTCGTCGAGCAAGAGTCGCGGGTTGCGGTCGAGGACGCGGTCGAACGTGTCTTGGGGATCGCCAGCGGACTCGTCTTGCTGCTGTCGATGGTTGCAGGGTTCGCGGTCGCCCGCGCCACCACTCGCAAGGCGACGGAACTGAGTCGAGTGATGACGGCGGTGGCCGACGGCGACCTCGCGGTGCGGTCGGCAGCCAAGGGGGCCGATGAGCTGGGGCAGCTGTCGGCGGCCTTCAACGACATGCTCGACCAGCTCCAGCGTGCACAAGAACGTGTCGGCTATCTCCAGCGGATCGGTGCGTGGCAGGAGATGGCGCGCCGGATCGCACACGAGATCAAGAACCCGCTGACCCCAATTCTCCTCGCCGTACAGCAGCTTCGAGACAAGGACCCGGGGCTCAGCAAACCGTTCTCCAAACTCCTCACGACCTCCACCGAGATCGTCGAAGATGAGGTCGAGGCGCTCCGGCGGATGGTCACCTCGTTCTCCCAGTTCGCGAAGGTGCCTCAGGTCCGGACCGAACCCGTCGCGCTCAGCCGGGTCTTGGATGAGTTCGAGCGGGCCTACGGACATCTCACCGACGAGGCGCAAGACGTCCTCGATGTCGTCAAACCATCACCGGACCCGGAGCTCATTGCGGACCGGCAGCTCATCAAGCAGGTCTTGGTGAACCTCGTGGAGAACGCCGTGTTGTCGGCACGCGAGGCGGGCAGCAGCCCGGTACGGGTCGAGGTCTCCGCGCACGTTGAGGTCGATGCGGTGGAACTCCGGGTTGACGACAATGGCCCCGGCATTGCGGCGGACCGACGTGAACGTGTCTTCGAGCCCTACGAGACGAGTCGGGAGCAGGGGACGGGACTGGGGCTCGCGATCGTGAAGAAGGTCGCCCTCGACCACCGCGGCGATGTTTGGGTTGACGCTTCGCATCTGGGCGGGGCGCGCTTCTGCCTCCGGCTACCCCGGGCTCCGGCGGACTGATACGGTCCCAGCGCAGTGCAAACGCCCGAGGAAACGAGGCTAGACGTACCGGGGTTCGAGCTGGCGGCTCGCGTGTGGGGGCCCGCCGATGGTCGCCGCGTCCTGGCCCTTCATGGGTGGCTGGACAACGCCGCAACCTTCGACGGACTCGCGCCGAGGCTGCCGGGCTGCCGCATCGTCGCGCTCGACATGCCTGGTCACGGACACTCGAGTCATGCAGCGCCGGGTGCCGTGTATCCGTTCATCGACTTCGTCGCCGCGGCCCACGGCGCGCTCGATGCCCTGGGATGGGAGACCTGTACGCTCATGGGGCACTCGCTGGGGTCGTCGGTCTGCGCGACCTTGGCCGGCACGACTCCACAGCGCGTGGACCGGTTGGTCTTGCTCGAGGGCGTCGGACCGCTGACCACCGCCGCTGCCGATGCTCCCGAGCGCCTCGCCGGAGCGCTGCGCGAGCAAGCCCGCAAGCAGGCACGGCCGCTGACGACCTATCCCGACGTGGCGCATGTCGCCAAGGCGCTCGCCCTCTCTCCTTCGATGCTGACCCCCTCGTCGATTCAGACCCTTCTGGCCCGGGGAATGCGGACGAGCGAGGGCGGTGTCCAGTGGCGGAGCGACAGGCGACTGCGCTACGCCTCTCGCGTCCGTTTCACCGAAGACCAGGTGTTGGCGTTCTTGAGTCGGATCCGCTGCCCGACGTTGCTCGTCGTTGCCACGGACGGGCTTCGGATGCCGGAGACGGTCATGACCACCCGCATGGCCGCGATCGCGAACCTGGAGTCGATCGAGGTGCCCGGGCACCACCACGTGCACCTCGACGCTCCGCAAACAGTCGCACCCGCGCTGGCGACGTTCTTGGAGTGCGGGTGAGCGACCCCGCGTACTGTCCGTTCTACTGCGAGGAGAACATCTGGCACCTCGCTGCCGACCCGCGGGTGGGGCAGGGGCAGCGCCACGTCCTACTGGTCTCCAACCCGAGTCACAGGGTCGCGTTGTGGAGCCAGCGATCGGGCGCGGAGGACACCGGCGGCCTCGTCGTCTGGGACTACCACGTGATCCTGACGTGTGGCGTCGGCTCCGGCGCGGTGGTCTGGGACCTCGACACCACGCTGGGGGCTCCGGTGCCGCTGGTCGCGTACCTGCGCGAGACCTTTCGCGGCGCGCCCGAACCGTTCCTGCCGATGTTCCGGGTCGTTCCGGCCGACACCTTTCGGGACCGGTTCCGCTCCGATCGCCGGCACATGCTCGACGACGATGGAGCGTTCATCCGGCCGCCACCACCGTGGCCGGCGATCGGCCCCGGGCACACGCTCGAGGCGTGGCTCGACTTTGAATGCAACGAACCCCCGAAGCTCGTCGACCTTCGGGGGTTGGTGGCACTGCTTGGTTGACCGTCAGTCGGCCAGGCAAGCACCGAACAGCGGACCGACGCAGGCGTTGGCTTGCGAGGTCGTGGTCGAGCCGAACGAGCCACTGGGGAACGTCGCGTCGTTGATCGTGAACTCAGCGACCGGCGTCACCTGGCCCACCTCCGTGATGGTCACGACGCTCTGGGTCTCGGTGTACTCGATCCGGACGTCGTACTCGGTCGCCTCTAGCCAGCCATCGGTGGTCGTGTCCGCCGGAAGTGCGAGCACGGTGGAGTCGGCGGTGTCTTGCGGGCAGTAGAGGTCGGCACCATCGAGGTCGTCAAACGCGTCGGCTTCGATGCGCTTGACCAACACACCGGCCGGAGTCGTGCAGCCGAACGAGTCCTGCGCGGCGCCTTTCCAGGCGAGTGAGTAGAAGTGCGAGTTGTCCTGTGCACCCCAGACCAAGCCGATCCAGTCGTTGTCGTCGGCGTCGTCGCTGACTTCCATGCGTCCGGTGAGGGCCGTGTTGGCGAACACGACGCCCTCGCACAGGTGCAGTCCGAAGCCGTTGTTTCCGTTCTCGCAGGCTCGGGTTCCGCCCATGTCGTAGGCGATGCTGGCGGCAGTCATCCCGCCGAAGTCACCGGAGTACAGCGTGCAGTTGTCCTCCAGGTCGAACGGGCTGCTGTCGAGCACGACCACGGTGTCGGTCGCCGTGTTGGTGCCGTCGTCTGCGGTGACGGTGTACGTCTGGAACCCAGCCGGGTCCGCGTTGGTGTTGGCCTGATCCGGCGTGTCGAGTGAGCCATCGTCGGGGGTCCAGCTGTATGTGTACGGACCGCCGGTGCCGCCCATCGCGATCGCGGACAGCCCCACGGGGCCACCGCTGGCGTCGCCACACAGGGGGCCCGCGCTCACACTCAGCAAGGCATTGCAGACGTTGTCGGTACAGCCAGCCGACGCGCAGTCGTCAGCGTCCTCGCACGCGCCACCGGCCCCGCAGCCATCGCAGGTGTCGCCGCCGCAGTCGACGTCGGTCTCGTCGCCGTTTTGAACGGTGTCATCGCACGCCGGTGCTTGGCACACGTCGTCGGTGCACACGCCGCTGTTGCAGTCGTCACCATCGGCGCAACCTTCTCCGTCGTCACACGCCTCGCAGGTGTCGCCGCCGCAATCGATGCCGGTCTCGTCGCCGTTGCTCACGCCGTCGTCGCAGCTCGGCGCTTCACAGACGTCATCGACGCAAGAGCCGCTGGCGCAGTCGTCTCCGTCGGTGCACACGGCTCCGTCGTCGCAGCCTGCACACGTGTCGCCGCCGCAGTCGACGTCGGACTCGTTGCCATTTTGCACGCCATCACGACAGCTCGCGTCTCCGCAGACCTCTTCGTCGCAGACGCCCGAGACGCAGTCGGTCGGGGCCGTGCATGTGCCGCCGTCGTCACACGGGTCGCAGTCGGGACCGCCGCAGTCGACGTCGGTCTCGTCGCCGTTTTGCTGCTGATCTTCGCAGGCAGCGTTTGCGCCCCCGCAGGTGCCGTCGTCCTGGCAGGTTCCGGACGCACAATCGTCGTCGACGCCGCACGCGTCGCCGTCATCGCATCCGGCTTCGCAGGAGCCGCCGCAGTCGACGTCGGTCTCGTCGCCGTCTTGCACATCGTTGGTGCACGAGGATGGATCGCAGACGTTCTCGCTCGAGCACGAGTCCGACTCGCAGTCGGCGTCGCTCTGGCAGCTCCCGCCGGAGCCGCACTGGCTGTCGCAGGTTCCGCCGCAGTCGACGTCGGTCTCGTCGCCGTCCTGCACGCCGTTGGCACAGGTGTCTGCGTCCGTGTCGGAGGGATCGGTGTCGTTGTCGGTGTCGGAGCTCCCGGCCGAGTCGGCCGGGCAGCCGGCGGGGTCGTCTTGACCCAAGCCGTCGTCGAGGCAGGGGGTGTTCGAGCAGCCGGCGGTGCTCAGGAGAAGCAGGCCGCCACCGATGGAGAGCAAGTGTCGCGAGTTCATGGTGTGTCCAAGTTCTGCGGTCGCGCTCCAGGACGCGGCCGGCCCGCAGGACAAAAGCAAGCGCCGTACCAAGCGTGAGAGGCCTCAGCTCCGGCATCTACGGGGCCGAGGCGGTCCAGGGCTGCCCCTCGGGGGCAAAACGCCGCGCGCGGAAACGAGAACGCCCGGGAGGTCAAAGACCGCCCGGGCGCGCTTGGTTTGGGCCGAGGACGCTAGCCCGGCAGACACTCGCCGAGCAACGGCCCCACGCAGGCGTTGGCCTGGGAGTACGTCGTGGACCCGAAGGACCCGCTGGGGAACGTCGAATCGACGATCGTGACGCTGGCGATCTCCACCGAGTCGCTGGTGCGGGTCACGGTGATGTTGCTCTGTGTCCCGGTGTACTCAATCTCGACCTCATAGGCCTCGCCTTCGGCCCAACCCTCGGTCGTCGTCGCGGCCGGCAGCGCGAGCACGGTCGACTGCGCCGTCGCTTGGGGACAGTAGATGTCGGCGACCGTGAGGTCGGTGACGCTGTCCGCCTCGACGCGCTTCACCAAGATGCCCGCAGGCGCCGTGCAGGGACCGACGGCTTGGGTCCCCTCCTTCCACACGAGGGAGTAGAAGTTTGACGCGTCCTGTGCGCCCCAAACGAGTCCGATCCAGTCGTCGTCCCCGGCGTCGTTCTCGATCTCGATCGTCCCGGTGAGCAGCGTGTTCTCGAACACGACGTCCTCGCACAGGTGCAGACCGATGCCACTGTTGGCCTCTTCGCAGGCCCGGGTGCCGCTGTTTTCGTAGCTGATCGTCGCAGTCCCTGTCCCACCGATACCGGTGTACAGCGTGCAGTTGTCCTCCAGGTTGAAGGGGTCGCTGTTGAGCACCACCACGGTGTCCTGCGCCGTGTTGGTGCCATCGTCGACCGTCACCGTGTACGACTGGAACCCGGTCGGGTTGGCGGTCGTGTTCGCCATGTTTGGCGTACCCAGGGTCCCGTCGTCGGGTGTCCAGGCGTACGTGTAGGGGCCGCCGGTCCCGCCCGCGCCAATTGCCGAGAGGTCGACCGCGCCGCCGCTGCTGTCGTTGCACGCCGGAGCGGCGCTCACCGAGAGCAGGGCGTTGCACGTGCCGCCGGTGCAGCCGGCCGACAGACAGTCGTCGCCATCCATGCACATCTCGCCGGGGTCACAGCCAAGGCAGGTGTCACCACCGCAGTCGATGTCGGTCTCGTCGCCGTTGAGCACGCCATCGTCGCACGCGGGCGCCTGGCAGACGTTCGTGTCGCAGACGCCGGACAGACAGTCCGTCTCGTCGTCGCAGCCTTCGCCCGCTGGGCACATGTCGCAGGTGTCTCCGCCACAGTCCGTGCCGGTCTCGTCCCCGTTTTGCTCGCCGTCGTCGCAGGTGGGGGCTTGGCAGATGTTGCCTTGGCAGACGCCGCTGTCGCAGTCGCCGCCCAGGTTGCAGACTTCGCCGTCATCACACGGTTGGCAGTCACCGCCGCAGTCGACGTCGGTCTCGGTGCCGTTTTGGAGGCCGTCGTTGCAGGACGCAGGCTGGCATTCCTCGTTGAGGCAGACCATCGAGATGCAGTCGCTGGTCAAGACGCAGTCGTCGCCGTCGTCGCACGGGTCGCAGGTGTCGCCACCGCAGTCGACATCGGACTCGGTCCCGTTTTGCACATTGTCGTCGCAGCTCGGTGCCGCGCAGGTGCTCCCCATCTCGATGCAAATCTCCGAGACGCAGTCGTCGCCATCGACGCAGATGTCGCCGGTGTCGCATGCATCGCAGTCGTCGCCGCCGCAGTCGATGTCGGTCTCGGTACCGTTGAGAAGACCGTCCGCACAGGTGGGGTCCTCGCAGACACCCAGCGGGTTGCAGATGCTCGAGGTGCAGTCCTCGTTCACGTTGCATTCGTCGCCGTTGTCGCAGGCGTCACAGTTGGGTCCGCCGCAGTCGATGTCGGACTCGCCCTGGTTCTGGATGCCGTCGTCACACGCCGCCGGGGTGCAGGTATCGCCGGGGTCGCTGCAGATCTGCGAAGCACAGTCGGTGGCCTCGAGACAGTCGTCGCCGTCGTCGCAGGGCGCACAGTCGGGCCCGCCGCAGTCGATATCGGTCTCGCTGCCGTCGAGGGCGCCGTTGGTGCAGCTGGGATCGACACATTGGCCGTCGTCGCACTCGGCGCTCTGACAGTCGTCTCCGTCGCCACAGAAGCCCGGTTCGTCGCAGGCATCGCAGTCGGGTCCACCACAATCAACGTCGGTCTCGTTGCCGTTGGGCGCACCGTCGGTGCAGGTTGGATCGGAGCAGGTGTCGCCTTCACACACCAACTCGGCACAGTCGAGGAAGTCGCTGCAGCTTTCGCCAGGCTCGCAGGTCGAGCCGCACGAGCCGCCACAGTCGACGTCGGTCTCGTCGCCGTTTTGTACGTCGTCATCGCAGGCCGGCGGCGCGCAGGTGCCATCGTCGTTGCAGACTCCCGAGGTGCAGTCGGAACCGTCGTTGCAGCCACCACCGGTGTTGCAACCATCGGGACAGGAGCCACCACAGTCGATGTCGGTCTCATCTCCGTTCTGCTCGCCGTCCTCGCACGAGGCGTCGGTACAGACCCCGTCCTCGCACAGCCGAGATTCGCAGTCGGACCCTTCGTTGCAGCCCTCGCCGGTGGTACAGGGATCGCAATCCGGGCCGCCGCAGTCGACGTCGGTCTCGTCGCCGTTTTGCATCTGGTCGTCGCAGGCGCTGTCCGTGGGGCCGCACGTGCCGTCCTCGAGGCAGTTGCCTGACATGCAGTCCTCGCCGTCGGCGCAGCCTTCGCCCTCGCCGCATCCTTCGGGGCAGGAGCCACCGCAGTCGACGTCGGTCTCGTCGCCGTCTTGGACCTTGTTCATGCAGTCGGGGGAGACGCAGATCCCCTCGTCCGAGCACATCGCCGAGGCGCAGTCATCGTTGTCTCCGCATCCGTCGCCGTCTCCGCAGAGGTTCGAGCAGACGCCGCCACAGTCGACATCGGTCTCGCCGTCGTCGAGTTGGCCGTTCGCGCAGCTGTCGCCATCGGAGTCTCCGGTCGAGGGGTCGGTGGTGGACTCGGTGTCGGAGTCACTTCCCGAGGCGGCCGGACAATTGGCCGGGTCCTCTTGAAGGAGGCCGTCGTCGAGGCAGGGGTCAGGGCAGCCGGTGGCGCTCATCAAGAGCAGCCCGCCGCCGATGGTAAGCAAGTGTCGTCGAAGGGTCATGGTGCGCTCCAAACAAAGCCGACCCGAAGGTCGAAGATGGACAGTATCACCGTGTCATCCGCCCATGAACCGCCACCAAGGCGGGCGCGCTCGCGGATTCGCGCGGAGTCCTAATCCACGAACGGGCTCTTGACGAACGGACGCTTCGGTTTGTGAATCCCAAGCTCTGCGTAGCTCTTGCGCAGGTACACCGCGGCCAGTGCCGCGCCGTCTCCTCGGGTCGCCCAGCGACATCGGGTCGCGTGCCACAGACCGGCGCTCTGTGGGCCTGGGCGGGCTTGTGCCAGCACGACGGCCGGATGCTCCCGCAGCACGTCGGCGTACGGCTCGACACCAGGCCCCACCGCCGCCACCGGCCCTTCGAGGGCCCCCAGCACGGTTTCGAGCGGCCCACAGGTGTCGTCCTGCAACGCGACGACGCCCGCATCGTCGACCCGGTACAAGCCGGCATAGACCTCGGAGCGCCGCGCATCGAGCAGCGCCAACCGGGTTGCCGGCGCATCTTCGGTGAGGGGGGTCGCAGCCACGGCGGCCAGGGTCGAGACGCCGATCGCTGGGATGCCCAGTCCCAGCGCGATCCCCTTGGCGGTCGCGATCGCAACCCGAACCCCGGTGAACATGCCCGGCCCAACGCCGCACGCGACCGCGTCGAGGTCCGACGGGGTGATCCCTGCACCCGCGACGATCGCCGAGAGCCGCTCCTGCAGTGCGCTCGAAGCTTGCCGACCTCGGGCCGATACGTCTTCTCCCGCGATGAACTCGTGCTTCGCTGGCACCGTCTCCCCCGCGTCGGACAGACGTCCGAGCGCGAGGGCGAGCCGAGGGGTGGACGCGTCGAGCGTGAGAACGAGCCGCGAGTCGGTCACAGGATGTAGCGCAAGATGTCGTTGCGGGTCGCGACCAGCAACAGAAGAAGGATGAACACGAGCCCTCCAGCGCTGGCGATTTCACGCGCGCGCTGGCTCAGGGGGCGGCGTCGGACGGCCTCGATGGTGAAGAACAGGATGTGCCCGCCGTCGAGGATCGGAATCGGGAGCAGGTTGATGATGAACAAGTTGATGCTCACCATCGCGATCAAGAACAGGAACTGCCCCGGTCCTTGTTCGTACGCGCGGCCGGCGACGGCGTACATGCCAACGACGCTCGAGAGCTGGTCGACGCCCATCTCGAAGGTCAGCATGCGGACCAGACCGCTCCAGATCGCCGAGGTGACCTGGACGGTTTCATCGACCGCAGCCGACATTGCGTAGGTGAATCGACCGCGCAACGGCTCCGGCGGGGCCTGGGCACTTTTTCCAAACTGGTTCGCGCCCAGCCACGGCGACTCGTGCTCGTACTCGTAGATGTCGGTCCAGGTGCGGGTGCCGAGCTTCAGCTCCAGCATGCGCGGGTCGCCCCCGGGCGACTGGACCTCGAACGCGACCGCTTCATCACGCCGAGTGCTGAAGATGTCGTCGATCTGAACCCACTGCTCGAGCTTCTGGCCCCCGACCGAGAGGATTCGGTCCCCGGCCTTCATGCCCGCTTCGTCCGCGGGAGAGCCCGGGTCGACGGTTCGAATGAAGGTGCGCGCCGGAAGAATGCCGGTCGGCGACTCGCCGCCGCCCTTTCGAGGCAGCAGCTGCGCGTGGTGAGACTCGTACCAGAGGTAGGTCCCGCCGGGGCCAGGGTGGCCTTGCGCGCGGAGGTAGGTGAGCCGAACGACGGCGTCGCCGGTGACGGCGAGCATGCGCTCGAGCTCCTCGATGGTCCGGACCGGTTCGCCGTTGAGCGAGGTGATGACATCGCCGGTGCGCAGGCCCTCGAGGTAGGCCGGCGACTGCGGATCGAGGACGCCGATCTCCGGGGCGTAGAACAGGCTGATGACGCCCAGTCGGCCTCGGGCCTCGGCCACCTTGAGTGCGTTGCGGCGAACGACCTTCTTGGGGGTGATGACCCGGTCGAGTCGCTTGCCGTCTCGCTCGATCTGAACCTGAAGCTCTTGCTCGGGCGCCTTGGCGACCCGGTTTGCCATCTCCGACCACGAGCGGACGTCGCGTTCGTCGATGGCGACGATGCGGTCACCCTGCTGCAGACCCGCTTCGGAGGCTGCGGTCCCTGGAAGCACCGTGCCGACGATCGGCGGGGTGACCATGGTGATGTTGATGACGAAGTAGAAAAAGTAGACGACCAGCGGGAGGATGAGGTTGGCCGCGGGGCCCGCGAAGTACACGAAGTACTTGGCCCACAGCGGCCGGTTCTGCAGCGAGCGCTCGGCATCGGGCCCGCCTTCGTCGCTGGGATGCTGGCCGAGCAGCTGGACGTAGCCCCCCAGGGGGATCGGCGCCAAGCAGTACTCGGTCTCGCCGATTCGTTTGGAGATCAGCGCCGGGCCGAACCCGATGGAGAACCGCACGGCTTTGACGTCCACCAACTTGGCGGCGATCAGGTGGCCCAACTCATGAAAGAAGATGAGGGGACCGATCAGAAGCAGAAACGCGAGGACGTTCTCCACAAGCCGGCACAGCATAGATCACCCGGTGCCCGGGCGGGGCGTGCTCCGCGCGGCCCAGAACGGTGGTTGGCTGTGTCTGCGTGCCCAGGTACGATCGAGGCCCCGGTGGCGACCAAGGTCAAGAGCGAGGCTCCCTCCTCCGAACTCAGGGCTGCTCTCGACGAGCTCGAGACTGGCATCGAGTCGCTTCGGCTCGCCTACGAGAAGTACTTCGGTGGCATCGAGCGGGTGCCGCCGTCCAAGCAGCGCTCCAAGCTGGAGAAGGCGATGCGCAACGTCGAGACCCGCGGGGTGACCAACACGGTCATTCGGTTTCGGCTCAACGGGCTGCGGGCTCGCTTCATCACGTACAAGCACTACTGGACGCGGATGGAGAACCAGCTCGAGCGCGGAATGTCGCGGCGAGATCTTCTCCGGCGTCGCCGCATTCAGGCTGCTGCACCGCCGCCTGCGCAGCCGGAAGCTCCGCCGGCTGAGGCGGCCGAGGCGACCGGTCGCGAGGGCCCGCCGCCACCGCCGGGCAAGCGAAACGGCCGGGTCCGCCCCCCGGATCCGGCGAAATCCGGCATCGATCCGTCGCACTTACGCTCGGTTTTCAAACAGCTGGTGCTTGCGAAGCGCGCGGCGGGCGAGAGCACCCAAGGTCTGACGTATCAGGCCCTGGTTCGGAAGCTCACTGCGGAGGCCCCCAAGCTCAAACGCAAGCACGGGTGCGAAAAACTGCAGTTCTCGGTGTCCACGCGCGGCGGCAAGGTTCGTCTGCGTTCCGAGCCGGAGGGCTAGGCGCCGGCGGTGCCCTGGTGCACAACGACGCATCGCCAAGCCGCGTGCGCGAGGGCTCTTGCCCCATCGGCCCCCGATGCCTCATAGTTCGGTCGCTCGGCGCAACTTGCGCTCAACTCTCGTCGGATATGGGCTGAATGCCCGCGCAAAGCGCTCCGTCTGAGCGAGCGACTCTTGGACCGAGTCCATCACGCCATGAAGATTCTTCACACATCCCTCTTCGCGAGCCTTTCACTCTTGGCTGCCTGCGCCGGCGGGAACAAGAGCACCGACCCGAACGCCGGAGTCTATGACGACTACTACAGCGAGGCCCCCGGCGATGCCGGTGACAGCACCGCTTCCGGCGACAAGGAGCCCGAGATTGCCAAGACGTCCGAGTCCACCTCGACGACGGCAAGCTCCGCTGCTCAGATCGCCAAGGCACTGAACGCCAAGAAGCCCAAGGTTAGCGGCAAAAAGAAAAAGGCCGCCAAGAAGAAGCGGAAGAAGAAGAAGGGCAAGAAGTTCAAGGTCGCCTTCGATGGCGCCGTGCCCAACGCTGCGCCCAAAGGCTCGGTTGTCGAAATCTTCGGCTCGGGTCTCGATCAAGAGGGGCTGATGGTCGCCATCGGCGGAAAGCCCCAGGAGATCCTCGAGGCGTCCGAAGACCGCGTGGTCATCAAGGTGACCGGCGGCAAGGGCAAGCTTCAGCTCGGCAAGACCCCTGCCAAGGGCAAGGAGTTCAAGCCCGTCGACAAGAGCGACTACGACTTCTCCGTCATCAGCAAGGCACTCGGAAAGCGCACCACGGTCGAGAACGGCCTGGTCGGCAACGTCTACGCCATCGAAGGCGAAGTGACCGAGCTTCCTCAGTTCGAGCAGGGCAGCGAGATCGGGACCGTCGCGGTCGACAACCTCGACATCAACAAGGTCAAGCCGTTCAAGTCCATGCTCGGCGGTCGCAACGAGTGGTACGGGATTCACTTCCGCGGCTCGCTCAACATCACCGAGGCGGGGGAGTACACCTTCTGCGTCAACTCGGATGAGGGCGCGCAGCTCTACCTTGATGGCAACGTGATCATCGACAACGACGGCGCCAACGAGACGCCGAACGAGGTCTGCGAGACCTTCGACGTCGACCCCGGTGAGTACGGCCTCGACCTGCTCAAGTACCAGAGCACACTCGGACCCATGGTCCTTCAGCTGACCTGGTCGAAGGACGGCGGCGAGAAGACTGCAATCCCCGCGGCGAACCTGTTCCCGCCCGAGGATGTCGCCGACATGGCGCGCTAGGACTCGCGTCCGAGTCGCAACCGGCCGCGTTCGCTTCTGCGAGCGCGGTCGTTTTCTTGGTTGCCTTCAGTCGTCGTCGGAGCAGCGGACCTGGACGAGGTCGGGCCCCTGCTCGTGGTCCTTGAACACCAGGTAGGCACCGCGCCCTGCTGGCCGAACGGCGGTGACGGGCGCATCCGGGGCGTACCGCGAGCGCTCCGAGCTGGATGGCGCGTCGGGGAACAGCTTGAGGATCTCCCAGGCGCCGTCCTCGATCCATCCCAGGGCAACATCGCCGGGGAGCTGAAGCAGTGCGAGGTCGTCCTGGACCTCAGGGAGTGCGACGCCGGAGAGGACCTCGAAGCGGTCGTCGATGTAGCCGTCGTCAGGGGTGTCGGTGCGCAGCCGTGTGACCCGAGCTCCGCCCTCTTCGACCGGATGCAGCAGGTACGCCGCGACGCTGTCGGTGGCCAACCCTGACGGCGGGCCTTCGGTCACCGAGACCTCGTCGAGGTCCCGAGAAAAGACGAACCCTCGAAGCTTGTTGTCCTCGTCGAGGTCGAGGGCAAGCCCGACGGCTTCGCGGGCGACCGGCACTCGGTTGGTCTCTCGATCGCGAAGGATGAATTGATGGTGCACCGGGTCGCTGGGGTCTTGCTGCTGGCCCATCACGATGAGCGAGGGGTAGGTGGTCTGGTCGAGTTCACCGTCGCAGGGGGTCCCGATGGTGGTCAGGATCTCGTCGTTGCAGCGTCGGAAGAACTCGAGCTGCGTCTGCTCGGTGATGCCCAGATCGGCCCGAAGTCGACCCGCGTAGACGTACATCGTGGCGTTGGGCGAGAAGGGCGGGGTGCTGAGCAGGAACGGTTGGCCCTCGACGAAGGCGAGGTCGCGGTGCCAATCGGTGACGTCGCACGAGGTGAACTCTGGCTCCTCGAACGGGTCGGTTTCTCCGGTGGGACACAGTTGCGCCAGGCTGCCAGGGAACCAGCTCAGGTTGGGCGACACGGCGCGAAGGGGATCGACACCCACGCTCACCGCTTCGAACTGCCACACGCGATACGACCCCGGTCCGGACTCGACCAGCCATGCTGAGCCTGCGGCCGGCCCGGGGCGAAGCTCGACGTCGATGGTCTCCGGCAGGAAGCCCGAGAGGTCCACGCGGTGATCCACCGCGCCATCGCGGACATGCATCATCGCGAACTGTGCGGCCGAGTCGTCGACTTCGACGAGCGCCCAGAAGTCGAGGCGGCCGGGTTCGTCGAGGGCCACTGCGATGACCCGCGACCAGGGCTGCTCGGGACGGTCGAGGTCGGGAACGAGGACCTCCGCGGAGGCCCGAGCGCAGTTCGGCGACGTGTCGAGCACGACCGGACTGAATCGGTCCCCGTCGTCGCAGGAGACCAGCGCGAGCCAAGCCAGCGGAACCAGCCGCTTCATCCCAGCACCGCCTCGAGCGCTTGCACGGTCGCTGCGGCGAGGGCATCGAGCTCGGCGTCGGTGATCGACAGCGGCGGCATCCAGTAGAGGGTATCGTGAAGGGGTCGAAGCAGCGCTCCGGCCTCGATGCCGGCCTCTCGAATCGCGAGGCTGAGGCGGCCGCCAACGGGCATTCGATCGCCCGGATCCAGGTCAAAGGCGGCGATCATGCCCGCCTGACGATGGGCGCGGATCATGCCCGCGCAGCGGGCGGCAACGGACGCCTGGGCGCGGGTCATCGCATCGACCCGTGCTGAGAGGTGCGGGAGCCGTTCTTCCCGCATCAGGCGGAGACTGGCCACGCCAGCGGCACAGGCGATCGGGTTTCCGGTGAACGTGTGGCTGTGAAGGAAGGAGCGCTCCAGGCCGCCTTTGAAGCCCTCGTCGAAGCCCTGTGTCACGAGGACACACGACAGCGGGAGGACGCCGCCGGAGAGGCCTTTGCTGAGGCATACCAGGTCGGGAGACACGCCTGCCCAGGTGCTCGCGAACAGCTCGCCCGTACGGCCAAAGGCGACGGCGATTTCGTCGGCGATGACGTGAATGCCAAGAGCCTGCGCTTCGCGGACGAGCCGCGCGTAGAACCCCGCCCCCGGCATCGCCATCTTCCCGGCGCCCTGCACGAGGGGCTCCATCACCAGCGCCGTGAGCTCGTCCGCGTGCGCCTGGAGGAGGGCAACGGCTCGGTCGGCCTCGGGGCTGTCCGCGCCCAACTCGGTCCGGAGGTCTTCGTGGCGATGGGATGGGTGCGCCGGCGTCGGCAGGTACAACACATCGGGAAGGAGGGGAGCGAAGAGCTCGCGGTACGCATCTGTGCCGCTGACCCCAAGGGCACCGAGTGTTTCTCCATGATAGCTGTTGCGCAGGGCTGCGAAGCGTTGCCGCTTCGGCTCGCCGTTCTGGCGTCGCCGCTGAAACGACATCTTCATCGCGACCTCGATCGCCGCCGAACCGCAGTCGGCAAAAAACACCCGCCCGTAGTCCCCGGGGGCGACCTCGAGCAGCGACTCCGCCAGCGCAACCGCGGGCTCGTGGGTGAAGCCGGCGAGCATCACGTGGTCGAGCCGCTGTGCTTGCTCGGTGATCGCACCCACGATCGCCGGGTGACCGTGGCCGTGCAAGCAGGTCCACCACGAGGAGATGCCGTCGATCAGCGTGCGCCCGTCGGCGGTTTCCAGCATCACACCCTGGGCCTTCGCAATCGGGATGGGAGGGAGCCGCTCGTGATCTGCGAAGTGGCTGGCGGGGTGCCAGACGGTAGCGAGGTCACGCTCGACGAGGCTCATCGACGCGCAGGCTAGCAGCCCGTTGCGCGTGCTCGCCACGACCCTGCCCCCGGGGCTGGTACCATCCCTTGGCATGGTCGCCCTACCGGACGCGACGCGCCCGCTGGGCCCGAAGGACGGCGCTTGGGCGCTGATGGTCGTGTCTGGCGAGCACGTGCAGTGGGTTCCCTTGGACGAGCAGCGGGCGCTGGTCATCGGCCGCAGCCCGGCCTGCGATGTGTTTGTGGAGGACGGCAGCCTCTCGCGGAAGCACGCGTGCGTGCATGTCGATGGTGAGGCGGTCGCGGTCGAGGACCTCGATAGTCGCAACGGCACGGTCCTCGGAGGCGAGCGGCTCTCCCCCAACGCCTCCGTGGCCCTGCCTCCGGATGCGTTGGTCGAGCTGGGCTCGACGGTGCTTGCGCTTCGGCGAATGTCCGCAGTACCCGAAACCGCGGTCGGACCTCACGGCCGTACCCGTCGGCGGGTGGGGGGCCTGCTCGGTGCGGGGACGTCCGTGCTGTTGCTCGGCTGTCTCTTATACACATCTGACGCTGCCGACGAG
>CAJXVA010000106.1 GCA_913061055.1 uncultured Pseudomonadota bacterium
GAGATGTAGAGAGGTCTCGTGGGCTCGGAGATGTGTATAAGAGACAGCTTGTAAATTGCGCGCATGCGTCGTTTGGGGCTGCTCTGGCTCGTTCTTCTGGGTTGCACCACCGCCCCACCGCCACCGGCTTCGGGTCCGGCGCCTGTCGCGGCTGCGCATGAGCACCCGCAGCCGGATGTGGCTGAGCACGAGGCGCCGGCGCACCACGAGCACGAGCACGAGCCGGCGCACCACGAGCACGAGCACGAGCACGAGCCGGCGCACCACGCCCACGAAGAGGCCGCGGCTGAGCACCACGAGCACGAGCATGAGGCGGTTCGGCACGCTGCGACGGACTCGAGCGGCGAGCATGAGCATGCGCCGCGACTTGTGGACACCGAGCACGACACCGCTGTCGCGCGCCTCCACGATCTGAACCACGGCGCGCATGCGTTGGCCCACCGAGGCATCGCAGCGAGCCCCACACCCGACGCGTGGCCGCCCGTTGCGGCGGCGCCATGGGTGTACCTGAGCCGAGCATCGTTCGCGCTCGAACCGATTCGCTCTCGAGCCCCGCAGTGTGCTCGTGCGCGGGGTCCCCCGGTCCTGAGCTGACAATTCGGCTCTTTCACCAACGACTCCACGCTTTTCTCGAGAGGAGGGCTTCCATGTACGGAACCCGCTTTTGGATCGCATGCGCCGCTGTGTCGTGCATTGCGGCCTGTGACTTAGACACATCGCTTGCGCCACGCGTCGAACTCGACGTTGTGGTCCAGGCCACCGAAGACACGTTCTCCGCCGACGACACCCAGATCGAGCTGACCGAGGTCCGCATGGCCCTCGAAACCCTCGAGTTCACGACTGAGGGCGAAATGCACGCCCGCGCTGGGCTGCTTCCCGCCCTGCATGACCTCGTTGTGCCCACCGCGCTCGCACACCCCGGGCACAGCGCAGGCGGCGAAGTTGTGGGGGAGTTGGTCGGTCGACACGTCGTCGACTACCTCGATGCCGGCTCGACCGTCGGTCTGGCGACCCTGCTTGCAGCGGACTACTCCGGGGCCAACTTCACGTTCACAACCGCCGAGCCGTCGGATGGCCTGGCCGAAGACGACCCGCTGATCGGGCACACCTTTCTGCTCGCGGGCACGGCAACCCGCGGCGACGTGGAGGTGCAGTTCGTAGCGTATGTCGACCAGGACGAGGACCGCTCGATCTTTGGCCTTCCGCTGAGCTTCACGGCTACGGAGAGCTCGACCGAGCAGCTCGGGCTGCGATTTGCCCCGGTCGATCCCGAGGGCGACACCATCTTCGCCGACGTCGACATCGTGTCGTTGGACGAGGATGGCGATGGGTTTGTGGAGATCTCGGCCGACGAGAACTCCGAAGCGTGGGCCAACTTGCGACGCAATCTTCAGGTCCACGATCACTATGCAGTCGAGGTGGTCGAATGAAACGCCTCGCCATTGCCAGCCTGCTGCTGTGCGCGTGCGATGACGCTTCGGCGGGAGAGGGCACGCTTCGAGTCTCGGCGTGGGGAGAGGGCTTCATCGAGGAGGGCATTCCGGCCGAGGTCTTTGTCGATGGTTGGAGTGTCACGTTCGATGCGTTCGTCGTCTCGCTCGATGCGGTCGACGCCGAGGGCGTTTCGTTGCCCGGGACGTACGTGTTTGACCTCTCGCAACCGAGCGCGGGCGCCGGCCAAGAGCTGGGACCGCTGCGCGTGCCTGCTGGCCAACCGCCCGCCGTGTCGTGGTCGCTGTCTGCCGCAACCGGGGAGGCGGTCACCGATGTCGACGGCAAGGTGCTCGACGCGATGATCGGTGCGGGCGCTTCGCTCTGGACTCGCGGGGTCGCCACGCGCGGGGACGAGGTCAAGACCTTCGATTGGGCATTGGACATCACGCCTCGCTACGTCGACTGCGACACCGGGGTGCCGCTCATGCAGGGCGAGACCGCCGACGCCGTGCTTACGGTGCACGCTGACCACCTGTTCTACGATGACCTCGACTCCGAGGACCCGGGCGTCGCGTTCGACCTCATCGCGGCCGCAGATGCCGACGGCGATGGCGCGATCACGGTCGCTGAGCTCCAAGCCCAGAGCCTCTCGGGCCAGGCGCGATACCAGGTGGGCGGTCGAGACATCGACAATCTCCACGGGTTCATCCTCGCGCAGGCGCGGACGGTCGGTCACATCAACGGCGAAGGACACTGCGAGATCGAGTGATCCCGCGGTTGCCCGACTCCGTACCCTTGATGAGCCGATGAACGGTTGGACCCTCGCAGCGGCGATCGCAAGCCGCATTGCCCATCCCCCCGCGGACGTGCCCACGGAGCCCGTTCCCGTGGAGGAGATCGCTGCGTCCGAGGATGAATCTGATGCCGAGACGGTGCGCGAAGTGGTCGTGCACCGCGAGGCGGATCAGCTCAGCGCGTCGGCAGTGACGGTCGGGAGGCGCGAGATCGATACGATGCCCAAGCGGGGGGCCGAGGACCTGCTACGGCACATCCCCGGCATGCACATCGTGCAGCACGGCGGCCAAGGCAAGGGCTACCAGTTCTACCTGCGCGGATTCGATGCGGTGCACGGCGCCGACATCGAGACCAAGCTCGGCGACATTCCGATCAACGAGGCATCCAACGTCCACGCGCACGGCTACCTCGATCTGTCGTTCATCATCCCCGAGGCGGTCGAGGGCGTGGATGCGACAAAGGGCTCGTACCGTCTCGAGCAGGGCAACTTCGGCACCGCGGGAAGCATTCGCTACCGCCTGGGTGTGCCGCAGCGAGGGACCCGGGCCACCTACGAGTTCGGCTCCACCCTTCGCCACCGCATGTCCTTGGTGCACGCGCCCAAGGGGCGCGGCAAGGAGACCTTCCTCGCTTTCGAGGCGATGGACGACCAGGGCTACGGCCAGCGTCGACACGCCCAGCGCCTCACCAGCATCGGTCAGGCCCTGCTGTACAAGGGGCGCGGGACGACCGTCACCGCCATGGGGGCGCTGTACGGCGCTCGCTTCGAGCTTCCGGGGACCGTCCGACTCGACGATGTGCGGCGTGGGGACGTCGGGCTGTACGACAGCTACACCGACGACTCCGTCGGCGAGTCCGCGCGGGCCATCGGCTCGATGCAGGTCAAGACCGATCGGGGTCGGGTTCGCTCCCGGACCTCGGCTTGGGTGCAGGCCCGCCGGTTCTCGCTCGACGAAAACTTCACCGGAGACCTTCTGTTCGAGGACACCGGCGACCGCCACCGACAGCTTCACGCTGCGGTGAGCCCCGGAATCTCGACCCAGCTCGACATTCGGGTGCACCCGCGAGTGGAGATCCCGGTGCACGCTCGCTGGCAAGCCGACATCGCCGAGCAGTCGACCGACCAGCTCACGCCCGAGGGCCGCACCTGGGACACGCCACGCGACCTCGCGTTCGTCCAGCACGGGCTGTCTTTGGGCACGGGCGTTCGAACGACGCCCACCTCGTGGATGCTGCTCGAAGCCGGAGGCCGCGTGGACGTGTTCGCGACCCAGGTCCGCGACCGCATGCAGGATCGCGAATTCGGTGGAGCCACAGCTGCGGTCTCACCTCGCGCGATGACCAAGTTCATGCCGTTCGACCGCTGGCAGATCTTTGCGGCCTACGGACGAGGTGTACGGTCGCCCGAGGCCCGGGCGTACACACTCCCCACGCAGGCGGCCGAGAATGAAGACCTCAGCCAGTACGCCGGCGGGCAAGCTCGGATCACCCAGAGCGACAGCGTCGAGGTTGGCACACGGGTGCAACCGGGGATTCTCGACGTGGGCGTGGCGGGCTTCGGGACTTGGATCGACCGTGAGTCGGTGTTCGATCACGTCTCGGGATTCAATGTCGAACGCTCGGCCACGCAGCGGCTCGGGGTCGAGGGCGATGTTCAGCTGCACCCCACATCGTGGCTGGACTTCGGTGCCGACGTCACTTGGGCACGCGGTCGCTTCATCAACAGCGGTTCACCCATCCCCGGGGCCCCGCCGCTGATCGTCACCGCGAAGGCATCGATGGCCCACCCCAAGGGGTTCCGCGCGGGGGTCCGATGGTTCCTTCTTGGGGCTCGGCCGCTGAGCTACGGGGCTGTGGCGGCTCCGGCCACGGTGATGGATGTCAACATCGGCTACCGCTATCGGTGGGCACAGCTCGACCTGTCCGTCGACAACGCATGGAACCAGCAGTGGCGAGAGGGCGAGTACCACTTCGCCTCGCATTGGGATCCCGAGCGGCCTCGCAGCCAGTTGCCGACGGTTCACGCGGTCGCGGGCAACCCGATCACCGCCCGAATCGCGCTCACGCTTCACTTCGACGCCATGGGCCGAAACAAATCCTCGGGCCGCTGACTCTGGTCAGGTTGGGGGGACCGATGTGGGAACATTTCCCACCGCCCTCCGAGCAACCCGAGCGCGCCCCCCATGAAGTCATCGAACCGACTCCCTCTGCTGGCCCTGTTGATCGCCGGTGTCGCGGCCTGCTTGTGGTGGATGTTTCGGGCCGATCCTGTCGACGACCCGGACGCCGTGGTCGCTGCGGCCCAGGTCGGCGGCCGGGCGCACGGACAGGGCCGGGATGGGAAGGCCAAGCCGAAGCTTCCTCGCCAGAGCGCGCTCGAGCTTCACGAGGCACCCAAAGCATCGATCTCCGGCATCGTTCGCACCGAAGGTGGCCGTCCTCTTCCCGGCGCCCGGGTGTGCGCGTTCGTCGTAGGCGATGAAGTCACCCGTCCCCGTGAAGCACCGTGTGTCGCGTCGACCGCAGACGGTCGCTTCCGTCTCGAGGGACTCTTGGGCGCCCGCTACGACGTGACCGCATCGGCTCCACAACACGTGCCCGGGCGCTATGTCCCTGAGAACACGAAGTCGGAGAGCCTCCGGATCGCGTCGGGACAGCACCGCACTGGAATCGAGATTTCGCTTCAGCCCGGTGGGGTTCAGGTGTTTGGCACCGTCCGCGACATCTCCGGAGGCGAGGTCGCACTCGCGCAGGTGAGCTACGGCCGAAGCGGGTGGTTCGGTAGCGGGACTGTTCCGACGACGACCATCGCTGACGAGGAGGGCGCGTTCTCCCTGTGGGTCGAGGAGGGTAACGCGTCGCTCACGGCCAACGCGGAAGGCTACGGTTCCGAGACCCAGCGAGGCCGCGCGCCGGGGACACACTACAAGTTGTTCCTCACGCCCGAGTCGGTGGTTGTGGGCCGGGTCCTCGATGTCGCCACTGGCGAGCCGGTGGCCGGAGCCCGGGTTTCGGTGCGGCGCCAGCCCCCGGTGCTTTCGGCCGAGGACGGCACGTTTCGGATCGAAGGCCTCGCGCCGGGTGCATACAAGCCCACGGTCAAGGCCGACGCCGGCTATGGCGAAGCCGAGACGAGCGTCCACCTTGGGTTGGGCGAGACCTCGCAAGATATCCTCGTGCGGCTGCATCCCGCGGTCACCGTGTCCGGTGTGGTCGTCGTCAAAGACGGAGACGACGCGCGTCCGTGCGAAGTCGGCTCCGCGATGCTGACTCCAGTGCCCAACGTCGGCGCCAACGTGTACTCCGCCTCCGTTCGGATCGAGGGCGAGGTTCGCATTCAAGGCGTCTTGCCCGGTCGTTACGAGGTCACTGCGTACTGCACTGGCTACCTCAGCGAGGATGCCTACGGCGAGATCGACGTCGCAGATGCGCCGGTGGAAGGACTGCGCTGGGAAGTGAAGACCGGCGGTACGATCCGCGGACGGGTGGTCGTCTCCGACGCCGAGCAGCTTCGTGGGCTCCGGGTGAGCGCGAACTCCACGGGCGGCGAAGCTCGAGGCAAGTTTGGCTGGTCGAGTACCAGCAAGTTCGACGACGACGGGAGCTTCGTGCTCGAGGGGCTCTCCGCCAACACGTACGAGGTCACGGCAGGCGGCGTACGGGTGCCCCAAGCGGAAGACCCGCTCAAGGTCGAGGTGGCCGAGGGCGCGGTGGTGGAAGGGGTCGAACTCGAGCTGTTGCCGGAGGCCATCATTCGCGGCCGAGTACAGGACGAGGCGGGCAACCCGGTGACCGCGGCCGACGTTCGTGCCGAGGGCCCCGGCCGGAATTGGTCGTCGGAACAGGTCGGCGATGATGGCCGGTTTGAGCTTCGTGGCCTGCGAGGGGGGGAGTACCGAGTTCGCGCGGCTCTGAACTGGAGCGACGCGTTACGCAAGCCGGGGACCACGGATGACGACGTCCAGGGCGAAGCCGTCACGGTCGATCCGGGCGACGAAGCCGATGTGTTGTTGGTTGTCGAGGCTCGCAACGGCTCCATCTCGGGCACGGTGGCGGACAGTGCAGGGGGCCCGATTGGCGATGCTTTCGTTCGAGCCGAACGACTGTCGGATTCAAAAGCCGCCAACGCGAAAAACACGCTTCGACGGGCGCGGTGGGGAGGCTGGAACGAGCAGCCGATCATGACCGACGCGGAAGGAGGCTTCACGATCGAGGGCCTTTCCGAGGGGACATACACGGTTTGGGCCGTCCGAAAAGGTGGCGGCGAGGGCTACGCCGAGAACGTCGCGGCTGGGACCGACGGCGTCAGCATTGCGCTCCAGCCGACCGGTCGCATCGAGGGCACCGTCACGACCCCGTCCGGGGCCGCGCCTCAGCGGTTCAAGGTGGGGGTTCGAGACGAGACCACGGGCTTCTCCCAACGTGACTCCTTCTTTGCCACCGACGGCCGATTCGCCTTCGAAGAGGTTCCGCCAGGGACGTTCTTCATCTCGGCGACCAGTGCCGAAGGTAGCGGCGACACCGAGCTCACGCTTGCAGAGGGCGGGAGCGAATCCGGCGTCAAGGTGGAACTCCAAAAGATGGTCGCTGTGAAGGGCCAGGTGGTCGACCTCGAATCCGGTGAACCGGTGCCCGGGGTCAGCGTCTCGATGGGTCGCAAGAAGTCCGGTGGCTTCAACATTCGCTTCGGTGGCGGCGACAAGCGCAACATCACCGACGACAACGGAAACTACGAGCTCGATGCAGTCCCGGTGGGTCCGGTCTCCGTGACGCTGTTCCCCAGGGACTTCAGCCAAGACGGGGACTACACCTTTTCGCAGAGCAGCGCGGTGATCGAAGACGGCAGTCCCTTCGAGGTTCCGGTGCTGAAGATGGTCAAGCGCCGGGTCAAGAAGTCCGAGGACGCCGGAGACCTCGGATACACACTCAAGGAGTCCGAGCCGGGCGTAGAATGGACGGACCGCGAACTCATCGTGGGTTTCGTGCGACCTGGCGGGCCGGCTGCACAAGCCGGGCTGAAGATCGGCGCGAAGATCGAATCGGTCGATGGTCACGATGTCACGACCGACGCATCTCGCTACTTCACGCTGTCGAGCATCGAGGTCGGAGCAAGCCTCGAGCTCGGGATCGAGGGCGGAGAGACGCTGAAGATCACCGCCGCGAAGAAACCGTAGCCGTCACTCGAGGTCGAACTTCAGTTCGACCTCCGTGCCGCGTCGGACCACCGCGACGCGAACCGTGTCGGGTGGAGATTTTGAGAGTTCGGTGTACGCCTTCATGGCCTCGTCGACGCCGGCGATGTCTCGTCCTTGCACGGACAACACGAGGTCTCCGTTCTGAAAACCGAGCGTGCTGAGGAAACTCGATCGTCGGATTCCGTAGAGCTTGAACCCAATGGTCTTTCCATCCTTCTGGCTGGGGACCACGCGGGCGGAGCGTGCGAGAGTGCTCGGGTCCGCGAGCAACGCTTCGAAGCGCTTCCGATCGATGCTGTAGTGGTGCTCTCCCCTTTTTTTGACGGCTTCGCTGAGGGTCGTGGTGGGCGGATTCGCGGCGGCCTCTCTACGGAATGCAGACGCGGGCTTGGGCGTGGATTTGATCGTTGCGAGGGCCTCGGGGTCTAGCAGGCCTTCGACGACTTCGTACTGGAGCCGAGCATCGCCGTCGTCGGTGCCGACGACGAGCTCGAAGGTGCGTTGGTCCGCTCGTGCTGCGATTAGCCCCAACGCGAGTTCGAGACCGTTCTTGCCCACGTTCGTGTCGTCGACGCGCAGGATGGGCCCACCATTGGGGACCGCGAGGCTATGCCAGAGCCCGCGCTCTGGGTACAGCCACTGCAGGTCTGCGAGAGCTTCGAGCAGGGCACGGTCGATCAAACGTCGACCGCCCGCCTGCTGAACGACGCCAAGTCGGACGAGGGAGCACGCGACTGTCTGAGGCGTGGAGTGCGACCGTATCCACAGGAAAATGGTCTCGGTCGTGTCTTCGCGTCGGCGCTCGATCTCGGCCCAGTGGGTTCGCTGACCGAGTACCCATGCGTCGTGCAGGCCCGACACGGAGGGCGGTCGGGCGGAACCGACGGAGAGCAACACGTCTCCTGGGAGCAGGCCAACCTGTCCGACAAGAGCGCCCCGGCCAATGCTGAGCAGCCGGAGACCATCGGCCTCGGCCTCCGTTTGCACGACGCCGGAGAGGAACTCGAGCGAGAACTCGGCCCATGCATCGTCGTCGAGCTGGTGTAGTCGCGGGTGATGGCTCTGCACCGTCCAGTCTCCTGCTGGAGCCTCGCGGGGTCCCGGCGTCGCGGAGGCCGTCGCGGTCTGGGCGGGCGGCGCGTCCGCGGGAGTGGCCTCGACCTGCGGGGTTGCGGCAGGAACGGCGGCCTCCTCCAGGCTGTCACACGCGGCCGCACACAACGCAGAGGCCAACAAGAGGTGGGTGGTGGAGGGGACTGATGTCATGGTGCGAGCCGGGCTTGCATCGCGAGGATTCGGGTGCGCAACGGGAGCCACCGGGTGACCTCGGGCAACAACGGGAGCGCTCGAGCGAGGAGGGCCTGGGCTTCGGTCACGCGTCCCTCGTGCTCCGCGAAGCCAGCCTCGACGTAGAGCATTCGCGCCTGGGTCGTTTCCGACGGGTCGGCGGACACGAGTCTGCGATGGGTCTCGAGGTGCAGACGCGCAGCCTCGACGTCGCCGTTGTCCAGAGCGATCTCAGCAGCGCTGAGCGCAAACTTGCCGACGATCACGTGCTCCTGCCCAAATGACTCTTTAGCCTGCTCGACAGCCGTCTCGACCCTGACCTGGGCCTGCGTCTTGTCGCCCCCACAGGCCCAAATGAGCTTCGCCCGGTTGTGGTTCACGACCGAGAGCAGAATGTCGGTCGGCGGGAGTGACTCGGCGGGGGCCGTCGCGGCCTCGAGGTGCTCGAGTGCCTGTTCACAGCGACCGAGGTTCATGTAGTCGACTGCGACGCCGGAGTTCGCCTGCACGACGGAGCGGTGCTTCGAGTCTCTCGAGGACAGGAGTATCTCGAGAGCGCGCAGGTGGTGCTCCAGCGCTTCTTCGCCCCGTTCCATCTTCGTGAGGGTGGTGGCGAGGTTGTTGTGCACGATCGCGACGTTGGGGTCGTTGGGCCCGCGGGTTCGCGTCCAGGTCTCGATGAGTTGTTCGTACAGCGCCTTCGACCCCTCGAAGTCGCCCTTGCGCTTGAGAATTCCCGCGAGGACGCCCCGGGGCGAGTCGAGTCGCGGGCTGTCGCGTCCGAACCACGCTTCCCCCATCGACAGGGCCTTTTCGATCGAGGAAGCGGCTTCATCGAGTTTGTCCTGAGCGGTCAGTGCCGCGGCCAGGGTTCCCAGGGTAGGAACGTAGTCGGGATGCTCCGGTCCATAGCGCCGCTCGAGCTCCCGCAACAGCTCCCGCGACCGGTCCTCCGCGGCACTGAAATCGTCAACGTCCATTTCGAGCGCGGCGAGGTTGTTGAGCGGGGCCAGGGCTTCGGGCCCGTCCGGCTCGAACGCCTGGTGCAGCTCGAGGGAGCGCTCGTAAGCGGTGCGGGCTTCGTCGAAGTTGCCTCGTTGTCGTTCGACCAGGCCGACCGAATTCCAAAACGACGCGGCCGGGCGGCTGTACAGACCCTCTCGTTCGAGCGCACCGTGGGTCATCTCCATCCACAGTCGAGCCTGCTCGAGATTCGGTGCCGAAGCCCCGAGCAGATGCAATGCGAGTGCGCCCGTGCTGACCATGAGCGTCGTGTCGTCGCACCGAATCGCCGCGCGGAAGGCCTGCTCCAACGAGGCCAGCGCTGGCTCATAGTTCGCCATCCTCAGTTGGAGAAACCCTGCCTGGTACAGGACCTCGGCGGTCAGTGGGTCGAACTCGATCGCCTCGGTCTGCTCGGTGAGGGCGGTGACCGACGCGAGCGCTGCGTCGAAGTTTCCCAACCCCGCATCCGCGCCCACCCGAGCGAGCCGGCGACGGGCTTGTGCGACGGCCTTGGCCTTGTCTGCGGGCGGCGTGCGTGGAGGAGCCCGGGTCCAGTCGGGCTCGTTGCACTGCACGGGATCTCCAAGCCGCCCGACGGCTTCGCCTGCGTATTGAAGGGCGTTGTCATCGCTGTCCTCGAGCGCGTCGACCAACGCCTCGAAGTGCACCAGCCGTTCGTCGAGACACTGCAACGCGACGTTTCGGTGGGTTGTCGTCGCGGATTCGCAGGCGGTCGTCCGCGACTCGGCCCATCTGGAGGCGAAACGATCGAGGTCCTCGCGAACTCGTGTGACCGCGCCCGCGGTGGTGTCCGATCCTTCGGCTCGTAGCGCACCCGTGACCTGCTCCGCGCGTGTCGGGTTCCAGGTTGGAGCCACGAGTTCCTGCGCGGCCGGGGTGCATCGGGAGTCCGCTTTGGACGAAGAGATCGCGGTCCCGAGGCCGACGGCGCCGATCGTCAGCCCGCCGAGAAACAGAGCCTTGGTGGATCGCCGGGTCGCCGACCACCCTGACGGCTGCAGCGCACGAAGCAGGCTGCCGAGGTTTGGGAAACGATCGTCCGGCTCGGGGCTGAGTCCCCGCAGTAGTGCGGTTCGCAGCCGACGGGGAAGTGCATCGAGCTGCTGCCGCTCGGCGATCCGTCCCGCGCTCACGTTGGCGGCGAGCTCGGTCACCGTGCGGCCCGCGAACGGACGCGCGCCGCAAAGCGCTTCGAACAGCGCGACGCAGAAGCTGAACTGGTCCGAGCGCGCGTCCGCAGTCCCTCCGGCGAACTGCTCCGGCGACATATAGGCTGGCGTCCCGACCAACGCCCCGGTTCGCGTCAGCGTGGCGTCCGAGAGCTTCGCCTCCAGACCGGAGTCGGTCGAGAACAGAGCATTCCTCTCGTCCGTGCTCTGACCCTTGCGGGCCAGTCCGAAGTCGGTGACGCGGGCCCGGCCGTCTCGGCCCATCAGCACATTGGCGGGTTTGAAGTCACGGTGAACGAGGCCGGCGTCGTGCGCCGCTTCCAGGCCCAAGCCGGCTTCGCGAAACGCAGCGAGGATCTCCTCGTGGCTCCGGTCCTCGGCGGCGAGCCACTCGCCGAGCGTACCGCCATCGACATGCTCCATCGCCATGAAGACCGAACCCTCATGCACCCCCACGTCGTGCACGACGACCACGTTGGGGTGTGCGAGCCGAGCGGTGGCTCTCGCTTCTCGCACCAGCCGCTCGCTCGAGCCTTCGCCCAACGCCCGGGAGCGAAGCAGCTTGAGGGCGACCTTGCGATCCAGCTCGGGGTCGAAGGCTGCGTGGACGACTCCCATCGCGCCCGCGCCGAGCGTGTCGAGGACGAGGTAGCGACCGATCGTCGTGCCTCGGATGAGGGCCGTTGGGAGCAGGTCCGAAAGCCCGTCCTGTGACCCTCGGTCGGTGATGCCCTGGCTATCGTCCTCGGGTGCGACCTCGGGCAGGGACGATGCGCGCAGCTCGAACACCCGTGCGAGCTCGATCAGCACCAGCCGGCAGCTCGGGCAGCTGTCGACGTGCGCTTCGGCCAGGGCTGCGGCCTCCGAGTCGAGGCTGCCCGTCACGAGATCGACGATCTCGTTCTCTTCCAGGCACGCGGTGTTCACCCGACGACAGCGTACCGCGTGGCACCGCTTGTTCGGGTCGCTGGCCGGTGCGATGCTGTCGTCATGAGCTCGCAGGGACCCGGTTGGTCGCATCTACAGCGCGAGGATTCCTCGGAGATTCCGCTGGGCGCCGAGCAGCCGCTTCCATCCGCGACCCCACAGGTTCCGGTTGCGCAGGCTCCTGTCGCGCATGTCCCGGCACCGGCGGCCGCCCCAGTCTCGCCAGCTGCCCCTCAGCCGGTCGCCTACCCACCCCAGGCGCCTCCTACGGCCCATGTGCCTCACCCAGGGAATCACGGCGCTTCGCCGGGGGTTGTCTCGCCACCGCCAAGCCCTGGCGGGTATCCTCCAGGAGTCGCCATGCAGCAGCAACCCGGCCATCAAGCCCCACAACAGCCCGTTCGTGCCCAAGCTCAGCCTCCCGTCGGGTCCAACGCTCGGCCAGGCGACTCGGAGATCATCTTCGAAGGCGTGGCACGCGCGACCTCGGTGTACTCGGGCTACATCAAGTGGTTTGGCGCCTCGATCGTCGGGGGCGTCGCGGCCTACCTGCTGGGTCTCATCCCCTTCTTCTCGACATGGCCGCTGTGGATCCTAGGATTCGTCGGCATTCCGGGGATGCTCTGGACGTTCTTCCGCTACCGGACGACTCGGTACAAGATCACCAACCGCCGCCTCGAGCACGAGCATGGCGTTCTCACCACGACGGTCGACAGCATCGAGTTGTGGCGGGTGCTCGACGTTCGCTACAGCCAGAACATCATCGACCGGATGTTCGGCAACGCCACCGTCACGCTCATCGGCACCGACCAGACCGACCCCGAGTTCGAACTGTACGGCTTGCCCAACGCCCGCAAGCTGTTCGAAGACTTGCGCGAGGCCGTGCAAGCAGCCCGTCATACGTCCCGCCCCATGGAGATGGTCGGCGCCGACGGCATGATGGAAAACATGATGGAGCACCAGTAGCGGATCCGTGACGTTGTCGCTCGGCTCTGTCGAAGACGTCGACGACGTCATCGAGGCGCTGGATGAGGTGTTGGCCCTCGGTGTCCGCGAAGGACATCGATGGTCTGTGTTCGCTGCGATGTACCGGCGCGTCACGATCGCGGTCAAGCGAGCGATCGAGCGCGGGGAGTTCGACGACGGCCCGCGCATGAGTCGGTTCGATGCCGTCTTTGCGCTCCGCTACCTCAGACCGCTTCAAGCTCATCTGCGAGGTGAGCCGGTGCCTCGAGCGTGGTCGGTGGCGTTTCGTGCCACCGGGGACCTCCGCCTCACCGCGATGCAGTTGCTGCTGCTCGGGGTCAACGCGCACATTAATCTCGATCTTGGGTTCTCGGTCGTCGATGCGGGGCTCGAACTCGATCCGTTCCGCGCGGACTTTGATCGCATCAACGCGATTCTCGCGGACGAACTCGATGGCGTTCAGCAGGCCCTCGACACGGTTTCGCCGTGGCTGTCCGGGGTGGACCGGTTCATGGGCAAAGCGGACGAGCGCCTCGGGGTGTTTGTCGTCGTCCGGGCGCGGGACCAGGCTTGGCGCACCGCGCTGGAGGCCAGCTCGCGGTCACACCAGGAGCGGGCCACGTACGAGGCCACCGTGGATCGGAGCACGGCCGAGCTCGCGGAACGAATTGCGGACCCCGGGTTTCCGCTGTCTTGCCTGGTGCGGATGATCGGCTGGCGGGAGTCGTGGACGGTGCTGGAGCTGGTCGCGCTGCTCGGTTCCTGAGAGTCCGTCCGGTCTGGCCAAGAACGATCCGCGGGGTTGACGCGCTCGCGCTCGTCTCGGGCCACGGTCAGATTCGCTCAGTTAACGGCAGAAAATTGCTCTCAGGGCCCGATCTATGCCTTGCCTACATGGTGGGACACTGTAGTCTCGGGGCTCACCTGCCCGAGGTCGCCATGTCCCGCTCGTTCACGTCCATCGCCGCGATTGCTCTTGCCCTCACCGCCTGCCAGGGCGCCGACGGGGGAGGGTCGTCCGGAGACAGCAACGGACCGGGAGGCAAAGCCGACGACGCGGAGGACGGGTCCTGCGGTGAGGGCCGAGTCTGCCTGGACTACGCCTCCTATGAGGTGCTGTTCACCAACCCGATCTGCGAGACGTATGGCTACGACGCTCCAATGGAGACGGTCAGCGGCGGCACGGTGACGGCGAAGCCCAAGAACGTCTACTGCACCAAGACCTTCGACTCGGAGAACTCGGGGTCGCGAATCTCCAGCCCGCAGACACGCATCCTCGACTGGCTTGGCGAGACTGGCGAGGGCGACGACATCTTCCTCGCGTACCTCTCGTTCTCGGACGGCAAGGTCGCGGACGCGCTGTGCTCCGCAATCGATCGCGGTGCGGAAGTCACGTTCGTACTCGACAAGCTCGGTAGCAAAGCGGAGCAGGTCATCGATTGCGGCGGCGACGTGTTCACACGTGGTCACCAGGGCTCGGTGGGCTTTGCGCACGACAAGGTGCTGATGATCAACCCGCGCGCAGCCGGTCCCGCCGACGATGGCGACGAATACCAGAAGCTCTCGTTCGGCAGCGGCAACATGTCTTCGGGCACCCACCTGCACCACGAGAACTGGCACTTCACCGAGGTCGCACGGGACAGCTTCTTCGCGCAGTCGCACCTGTGCTTGATGGACTCGCTGCTCGACGAAGAGCACACGGACGGCACCGGGGCCTATCGCTCCTTCATGAACGCATGTCGCGAGGAGATCGACGCGGTCCCCGAAGACGACATGATCCCCTACTTCATCCCCGTACTCGATGACTCGCGGGCGCTTCGGGACAAGATGCTCGAGAGCATCGCGCAAGCCGAGAGCATCGATGTGGGCGCGCACCGCTTCAGCTACACCACGATGATGAACGCGCTGAACGAGCGCCTCGAGGACGCGGACACCCCGTTTTCGCTGCGGCTTGTTGCCGACGACGACCTGTACTGGCTTGACCCGGACGGCGGCTCGACCGGTGAGACGGTGGGGCCCAACTCCTTCAACGAAGCGATCAAGGTTCGGGAGCTTCGCGAGGCCGACGGAGGCCGGGGCCGATTTGAGGACCGCTACCTCGAGACCAACCACAGCCTGTTCCTGCTGCACCACAACAAGTACATGATCTTCTCGGGCCTCGACAGCGGCCGGGACCTGGTCATGACCGGCTCGTCGAACCTCACGGGGACCGGCTTCGAGAGCAACCTCGAAAACATGTACTTCACCGACATCCCCGAGGTCGTGGAGGCCTACAAGAACCAGTTCGGTCTGTTCTGGGACGGCACCGGAGTGCTCCCCGAGGGCATGGATGTGGCCCCGATGGCCACGCCCCGCTCCGAGATGCCGCTGGAGATCGAGATGCCGCAAGAGCCCACCGGCGACGTCCCGACGCCCCCGGAGTCGTGCGGTATCCGGATCGTCGAGGTCCTGTACGACGCCGAGGGCAGTGACTCCGGCAAAGAGTGGATCAAACTGCAGAACACCTGCGAGACCGACGCTTCCTTGGACAACATGAGCCTGGGTTGGGGCGGTGGCCGCTACACCCGGGGTGGCGCGGACCTCGGCGGCAGTATCGAAGCGGGCGCGTGCGTGCTGGTCGGCTCCGCCGGTGTCGACGCTGATCTCCCCATGGACTTCTCGCCCGCCCTGCAGAACTCCGGCGCAGTCGCCGACGGTGTCGCTTTGTTCGAGGCGCGCTCCGGCGACGTCACGGAGGAGACGGTCCCAGTCGACGCGGTCATCTACGGCGGTGCCAATGATGATGGCTTGATGGACGCAGACGGCGAGCGCCCCGAGCCGCACGTTGGCGATGCCGGTCAGGGCAGGAGCATCGCGCTCATCGAGGGCGCCTGGATGATCGTCGAGCCGAGCCCGTCCAGCTGCTAAAGCGCGCTGGCGATCTCTTCTACGATCTGGGTCGCGGCGGCTGCGGGGTCATCGGCCTTCATGATGGGCCGCCCGACAACGAGGTGTGTCGCGCCGCGCTCGATCGCCATCGCGGGTGTCATCACGCGCTTCTGATCACCGACCGCCGAGCCCGCAGGTCGGATGCCTGGCACGACCTTGAAGAGGTCTGGCGCGGCAATGTTCACGCGCTCGAGCTCCTGACCGCTGCAGACGAGTCCGGCGCATCCGGCCTCTGCCGCACACCTCGCTCGCATCTCCACCAACTCGGCGGCAGTGCGGGTGTGCCCGGCCTCTTTGCATGCCTGCTCGTCCTGGCTGGTCAGGACAGTTACGGCGAGGATGCCGAGATCGTCGCCCGCCTCTTCGACGCACGCCTTGAGGTGCTCGACGCCGCTGCCCGCGTGGACCGTCACGAACCGAGCGCCCAGGTTTCGCGCACTCGCAATCGCGCCGCGCATCGTGTTGGGGATGTCGTGGATCTTGAGGTCGAGGAACACATCCACTTCGGGGAAACGCTGACGTAGCGTTCGAACGACGTTTGGGCCCTCCGCGACGAACAGTTGGAGGCCGACTTTGAACATGCCGACGCTTCCTTGCAGTCGTTGCGCGCTCGCCATCGCAGTCGCTGCGTCGGGTACGTCCAGGGCGACGATCAGTCGGCTGCGTGCGAGCATGTCGCGCTTCTAGCGCACACACCAAGGCCCCCGCAAGGCGGTAGGGTGGTTGTGATGCGGATTACACACCTCGCGGTAGCCGTTGCGATTGCCGCCGTCCCGAGCGTGGCCTCAGCCGACACGTTCGAGCCGGGGAGCCTGATCGTTCCGATGGATACGGAGATGCAGGACGAGGGAATGTTTCGAGCCTACGGTCTCGTCTACGCCCTGCTGCGAGAGGGGGTCCCGGTTCGCTGGGTCATCCGCGCGGACAAGCAACACGGCGAGGAAGACTTCACCACCTCTGCAACCGACCTGGCCACTGGTGCGCCGCTCGCCCCCCACGGATATCGGGGCGGCCCGTGGGTCGTCGATGCGGGAGACGTCGCCGAGGCCACGCCCATCGTGGACGCGTGGATGGCGACCTACCCGGAGACGACGGTGCACGAGGCTGACGAGGAGTTCGAAGTCGACGTCGCCCGCTACCTGGTCGCCGCACCGACGTTGGCCATGCTCGCCGATGGCAACGAGGACATCGCGCGGGAGTACATGCTCGCGGCGGGCATTCCTGACTCGTCGCTCGACCTCGACTGGCCCGACGAGAGCCCCGACCTCCTCACCATCGAGGAACTCATGGGACCCACGCAGGAGAGCCACGCAGACGGATCCTTGTTCGATGAAGACGGAGACCCAGTCTATTGCCAGCTGATGTCGATGCACTGGGGCATCGGAGACGCGGAGGACAACCCCGAGGTCGTCGCCGAGACGCGCCAGTTTTTGAACAACCCCACGCACTTCTTCGCCGAGTGCCAGGCCGTCAACGCGTTCGAGAACCTCGATCCTCACGGGTTCTTTCTCACGCCCAATGGATTCGAGATCGACGACCGTCCGGACGAGGTCGAGTTCATCGACGCCGCATCGCCGTTCGGCCAGATCGATGGCGAGTGGGTGACTGTCGGTGGCAGCGAGCCCAGCTACTCCCTGCCCGAAGGAGACATGTACAAGGCTGGCGATATTGTGATGGTGACGGCGGCCGGAACGCCCGAAGGTGTTCAGGACGTGTGGATGACGGGCTATCTCGATGGAGAGTGCCCTCCCGATGCGCTCGAGTGCGGCCGGTTCGGCAAGGTTAGCTACCTCGGAGGTCATCGCTACGAGCCGCAGGTTCCGATCTCGGAAAACTTCGATGCTCAAGGCGCCCGGATGTTCCTCAACTCGCTGTTTGAGGCTCCGTGTGGAACGGTCGAAGGACTGCCCACGCTCGCGGTGGCGGTCGACGCTCCGGACGAGACGACGGATCCGGAGATCACGCTGAAGCTGACCTATGTGAACACGAGCTTCGCGACGGCTCTCGATGCGGTGCTGATCGACCCGCTGCCCGAAGGTGTGTCCTTCGTGTCGGCCAGTGGGGGCGGCGAGTTGCAGGGCGATGAGGTCGTGTGGGACCTGGGAAACCTTGGACCGTCGGAGTCGGGCGACGTCGAGATCGTCGTGACGCTACCGGAGTTCGGTACCTACGAAAACACAGGCCGCCTGGAGTATCGGGTTGGGCTCTCTCCGTTCATGTTGGGCGCGAACACGTCCACGACGGTCTACGCCGACTCGTTTCCGTCCGGGTCCACGGGCTCCGCCGACTCGAGTTCCGGTGGCATGTCCGGCAGCGACTCCAACTCTGGCTCGGAAGGCGGGGACAGTGCTTCTGGCTCCGGCGGTACAACGGCCGGGACCGCGGGCACCGGTGGGGCCAGCGAGACTGCGGGAGCCGGCTCTGATGATGGTGGCGACGGCTGCGGCTGCACGCAGAGCGGCACCGGAGGCTCCGGGTGGGCACTGTTCGGCCTGGGGCTCTTGTTTGCGCGACGACGCCGGCGGTGGGCCGCGGTTGTCGTCGCTACGGTCGCAGGTTGCTCCGGTTCAGGGCCGGGCGAGTCGGATGACTCGGCGTCGGGCCTGGACACGTTCGGTGTCACCGGCGGGACCGACTCCGTTGGCGCAACGACGGACGACATCAAGCTCGACATCGGATCCGGAAATGGCGACACGAGCACCGGAGACGCGGAGCAGGTCGGCTGCGAGGCGATCGACTTCTTGTTTGTGATCGACAGCTCAGAGTCGATGAAGACCCACCAGGAGAACCTCGTGGCCAGTTTTCCCGGGTTCGCAGACGAAATCGCCTCTGCGGTCCCCGAAAACGACTGGCACGTGATGGTGGTCGACACCGACGCGCAGTGGGGCGGCGCCGAGTGTGCCAACGCCTGCCAGACTCTCGGATCGTGTCCGGACGCTCCCGAGTTCGACTGCGAAGCGGAAGCACCAGCGTTGTGCGACATCTCGGTGGGCGCGGGCGAGGTTGGGCCCGTCGGCGAGGGGGCGAGCAACGAGGGGTGTCTCGACGGTTCCGATCGCTTTATCGAGGCCGGTGCGGCAGGCCTGGGAGATACGTTCGCGTGTCTCGCCCAGGTCGGGGTAGACGGCAACTCGCAGGAGCGACAAGCCGAAGCCATGGTTCGGGCGATCAGTCCTGACCTCCAAGAGGAGGACGGCTGCAACGAGGGATTCCTCCGGGACGATGCGATCCTCGTCGTCACGGTCATCACCGACGAGGCTGACGAGCACTCTCCCGATGACCCGGCTGCGTGGTGGAATGCGTTGGTCGCGGCAAAGGCCGACGATGCCGCGGCGGTCGTCGTGTTGGGGCTGCTTCCCGACGGTGGTGTCGCTTGCGAGCAAGAAGACGTCTCGCCCCGCCTGGATGCCTTCGTCGGGATGGCTGAGAAGGGGTTGTCGGCCAGCGTCTGCGAGCCGGACTACAGTCCGTTCTTTGCGCAGGCGGTCGACCTCATCACCGCGACCTGCGACGACTTTGTCCCGCCGATTCCTGCTGGGTGAGCCATGGCGCCCGGCGTCGTGAGCAGGCAAGCTCGGCCGCATGACCGATCCGCGCCAAGCGTTGTTCGACTTGCTCGAGTCCGCCGTTGGCGAGGTCTTCCCGGGTTGCGTGGCGTTGGTCTGGCGTGACGGCGCGACCCTGTACCACGAGGCGCACGGGGAGGTAGCGAGCCACCGGTGGATTCCCGCGGAGGGCAAGCCCGTGGTGCGAGAGCAGATCTACGATCTCGCATCGCTGACGAAGATCCTCTGCACGACCTCACTCACCGCTCTCGCGGTCTCTGAGGGCGCGCTCGAGTTGGACTCGCCGGTGCCCGAGCCGTGGAACGCGGGGTGTCCCGGAGCGACACTCGCCGACTTGCTCGAGCATTGCTCTGGCTACGCAGCCCACCGCGAGTACTTCAACGAGGTCGAGCCCTACAGCGCGGAGGGCATCCTCGAGAAGATCGTCGCCACACCGCCAGACTATCCGCTGCGCAGCAAAGCTGTGTACTCGGACCTGGGGTTCATGGTGCTGGGGCGATGGCTCGAGCAGACGTATGGCCGCGACCTCGACGTGTTGTTCTCGGACAAGGTGATGCTTGCGCTCGGTCTCGATGACACGCCGGTCCCGCACCTTGGGTTTCATCGGTTGCACGGCAATCCGCCGCCGCCCCGACCGCATCTCGGTCGCATCGCACCCACGGAAATCTACGATCCCGAGCTCCACCCCGGCGGCGTGCCGTCCCACTTCGACGTGCGCAAGAACGCTGCGGTCGCGCACGGGTTCGTGCACGATGACAACGCGTTCATCTGGGGGGGAGTGGCCGGCCATGCCGGACTCTTCGGGACTGCGCATGGCGTCTTGGAGGTCGCGAGGGCCTGGGTCCTGAATCTGCTGCCCGGCCTCAGCCCGGCGGTGCGGGACCGGTTCTGGCAACCAAGCAGGGTCGCCGGGTCGACCCGGCGGCTCGGATGGGACGGTCCGTCGCAAGACGGCTCGGGGACCGCGGGCCATGCCGTCACCGCGGCGGCGGTTGGGCACACGGGCTACACGGGGACGAGCCTGTGGGTGGACCCGGATGCACACGGCGGGCCCACGATCTGCATTCTGTTGAGCAACCGTGTTCACCCGGTTCGCACCAACACCGCGATCCAGGCATTCCGGCCGAAGTTCCACGAGGCCGCGTTTGCGCTGTGACGACAAGCCAGCCCTAGAGCACATCGCCTGGCCCCGGGATGCCTTGGCGAGTCGCGGGTAGAACGAATCGCACCGGATGTGCGTACGCAGCAGCGGTCGCGTTACCCTACGCGCGTCGACCGCCCGATCATGCGTACCTCACTCTTCGCTGTCGCCCTCCTCCTTGGACTTCCTACCCTCGGTTGCGCAACCTCGCGTGGCTCTTTCGGCGCCGCCGACACCGACCTGGGGCTCGAGCGTGTCGTGCTCTATCGAAACGGCATCGGCTACTTCGAGCGAGCGGGCAAAGTCGACGACGACGTCCTACGGATCAAGGTTCGGCGAGACCAGGTCAACGACCTTCTCAAGTCGCTGACCGTCATCGACCGGGAGAGTGGGCAGGCCGTCAGCGTCTCGATGCCGCTCGATCCCCAGAGCTGGGCAAACGCCGCGCTCTCCACCCTCGGGCCCGGCCGCGGCAGCTTGGCCGAGGTCCTCGACGGTCTTCGTGGCACCGAGGTTCTGCTGCGCACCAGCGCGGGCCGGCTGCGCGGGCGAGTCGTGATGGTCGAGCAGGTGCTCAACGAGCCAGACCCCAGCGCTCGAATCGTTGCGCCATCCAGCGACGAACAGCCGAGCGTCGATCACAAGGTCACCCTGGTCAACGGCGACGACCTGTCGGTCGTTCGGCTCTCCAAGATCTCCGGCTTCACGCTGCTCGACGGAGACGTCGCACTGCAGCTCAACCGACGACTCGATGCGAGTGCAGGCGAGGGCATGTTCCAGCAGATCGAGGTCGAGATTCGTCTCGCCGGCGCGAAGACGCATGACCTGGTCGTCAGCTACGTGGTCGAGGCGCCGATGTGGAAGCCGACGTACCGCGTCGTGCTGCCCAAAGAAGGAGAGGGCAAGGCGCTCCTGCAGGCATGGGCGGTGGTCGACAACACCAGCGGCGAGGATTGGAATCAGGTCGGAATGTCGCTCACCTCGGGTGAGCCGATCGCGTTTCGGTACGACCTCCACACCCCGCGAAACGTCAATCGGGCTGATCTCACCGAGTCAGGCGTGCGTCGTCGTGCCGTCGTCGCGCTCGGCGAGACGACCTACGACTTGGACGCGGTCATGGACGAGGCTCCTGAAGAAGAAGTGGCTCGCGATTCTTGGGGGGACGACATGGCCAAGGCCGAGGCCGCTCCCGAACCGGTGGCTGCGGCCAAGCCGGAAGCGAAGACGGGGAAGAAGAAACGAAGAGCTTCGGCGCGCCGCCTCGATGAGGACAAGGGGGCGTATGAGAGAACGATCGGGGGGGTCGTCGGAGGCGAGGACTACGGTGGCGGCGGCCCCGCTCCGGGCGCACCCCCGCCCCCTCCCGCTGTCGACTACGATGGACTGCGCCGCAGCACGCAGGCGAAAGCTCGAGCCAGCAGCGTTGCGGGCATGACCCGGTTCGACCTGACCGAGCGCGTCAGCGTTCCCAACGGGAGCTCCACGATGGTCGCGATCCTCAACCGCGAGGTCGAGGCGGAGGAGACCTTCCTGTTCCGACCCGGGGGCGCAGGGATGGGTTACGACACCAACCCGTATCGCGTCGTCCGGTTCAAGAACTCCAGTCCCTTTGTGCTTGAGCCGGGTCCGCTGAGCATCTACGCGGGGGGAAGCTTCGTCGGCGAAGGGCTCTCCGACACCGTCGGTACCGGAACGAGCGCCACGGTTCCGTTCGCGGTCGAGCCCAGCATCATGGTGACCTCGAACGCCAAGTACAAAGGCGACGAGATGCGGCTCATTCGCATCATTCGCGGCGTCCTCGAGGTCGAGCAGTTCTCGCGGACGGAGACCACCTGGAACGTTCGCGGCCCCCGCCAAGACAAGGCTTGGAAGGTGCTCGTGCGCCACAACCAGGCCGGCTCGAACTACGAACTCGTCGAGCGCCCCGAGGGCACCGAAGACCTTCCGAACGCGTACCTCGTCCCGGTCGTTGTTGCGAAGGGGAAGACCGAGTCGGAAGTCACGCTCGTCGAGCAGACGCCGTCGCGTACGACGGTGAGCATCTGGGATGGCCGCGCCGTCAAACTGATGGCGACCCTGTTGCTGTCCGCCGAACTCACTCCCGAGATGCGAAAAACGCTGCAGCCCATCGTCGACGGTCGCACCGCGATTGGCCGGATCGATACGCAGATCGATGGTCTCAAGCGTCAACAAGTCGAGCTGGACCAGCGAGCTCGCCAAACTCGCGAGAACCTCGAGGCGATCAAGAAGGACCCCGCTGCGTCGTCCCTTCGAAAGAAGCTGTCCGGACGCCTCGACGAGTTCACGAAGAGTGGGGACAAGATCGGGCGACAGATCGTCGAGCTTCAGAGCCAACGCCTCGAGAAGAAGATCGAGCTCGAAGACCTCCTTCAAGACCTCGACCTCAAAGCTCCCAAGGCGAAGGCCGACGCCAAACCGAAGCAGTGATAGGATTTTTGCGATGGGCTACTTCGACGACCTTTTCAGTCCAGAGTTTCTGTTCGACACCGAGCACAAGCAACGGGAGGACATCGAGCGCATCAAGGAGCAGATGCTCGACGCGCCCGATCCGTCCGAGGCGATCGGGCCGTTGGTCCAGCGCGTCGACCGGCTTGAACTCTTGTGCAAATCGCTCACCGAGCTGATCGTCTCCAAGGGCCTCGCCAGCCGCGAGGAGCTCTCGGTGGTCACGCAGCAACTCGACCTCGCCGATGGCGTCGAGGACGGCAAGATCGGTTCGCGAGTTCTCAAGAACGGGCCGCGATGCACAAACTGCGGTCGCTTCGTGAATCCGCGTCGCTCGAGCTGCGTGTACTGCCACGCGGCGGTCGAGCAGCAGAGCGCACAAGCGCCTCCGGAGCGATTGGTCGCGTGCGGCGGGTGCGGAAAAGAGGTGGCCGAGTCGGCGAGCTTCTACACCGGAGCCGGGCTGCGCTGTGATGCCTGCTTTGAAGAGGTCCTGCCCTGACCGTTCTCGCGCGCCAGCACCTCATGCCGAAGTCCGTGCCGGGTTTCTGCGCGACCCCCTTCGGGGTGTGGGGTCTGTCTCTTATACACATCTGACGCTGCCGACGAGCGA
>CAJXVA010000107.1 GCA_913061055.1 uncultured Pseudomonadota bacterium
CATCCCGCCCGACCCGAGTTCGTACAGGACGACGTAGCGATCGACCGAGGTGCCGCGCTCGAGCCGTTCGTCGAGCAGCGAGTCGGTATCCTCGACGCCGTCGGTCATCGAGTCGATCAGAGTCGAACTCGGGTGACCGCGCCCGTGACCGGCCGCGTCCATGCCACAACGATGCCACGCCCCGAGGCGGCGTGGGCCGATTCGCCAATTCGGGCCGCGTTTTCTCGATGTTTTTGGGTGAGTCGGATCGGCTGTGTGACCGGATTGCCAGCGCTGGCACCGCTGTGGGCCACGTTGTTGGGCAGCCGGTCGCCCTCACCCAGCGTCGGGGTTCTTCTTGTACGGGGCGTACTGCTCGAGCTGTTTCATGTAGTCGGGCAGCTGCTCGCGCTCATCGGCCAGAAAGCGGCCCACTGCGTTCCGCAGCCCTTCATGGCGGATCCAGTGCGAACTGTACGTCGCCGACGGCGTGAACCCACGCAGCAGCTTGTGTTCCCCCTGAGCCCCAGCCTCGAACAGCGGGATCTTTTGCTCGATGCAGCGCTGGATACCGGCGTAGTACGCGGTCTCGAAATGGAGGAATTCGATCTCCTCGGCGCAGCCCCAGTAGCGACCATACAGCGCACCTGGCGTCTCGAGGTAAAGCGCCCCGGCGACGACGTCGCCCTCTCGCCCGACGCGTGCGAACTGCACCCGCTCGGGCATGAGCTCGATCAAGCGCTTGAAAAATCCCGGACGCAGGTAGTCCTGCCCACCATGCCGCGCTGTCGTTCGTCGGTAGAACCGATCGAGACGGTCGACTTCGTCCGGCCCGAGCGACTCCCCCGGAACGAACTCCACACCATCGACCTCCGCGAGCGCGCGCCTGCGCTCCTTGCGAATCTGCTTGCGCTTTCGCGAGGCGAGCGTGGCCAAGAACCCGTCGAAGTCCGCGTAGTCCCGGTTGTGCCAGTGGAACTGAAAGCTCAGCCGAGACATGAAGCCGAGCTCCTCGAGCAGCCGGTGTTCGTCCTCGGTCGTGAACAACCAGTGTACCGACGAGCAATCGGTCGCGTCGGCCAGCTCTCGTACGGCGGCGACGAGTAGTTTCGCGACGAGGGCCGGCTCGTCGTCTGCGTTTCGCCGTAGCAAGATCCGCGGGCCGCTGGCAGGCGTGACCGGGGCCGCGACGACGAGCTTGGGGTAGTACGAGACGCCGGCCTGAGATGCGGCCCGTGCCCAGCCCCAGTCGAAGATGTACTCGCCGTAGCTGTGGTCCTTGAGGAAACACGGCACCGCGCCCACGAGTTCTCGCGTGCCATCTTCGCCCTCGACTTCGGCGAGCAGGTAGATCGGCGCCCAGCCGGCGGGGCCCCCGGTGCTGCCGCTCATCTCCAGCGCGCGAAGGAATCCCCACTCCAGGAACGGGCTGTGCCCATGATCGAGCCCGTTCCACGCGGACGCCTCGACGCCCGAGAGCGCATGAACGGCTCGAATCTGCAGCGGCACGGCCCCATCGCTCTACGACGAATGGACAGGTCCCGCAAACCACTGCCCGAATGCGGGGCGCTCGCGTTGTCGTAGAGCGTCGTACTACCCAACCGGGTGGGACAGGAGTTGGGCAGACGTAGCCGTCCGGCCGAGGCATCGAGCCCGCCGCCTGCTATCATCAAACCCGGACGGACTCGAGCGGTCACGCCGACTCGGCGAGGCCTTGGGCCGTCCCCGTTGGTAGATCCTGCGATGAGTACGCGACCCGAAGACGAGAATGAAACAGGGGTAGTCCTCCGCGAACGTGTGGAGAAGAAGGTCAAGCGACCTCGGATGTACAGCGTCGTCATCCACAACGACGACTACACCCCCATGGATTTCGTCGTGCGCCTCCTCGAGACGGTGTTTCACCGTAACGAGACCGAAGCCACCGCGATCATGCTCCACATCCACAACCGTGGACAGGGCGTCGCCGGCATCTACACCCATGAGATCGCCGAGACCAAGGTCGCGCAGGTTCACATGCTGGCGCGCAAGAACGACCACCCTCTGATGGCTTCGATGGAGCCTGAAGAAGACGCAAGCGAGAACGAATAAGGGCGAGTGAGGACGTAGTCATGCTCAGCGATGAACTGAAATCCACGATCAACGCCGCCATCGAGGACACGCAAGATCGGCGTCACGAGTACCTCACGCTCGAGCACCTGCTGCTCGCGCTGCTCTCCGATGCGAGCGCGTCCCAGGTGTTCGAAGGGTGCGGGGGCAACCTCGACGACATCCGCAAGGAGCTCGAGGAATTCCTCGACGAGTCGATGGACCGCGTCCCCGACGACGACGAGTTCACCTGCCACCAGACCATCGGCGTGGGCCGAGTCCTTCAGCGCGCGGTGCTGCATGTCCAGGGCGCGGGTAAACGCGAGGTCACCGGAGCCAACCTCCTGGTCGCGCTCTTCGCCGAGCCCGAGTCCAACGCCGTCTTCATTCTCGGCAACCATGGGATCACCCGCCGAGATGTCACGCTGTTCATCTCGCACGGCATCGGCCGCGGGGGGTCCAAGTCGCTCGTCCGCCGCGCCCCCGACGACGACGGAGGCCCATCGGGCGCCGACCCGGACATGGACGGTGGCGACACCTCCGAAGATCCCCTGGCCGCCTATGCCGTCGACCTGGCCGCCAAGGCCGAGGCTGGCCGTATCGAGCCGCTGATCGGACGCAAGACCGAGGTCCTTCGACTGATCCAGGTCTTGTGCCGGCGCAAGAAGAACAACCCCGTGCTCGTCGGTGAGCCCGGAGTGGGTAAGACCGCCGTCGTCGAGGGACTCGCACTGCGCGTGCACGACGGCAACGTGCCCAAAGCGATCGAGACCGCGCACATCTACTCGCTCGACATGGGCTCGCTGCTGGCGGGGACCAAGTTCCGCGGACAGTTCGAAGAGCGGCTCAAGGCGGTCATCAAGGCGATCGAAGCCGATCCAGATGCGGTTCTGTTCATCGACGAGATTCATACGGTCGTCGGCGCAGGCGCCACGTCTGGCGGCTCCATGGACGCCTCCAACCTGCTCAAGCCAGCGCTCGCCAGCGGATCGTTGCGCTGCATCGGCGCCACCACGTTCAAGGAGTTCAAGTCCGCGTTCGAGCGTGATGCAGCCCTGGCCCGACGATTCCAGAAGATCGAGATCGTCGAGCCCACCCGCGAAGAGGCGCTGCTGATCCTCCAAGGACTGGCGGAGGTCTACGAGACCCACCACAACGTCCGGTACACGCCCGAGGCGCTCGAGACGATGGTCGAGCTGGCGCACAAGTACCTGCGCGACCGCAACCTCCCCGACAGCGCCATCGACGTGATGGACGAGGTCGGTGCGGCGGCACGTATCGATGTGCCGCTGCTGCGCCCGCCCAAGCCTTCGCTCAACGATGCCCTCGATGAGGACGCCGAGCCCGAAAACGAAAACGAAGAGCCCGAGAGTTCTGCGCTGCCCGAGCCCAAAACGATCGACATCCTCGAGGTCGAAGAGGTCATCGCTCGGATGGCCCGTATTCCTCCGAAGTCGGTCTCCACCGACGACAAACAGTTGCTCGCCAAGCTCGAAGAGGGCCTGGGTGGAGTCATCTACGGCCAAGACAGCGCCGTCAAGACGGTCACCCACGCGATCAAGCGCGCCCGTGCCGGGCTGGGTCGCGATGACAAGCCGATCGGCTCCTTCCTGTTCGCCGGACCGACCGGCGTCGGCAAGACCGAGCTCGCCAAACAGCTCGCACGCCTGCTCGGCCTTCCGTTCCTGCGCTTCGACATGTCTGAGTACATGGAGAAGCACAGCGTCAGCCGCCTCATCGGAGCACCTCCGGGATACGTCGGCTTCGACCAGGGTGGACTGCTCACCGACGCCGTCAGCAAGCAACCCCACAGCGTTCTCGTGCTCGACGAGATCGAAAAGGCCCACCCGGACATTTTCTCGGTGCTCCTGCAGCTGATGGACAACGCATCGGTCACCGACACCACGGGCCGCAAGACCGACTTCCGCAACGTCATCCTCATCATGACGAGCAACGCGGGTGCGGCCGACATGACCGCCCGCAAGGTCGGCTTCAGCGACGAGGAAGACGGCCCGGACGTCTCGGACTCCAACAAGGCGCTCGAGAAGGTCTTCACGCCCGAGTTCCGTAACCGGCTCGACAAGGTCGTCACGTTCTCGCCCCTGGGCAAGGACGTCATTCGCAAGGTCGCCGACAAGATGCTCGGCGAGCTCGAGTTGCAGCTGATCGACCGCAACGTGCGGATCACCTACACGGACGCCGCAGCGACCTGGATCGCCAAACGAGGCTACGACAAGCTCTACGGCGCCCGGCCCATGGCCCGATTGATCGACGAGAAGATCAAAGAAGCCCTCGTGGACGAGCTGCTCTTCGGCAAGCTCGAATCCGGCGGCACCGTGCACGTCGACATGAAGGACAAAGAGTTGGTCTTCGAGTTCACGACCGAAGCGCCCAACTAGAGCACCGACGAGGGCCACTCCCGGGGTGGGCCAGGGCTTGTGCCTTGGCCCACAAGCGGACAGCCCTGGCGTCGACGCCCGGCTGGTACGCTGGGCCCATGAGACGCGTTTGGGTTTGCATGGGTGCGCTGGGGTTCCTGGGGCTGAGCGGGTGCATCATTTCAGGCGACGATGGCGACGACGACGAGCTTCTTCGGGAGTGTCGCGCGGATGCCGATGCCGAGGCGCATGTCGAGATCGTCGTGGACTACGACCAGTCGATCCACGAGATGGTGGCTTGCGGCGGCCTCAACGTGACCCTCGTGAGTTCGGTGACCGTCGGCATCGTCGACGCCATCATCGACAACCGCTCCGACGCGACCCCGCCGGACTGGGAGTTCCAGGGCGATGGCGTCTACTACACCAACGGTGGCGGCGCCGAGATGACCACGCGCTTCTACGCCAACGCCGACTTCTCGTTTGCGGCGGCGGGCGACCCCCTGACCGAGAACCTATTTCTCGTCGACAGCTACCTCGTCGGTGCGCGGGTCGTGGCCAACATCGACATCAACGATCCGTTCTCCTCGTCCGTGGAGCTCACGTTCGACGGCGTCGGTCCCTACGTCGAGTTGCTCGGCTACGGCGAGAACCCGACCAGCCCGATCGCCCTCGACACCAGCGCTTGGGATCGCGTGAAGGCATCGCTGGGAAGCCTCGACTTCGACTCGGACATCTCGGTCGACGACACGCAGTCGGTGAGCACCGTCCGCTACGACGTCAAGACCGGACGCATGCCCGCGAGCAGCCTGCTCAGCGGTGTGGGTATGGGGTACGAACTTGAGATGGCCAGCGCGACCCGGGAAGATCTCGGGCAAGCGCTGATCGTGGAAGACTGGGGGATCGAGTTCGTGGACGGCAGCCCGGGCGCGCTGAACGGGACGATCGAGTTTAGGGTCGAGGGGGATGCGTTCGACTACTCTGGTTCGCTGACGTATGAGGACGACACGTTCGGGACGCCGGAGTACCGGTGCGAGTAGGTTGGTGGATGTGCGGCCCCGGGGCGGCTTTGGGACTGCTCGACAAGCGCTCAATCACTCGTTTCGGGTCCCAACGGCGGAACTTCACGGAACCCCTCCTCAAGGCGAGTTCCATTCGCGGAACTCAGCCTACGCACCCCCGCCTGCGACGATCAACCGTAGCTCCCGTGTCCGGATAGTCTCCCGGCCGATACGCTCGAAGATGGCCAACGCCTCGGTCGCGAGGGCTCGTCGGCGCGATTGGTGCGTCCGCGGGTCGAGTGTCATCGCTACGACCGCAAGAGCACCCGCCCTCAACTCCGGAAGTTCCAGCTCCTCCTCGGAGATCTGGGCTAGGAGACGTTCCGCCCGCGAATGAGCGGCCCGGTTCCGGCCCTCGGACAAGGCGACTCGAGCGAGGCCCTCGTCAACGTACAGGCGCCATTGCGCCGTCATCCCCGGAGAGGCGAGCGCTTGTTCGAAAGTGTGCCGAGCCTCGGCACAGCGATCGACTTCGCACAGGAGCCACCCAACATTGAGCAGCGTCCCTACGCGAATCTTGGAGTCCGCGGCGGGCGACTCGAGTAGCAGAGACTCGAAGTGTTCTAGTGCAGTGGAGTACTGGCCCGTTTGCAGCGCGGCAAACGCAAGAATCTGGAGGCCAGACCCACGGTCGGGGTGTCCTTGCGGCAGAGCCTGTTGAATGGACCAGGCTTCGGCTCCACGCGCCGCCGCCTGAGCAAATCGGCCGTATGAGAGATCGAGTTGCGCCAGTCCGATCAGTGCGCTCGCCCGCTCCGGAGAGTGACCTCCAAGACTATCCGTCCAGATTCGCATTGCGCGCTCGAAGTGACGGCGGACCCCTTCTTCGTCATCTCGAGCGAGCGCAACGCTACCCAATCCGTGCTCAACAGCAGCCACGCGAGGATGCGCAGGACCAAGAACGTCCGTGAGCGCGACAAGAGCCTGTTGGTAGGTTGCCGCCGATTCGTCGAGCTTGCCCTGCGCGTAGTAGACGGCGGCAACCGCAAGATCGACATCCACGTGCTGATCGACCGACGCCCCCTCGGGAAGGGCGTCCCGTGCCCGTTCGAAGTGGTCGAACGCCTCGTCTGGCTTTCCCTGCAGTGCCGCGGCATCACCGAGACCGAGCCACAACGCGTGTGTCTGCACATCATCGAGTTCGACACCGCTCGACCACGTCTTGAGCAGTTCGGTTGCGAGCTTTGTGCGCGACGGATCGGCCAGGGTCACCGCGTAGAAGCTCTGCAGGTGTCCCAACGCCTCGACGCCCACCTGAGGCGCGTCGTGAGCCCCAGCGAGTCCTGCTGCCCGCAACAACGCCGCCTCAGCAGCACCGAAGTCCGCCAACGCCGCGTGGGCCCGCCCGCGAGCGATGAACGCCCGTGCGGCCGCCGCATGACTATCCGCAAGGCTGAGGTCCGTCTGCTCGATGTGCTCGAGTGCCTCTCGGGGCAAACCTGCCGCGAGCGCGAGCGTAGCGTCGTCCGCTGCTTTCAGAAGCACACGCTCCCGTTCACTGATTTCTGCCTCGGTCTCCGATACGCAAGACTCGGGTGATCTTAGCGCCGCGACGATATCCGAAGCACGACCGAGGACCGAGGCATCTCCTTGGCCGAGCAATCGCACGGCTCCGTCCAGAGTTCCTCGGCGGTCTTGCAAACACCCCACCACCTGCTCGAAGTGTTGTTCCGACTCTAGACCGCGGAGCCAAGTGTCCTCACATGTTCGTCGATACGCGTCGCTCCAACGCTCGGCGTATCTGTCGAGCCGTCGTCTGGCATGTTCGGTTGCGCGAGCAGCAAACGCGACATCCGACGGAGCCGAGGCCAACAGCTGCTCCGCGACGGTGTGATCCCAAACCCCCTCAAGCTGCGCCGACGCATCACAAGAGGGAGGTGGTCGATCGCGCGCAACGAAGGCAGTCGCTACGCCCGTCACGCCCACGGAGGCCGCGACGCCCACCCAACGCGCACGCCGGCGTCGAGGAGCGCGCCGCAGTTCTTGGACCATGTCACCAAGCGTCGGCCAGCGACTGCTGGGATCCGCGGCCAGCCCTCGGAGAATCGCGGGGCGGTAGAGACTTGGAATATCCGTGTACGACCGCGAGATCGAGACAGGCCCCCGTTCCGCAAGAGCGGCCAGGCCTGTTGTATCGAACGGTCGCTCTCCAGTGAGCGCCTCGAACAACGCGACACACAGACTGAACTGATCGCTCCGGGCGTCGACCGTTCCGAACACAAGCTGCTCGGGCGCCATGTAGGCACGAGTTCCACTACGGGCGCCCGAGTCGTCGTCCGGCGACGCGACGACCTCAGCGGTGACCTGTGCGTCGTTCACGAACTGCGCGAGACCGAAGTCGGCGACACGGACCTCCCCATCGCTGCGGACCAAGACGTTGGCCGGCTTGAAGTCGCGGTGCACCAGGCCAGCCCGATGTGCAGCCGCGAGCCCGAGGGCAGCCTGGACGTACTTGTCGATCAGCACCGCCGTCGGCGGTTCTTCGTCACGCTGCCAATGCTCCAGCGTGGTTCCGTCGACGAGTTCCATGACTACAAACAAACACCCCTGGTGCTCCCCGGTTTCGTAGATCTGAACGACATGGCGATCGGCGAGTTTTGCAAGCGCCCGAGCTTCCGCCTCTATGATCTCGCGTCGACGGTCGCGGGTCCCGAGTTCGGTGCGCAACAGCTTGAGCGCAACCTTGCGCTCCAACTCTGCATCCCACGCCTCCAGTACCGTTCCCATGCCGCCCGCGCCCAATGACCGCACCACTTCGAATCGCCCGATCGATTTGACGGGGGCGTCACCGCCCAACACGTTCGCCAGGATGCGGTCGAGCATGCCGTCGGCACCGCCCGAAGGCAGCGGGCCCGCGCCCACGCGGCGCAGCGCCCCGTCGATTGACCCACCGTCCGTCATGAGCACGCGAGTATAGACAAGCGCGCAGTGGTAGCATCCCAGAATGCTGTCGCAGGATGAACTGTTCGCCGCCTGGGCCGACGGAGATGCCCGGGCCGGAGAGGCATTCATCCGTGGGATGTTCGGGCCGTTGCACCGGTTCTTCGCCAGCAAGGTCGGCAGCGAGGTTGAGGAGCTGGTACAGCAGACGTTGACCCGACTGATCGAAGGTCGCAGCCGCTACTCGGGGCGCTCGAGCGTCCGTGCCTACGTCTACGGCGTCGCGCGAAACGTTCTCCGTGAACACTATCGGGCTCGCACCAAAGCCCCACTCGATGTGGACGAGCACTCTGTTTCCGACATGGGTGCGGGGCCGTCCACGCTTCGATGGCGGAAGGCAGAAGACGCACTGCTCCTTGAGTCTCTACGTGCACTTCCGTTGAAGATGCAGGTGATTTTAGAGTTGTACTTCTGGGACGAGCTCACGGTCCGCGAGATCGCCGAAGCACTTGAGATCCCCGAGGGCACGGTCGCCTCCCGGATCCGGCGCGCGAAGCGGCGCATTCGCGAACGCTTCGAGAGCATGCCTGGCGCCAAGAATCACGCGCCTGAGACCGCATCCCTTGAGCTCGACGCCTGGTCCGAACGCCTCCGGAAAAGCGTTCCTCTTCCAGTTCGCTGAAAAAAATGGATCGAAAATGGCCCGCGGGCCACTCCAGCAAACAACGCCATGTTTCTCAAGGTTATCGTTGCATCCTCCTGTCTTGGTCTGCTTGCCGTCTCAAAGTGCGGAGCGGAGACAGACCCCCCCCGTCCGCCTGCCCCACCCGCGTGTCCCTTTCAGTACGCGATCAGCGGAATGGGGGACGACGCCAGACTCTTCTCCAAGAACGAGGCGGTCGAGAGCATCGACATCGAGTACGATCGTTCCGCGTGTAAGGCAGGAGTGCAGGTCCGCGTGGAGCAGAAAGACGGCCTCAAGCTGACTTCCCCCTCGGCAACCATCGAGGACTGCCTTGCTTCTGTTGGCGGGGGCGGCAGCCCGTCTATCTGGTTCCAGACAGATCCAGGCGCGACTTGCGATTTCGAATGGCGGATCTCAGACGACCAGCCGCCCGCCGTGTTCAAGGTCAAGATTCGCCCTCGGCTGCATGCGCCATGAAACGCAAGGTGTTAATCGTACTCGTCTGCGCGGTGGCGTGCGACCAGTGCGGACCCGAAGATCGTCCGAAAACAGGGGTTTGCGATCCTTGCGAGGCGACGGCCTACGTCCTGTGGGCCCAGCAGACTGGTCAGCTCGGCGAACTCGCGACGCCCGAAACGCAACCCGCGTGCGACGTCGGGCCGTCCAGCGGAGGGATGCGAGGAGTACAGTGCCCTCTGCTGGCGGCGCACTACCTCGCCCGAACCGTGCGGTGGGATGGCTCGACAGACGCCGACGACCGGTGGTGCACCGCAACCCACGTACTTCCTTGTGAGAGTGGCTCCGGTTGCGGAAGCGCCGGGTTCATCGGCCAGCCCGCGAACATCGTCGGGATCCCTGAGATGGACAGTGCGAGCGCCCACGCTTCGGTGGCACTGCTGGTCAACACGGGCCTCCTCGACACACCCGTGGTCGACGAGGTGACGACGTCCGACTACTTTGACAACGAGATCGCGGACATGTTCGCTCGAGACGAGGCGTGCGAACTCGCGAACGCCGGACACACTGGGCCTTCTATTGTATGGTCCGGAGCGCGACCTTGTACGGCTGTGCTCATAGCCCCCGGCCTTGTACTTACAGCCTCCCACTGTGTCAGCGCGAACTCCCTCGAAAGCGGGAAATCACTCGTATTCGGGTACCACGAGATATCGGACGACCAGATTGTCGAGGGCGACCGCTACGACGGTGTGGAACTCGTAGCCGAGGGCGGTGGCCAGGATGCACTCGACTGGGCGCTGCTTAGCTTCACACCGCATCTGGACGACAACCTCGCCCCGGTTGCGCTCCCCTCCCCCGAAACGGGGATCGGCACCTGCGAGACCGTCTACGCCGTCGGCCATCCGCGAGGATATCCACTACGCCGAAGTGGCGGCGACGACCCGAGCGCGCCCCAAGCATGGTCGAGGGGACCGTCGGTGGATGGGCTGTTCCAGACAACACTCGATACGATCGATGGGTTCTCGGGTTCGCCAGTCTTCTCGCTGACCGATGACCGTCTCGTGGGGCTGGTCGTCCGCGGAGGGTTGACCGCGTGCAGCGAGACCGAGTCCTGCACCGAGCCCGACGAGACCGGGGCGGCACAGCTGTCCACCGCGATCGATCTCGCTGCGGCCCCGGAGGTCCGGAACATCCGAGATGAGTGGTGTGAACAGCTCGAGGCTGGGTGTTGAGAAGCCCCCGCTCGCCCAACGTGGATTCTGAGCCAGACTAGGATTCGTGTCCCTCGACTCCGGACAAGGCCCCGCCCTCCGCGGCGCGGGTCGTCGCATCGCGGCCGGACTGGTCGCGGCACCGATGCTCGACGTCGCTGATGATCGTGGGATCCTCAGCGGGCTGACGCAGCTCGATTTCGACATCCTGGGCGGCATCGGACTGAGCGCGTGGCTGTGGCTGGGATTCTTCGGGGCGCTGGGCGCGGCGTTTGCCTGGCTGTTTCCGGTTCACGGGCCGCGAGCGCGCGCGATCTTCGTGGTGGCCGTGTCAGCTCCGGTTGCTGCCTACTGGGTCGCCGGTGGACTCCGGCTCTCGATCGTCGTCAGCGTGCTCCTGCTGGCGCTGGGGTTGGTTTCCTGGAGCGTCGCAGGTTTCGATGCGGAGTCCGCGCCGTGAGCGGCGAACCTCCGCGATATACACTCCGGCCTCCGCCCGTTGTCATGCCTGTGCGTCCCCACTCCCTTGCACCGATGCCCGGTGGTGCGGCAACCGCGGTTGCCGCACCCGACGTGGCGGGGTGGAACCCACTGGAGCTGCTCACGGGTGCGAAGCCCGAAGCGGACGCGCCAGCGGATGTCATCGACTGGGACGCGGCTCTTCAGAAGTACGGCCGCCGCGTCGTCGTCTCTCTGATCGCCAAAGGCGCCCTCCCCGAGCGCGCGAAGGAGCTGGCTCAAGACGCCTGGTTCCGCGTCATTCAGAACTACCGCATGGGCCGGTTGAGCGAGGTGCGGCTGCCCGGAGTGGTGATCAAGCAGGCCACCTTCCTGTGGCAGGACGACCGAAGGCGCTGCTCGTCGCGGCTCACCCACGAGTCTGCCGACGGCACCATGCAACCCCACCGCGACGAACGGGAGCTCGAGCAGCAAGCCGCTGCCCGACACAAGCTCCGCAAGGTCCGCGAGATCATCGCCCAGGCGCACCCCAACGCGCGTCGGGTCTTTGAGCTGATGTACGACGGCGAAGCCCGACCTGCGTCTGAGATCGCGAAGGCCGTTGGTCTGTCGGTCCAGCGCGTTCGGCAGATTGCCTGCGAGTTCCGCAAGACCCTTCGCTCCGAACTCGAAGGAGGCTCCGATGCTTGATGTTCAGGACCACGTGTCGGCCAGTCATTTGTCCGACTATCTGCGCGGCGAGCTCGAGGCTACGGCCGAAGCCGGCGTCGAATCCCACATCGGTACGTGCTTGGTGTGTGCCCGGCGGTTGCGCGAAGAAGCCCAGCTCGAGGTGCTCCTGCACGAGGCGCATGGCGCTGCATTCGATGCACCCGCCACCGCCCAGCCTCGTCGCCGAGCGTTCTGGCAGCGTGTCGCGGCCACGGTCGCCAACTCGGCAGCCGCCGCTGCTGCCCTGCTGCTGGTGATCAACCCATCACAGCCGTTGAGCTCGCAGTCCAACGCCCGCACGGTGACCCACGATGGCACGACCCTCTCGTCATCGGCCTTCATCAACGACGCGCTGTGTTTTCCTTCGGGTGACACATCCGCCTCGGTTGCAGACGACAACTGCGAAGAACCGTTGACCGTCGCCATGGTCGTCATGGAGACGGACCCGGACGACTACCTCAGCCCGTTCGACGGCCATCTGGGGCAAGACCTGGGCCAAGAGTTGAACCGGTCCTCCGCGCTCAACGCCTGCCTGGTCGAAGACCTCGCCTGCGAACCGAGCTAATCGATCCGAGGCGAGGCCGTCTTCCGTCCCCGTGTCCCCTCAAGTGCGCCACCGGGCGCCAAGCTAGTGAGCGTCTCGCACCCGACTCACGCCGGTGTGATCCGCTAATGACAAGACTGAAGATCGAGTTGCTCGGTCGGTTCGAACGCAACCCCGGCTTCGGACCAGGTCGCAATGACCTCGAAGCCTGCCGCGACCGAGCGAGACTCGCCGTAGTCGCACCGTAGATGGTCCGAGGTCGGCGAATCGGTGGTCGCCAGCACGCAGCGAACCTCGCATGCATCCGTGGATGCGCTGGCAATGCCGATGGGCGTGGCCAATCCCTTCGCAGTGTTCTCGGCCAACTCCGCGTGCGAGACCGTGGCCCGCGCGTGGAATGCCACGGCCGTTTCCGCCGCTGGCGCAGCCGTTGCGAAGACCGGCGCAGCGGTCAAGAGTCCGAGAGCCGCGAAGGGGAGGAGCTTGCTGGGCACCCCTGTGTCTTCGTCCGGGCCACCGCGTTCTGAAGGCGGACGCTCCAGATCGCCAGCGGCCGGAGCGCGGTGTCCTATTGACCCACCGTGGCCCGCAAGAACGAGATGGTGTCCACAGCGTGGTCGATACGGGCCTGCACACTGTCCGCCCCGCCGTGACCTGACTGCGACTCCACCCGCAGCAACGCCGGATGAGTCCGCGGCGTGGCCCACTGCATCGCGGCCACAAACTTCCGCGCGTGGTTCGGGTCGACCCGGTCGTCGGAGTCCGCCGAGTTCATCAGCAGTGGGGGATATGGGGTGCCCTGTCGGACCCGATGGTAAGGCGAGTAGGCGAACAGCGTCGCGAACTGGTCGGGGTCCGCCGACGACCCATACTCCCCGATCCAGGTCGGCCCCGCGCCGAAGAGGTGATAGCGGACCATGTCCAGCAGAGGCACCTCGCAGACCACAGCGCCGAACAGCTCTGGCCGCTGCGTCATCACGGCGCCTACGAGCAGGCCGCCGTTGCTGCCACCCCGAATCGCGAGCCGGCCCGGCCGTGTCCACCCCTGCTCGACCAACCACTGGGCCGACGCGATGAAGTCGTCGAACACGTTCTGCTTGTTGGGGCCACGCCCCGCTTCGTGCCAGGACTCGCCGTACTCTCCGCCACCGCGCAGGTTCGGGACCGCGAAGACCCCTCCATGCTCGACCCACAGCGCGGCCGTCGGTGAGAACAACGGCGTCAGCGAAACGCCGAACCCGCCGTAGCCGGTGAGCAGCGTGGGGCGGTCTGCATCGAGCGGCGTGTCGTCACGGTGGACGACGAACATGGAGACGGGGGTGCCATCCTTGCTGTCGACCCAGACTTGGTCGACCTGGATGCGATCGGTGTCGATGGGTGTGTGTTGCTTCCAGAACAGCGTGCGCTCGCCAGTGGCAGGGCGGATGTGATGCCACTGGGGTGGGTCGGCGAACGAGGCGTAGTAGAGGAATGCATCGTCCTGCGTCGCCGAACCCACGATCGCGGCCACCGTGCCGCGACCCGGAAGCCCGAGCGGCCGCGGACTCGACCCGTCGAGATCACGGACCTCGAGACGCGAGTGCGCCTTGTCCAACCATTGCAGGGTCAACGCATCGGAGCTCACGTGCACCCCTTCGAGGGTCCCTTCCCCCTGCGGAATGAGCTCGCTCCACGGGGCCGCCGGGTTGTTCAGGTCCAGCTCCAGCACCCGAAAACGCGGTGCATCGCGGTTGGTGTGTAGCAACAGCCGGTCCCCGATGACCTGAGCGGACGCTTTCTCGGACTCCCCCGCGTTGATCGGGACGAATGTGCGCGTCTTCGCAGTGAGGTCTGCGACGTGGATCTCCGTCGCCCGGAACTCGCGGAATCGCGAGATGACCAGCCAGCGGCCCTGCGGCGAGACCTCCCCCCACAAGAACGACTGGTTGTCGCCCAGCGGCCCGTAGATCCGCTCGTCGAACTGCGGGCGAGTGCCGACGACATGCCGACGAACCGACGCGGTCCCGGGACGCTGCGGTGCCTCGACGTCGGGGTCGGTCGAAAGCCCCGTGTAGTAGAAGGCGGACTCGTCGGGCATCCACGACGGCGACGCATAACGAGCACCCTCGATCGGTGCATCGAGGTCTTCTCCGGTCGCCACGTCGCGGAGCATCAGCGTCGCGTCATCGGAGGCATTCGTCGCCCGCAGGAACGTGACGTACCGACCTTCTGGACTCGGCATCACCTGCCGAACCGTCACGGCGGCTCCGAACACCGCCGGGTCGATGAGCACTCGCTCGTTGCCGCCACCCACATCGCTGACGAAGTGCCGCGCCTTATCCTCGCCGCGCCGGCGCCGACTGTAGAACCAGAGCTTCCCCCGCTGCACGGGAGCGGACCGGCTCTCGACCTGAAGCAGGGGTCGCAACGCGGCGCGCAGTGCTTCGCGGCCCGGCACCCTGGCCAGCCAGTCGCGCGCGAACACGTCCTGTGCCCGCGTCCACTCCACCGTGGGCTCGTCCATGACCTCGAGCCATCGGTAGGGATCCGCAACGTCGACGCCGTGCAGCCGATCGACGACCGACTCTCGGCGCGTGTCGGGCCGAGCCGCGGGTGCGGTCTCGGGCAGCGGCGCGATCTGCTCCGACCGTGGCTGCGGCGAAGCCTCGGGCGGGCGGCAAGCGGCAAGACTCAGCGCGAGGAGCAGGTGGGCGCGCACGCTGGGATTGTCGCGGATCCGGCCGCCGCGCAGGGCATCGCTTGCTTGCGCCAGCCGCTACGTTTACAACGTATGTGGGTTTAGGTCGGTTCGTGATGTTGAAGCGAGTTTCAGGGTCGGTGGTGTTGGCGTGTGCGCTCGGCTGGGTCGGACCCGCTTCAGCGGCCAAGAACCCTGGACGGAGTCTCGCCGACGGCCGGCTGGAACGCGCAACCGGCACCCTGTCGCGAGATGCGCGAGACGCACAGTTCAAGCCGGCACCTGCGAGCCGGCGCGCCGCACTGCGCCGGCTCGAGGCGGAGCTCGGGCCCATGTCCGTGTCCTGGGATGCGGCAACGGACGTCCCGCATCACCTTCTTCTGTCCGGTCTGCCTGCCCCAGGCGTGATGGCCGATGCCGCCGCGGCCGAAGCCGTCGCCCTGGACCTGCTCTCCCGCCACTTGGACCTGCTCGCTCCCGGCACGCTCGCTTCCGACTTTGTCCTGGCGAGCAACGATCTCAGCGCCGGCATTCGCAGTGTCGGCTTCGTTCAAACCCACGGGGGCGCGCCTGTCCTTGGAGGTCAGATCAGCTTCCGGTTCAAGTTCGACCGGCTGGTGATGATCGCCTCGGGGGTGTACCCCGACATCGTCATCCCAAGTCGCTCTCGTGCCGCGACCAGCCGTGAGGTCGTCGCCCGCGCGCGCGGCTGGGTCACCCGCGACATCCCCGGATCCCTGACCAAGAGCGGCGCCGTGCAAGGGCCCTTCGTGCTCCCGCTCGTCGACGATACCGGCGCGCTGGAGTACCGCGAGGTCTGGCGGACAACGCTCGACCTCGCATCCCCCTCCACGCGATGGACGGTCTACCTCGACGCCGCGACCGGCGATCCGGTCGCACGGGAACAAACCCTCCTGTTCGGTACCGGGCAGCTCCTGCTCGACGTCCCCCTGCGCAACCCCGGCAGCCCTCGTCTTCAGGCGCCCGCCGACCAGCTGTTTGTGGAGGTGGACGGAGCCGCCGAGACCACGACCGATGGCGGGTTCTTCAACTTCCCCGGCGCGACGGCGACCGTGGAGCCCACGACCCAGGGCGTGTTCGCCGAGGTCACCAACGATGCGGGCCCCGAAGCCAGCGTCAGTCTCCCGGCGAGCAGCGACTCCGCATCCGTGTGGTTCGAACCAACCGAAGAGGCCGGTGCGCAGCTGAACGCCTACGTCCACACGATGGTCGTCAAGGACTTCGTCCGGACCCTCTCGACCGTCGACTGGCTCGACGAACCCATCCCGGTCATCGTCAACATCGACGACGACTGCAACGCGTTCTCCGACGGCAACAGCATCAACTTCTTCACCAGCGGCGGCGGTTGCGAGAACACGGCCCTGCTCGCCGACGTCGTCTATCACGAGTTCGGACACTCGCTGCACTCCCAGTCACTGGTCCCAGGCGTGGGCCAGTTCAACGTCAGCCTCAGCGAGGGCATCTCCGACTACCTCTCGGCCACGATCACCGGTGACTCGGGACTCGGGCGTGGGTTTTATGCGGGGGACTTCGAGACACCGCTGCGAGACTTCGACCCCGAGGGGTTCGAGTATCGCTGGCCAGAGGACCGCGGTGAGGTCCATGCAGAGGGGCTCATCATCGGCGGCGCGTTGTGGGACCTCCGCAAGCGCATGATCGAGAAGCTCGGGATCAATGGAGGCCGCGCGTACACCGACCGCGTTTGGTACGAGACCACGAGACGCGCCGTCGACATTCCCTCGATGTACCCCGAGGCGTTGTTGCTCGACGACGACGATGGCAACCTGACCAACGGCACGCCCAACGGTTGCGACATCAACGCCGCCTACGGGCCGCACGGGTTGTTCAACCCCGGTCGCGGAAACGAGCAGGTTTCCATGACCGCGGAGGCGAGCGGTCCGGTCGTGTCCCTCGAGCTCTCCCTGCCCAACTTTCCCGACTGCCCCATCGCCGCGGCGCCCACCGTCGTGTGGCGTGAGCGAGGCGCTGATGACACCAACCCGGTCGTCATGGAGCGCACACCGGGCACCGTCAGCGGATACTCCGCCCAACTCCCGGCTCAGGCCCCCGGCACCGTCCTCGAACTGCAGGTCCTCCCCGGCTACGACCTCGACCCCGGGCGAACGCTGCCCGACAACATCGTCGACCCCTGGTATCAGCTCTACATCGGCGAGGTGATCGAGCTGGGCTGCCTGGGCGCCGACTCCGACTTGATCGCAGATCCCGGATGGGAGTTCGGGACGTGGTCCTCCGACTCTTCGGGCAGCGATCCGAGCGAGCCGTTCGGCACCGGCGACCACCTGTGGCAACCCGGAAACTACCCAGCGGGCCGAACCGAAGAGCTCGCGTTCGGAGCCGTCGACACGGGGCCCTACACCCAAGTCCGGCTGCAGCTGCGGCGCTGGCTCGCCGTCGAGGACGGCTACTTCGACCGCGCGTACATCGACGTCAACGGTGAGCGGCTCTGGGAAAACTTCGCGGCGTCCGAGGACTATCTGGCCTCGTTCCACCACGTCGACCAGGAATGGCGATTCGTCGACTTCGACATCAGTGAGTTCGTCGGGCCGCAGGGCGTCGAGATCACGTTCGGTACCCGCGCTGACGGGGGCCTGGAGTTCGGCGGATGGTCGCTCGCCGAGGTGTGTGTCGTCGCAGTCGATGGTCCGGTCTCCGGCTGCGGGAATGGCGTGCTCGAAGCACCCGAGGCCTGTGACGACGGCAACGTGGCCGCGGGCGATGGCTGCGATGCAAGCTGCCAAGTCGAGCCGGGCACACCGATCCCAGAGGAACCCGAAGAGGGCACCGACTCCGAGGGAGAGGACGACCCGGACGGCGATACGGACGGGCCGGTGGATCTTCTCGACGACGGCCTCATCGACCGCGGCTGCGTGTGCACATCGGGCGGCTCTGGCGGAAGCGAGGGCCTGCTGCTGTTCGTTTTGCTCAGCGTGCTCCGTCGACGCCGCCGGCGTTGATAGCCTCCGCGGTATGTCGGTTGTCCTGTATCACCACCCTCGAACGCGCGCCGCCAACATCATCTGGCTCCTCGAAGAAGTCGGGTGCGAGTACACGCTCGAATACGTCGAGCTTCAACAGGGGGCCCAGAAGACCGACGCCTTCAAGGCGCTCAACACGATGGGCAAGGTCCCCACTGTGGTCGATGGCGAGGTGGTCTTGGCCGAGGTGGCGGCGATCGGCATGTACCTCGCCGACAAGTACGCACCCGGGCGATTGGCCCCCGCTTTGGACGCACCGCAGCGAGCCCCCTACCTCCGCTGGATCTGCTACGGGCCCTCGGTGATCGAGCCTGGCTGCATGGCCAAGGCCGGGAACTGGGACTTCAAGCCGCAGAGCGCCGGCTGGGGAACCTACGAAGAGATGGTGGACACCATCGACCTTGCGATCGGCGAGGGTCCCTTCGTGTTGGGTGACACCTTCTCCATGGCCGACATGCTGTTTGGCGGCACCGTCGGATGGATGATGATGTTTGGCATGCTGCCCAAGAAGCCCGCGTGGGAGGCCTACATCGAGCGCCTCAACGCGCGCCCGGCCAGGCAGAAAGCCCGAGCGATCAACGAGAAGATCGCTGCCGAGCACGGCCTGTGAGGCCTATGACGAGCGGGCAGGCGCGACCAAGCGGCGGCGGCCGTCGTGGCTGAGCATCACATCCGGAGCGTCCAGCTCCTTGCGGTCCCACAACTGACAGGTCACCTGTTTGTGCTTCTGGTCGAGCGCCTCGCAGTAGTTGGTGAACTTGCACCGACGCACCTGCGAGCCTTGTCCCTCCAGCACCTTCGCGAACCAGTCGGGGTCCGCGATGGACTGCCGGGCTGCCCCCACGACATCTGCGTGCCCCGCCTCGAGCACCGCCTCGGCCTGAGCAAAGGACGCGATGCCGCCCGCGACGACCACGGGCGTCTCGAACCCGGCGTCTCGGACCGACCGGCGGATCTTTCCCGAAGCTTCGACGTTGCGACCAAACGGCCCCTTCGTGTCCGAGAAGACGGTGGGCATGCACTCGTAACCGCTGGGTCCCGTGTAGGGATACGCGGACCATCCTTCCTTGGGCGCCAGTGCGTCCTCGAACTTGCCGCCTCGAGACAGGGAAAGAAAGTCCATGCCCGCCTCTGCGAATCGCCGCGCGAAGTAGGACGCGTCCGTCACATCGCTACCGCCGTCGATGATCTCGTGGGAGAGAAAACGACAGCCGACCGCATAGTCCGGGCCCACCCGCTCGCGCACGGCGTCGTAGACTTCGAGCGGCAGCCGGACCCGCTGTTCGAGCGCCCCTCCGTACCCATCCTCCCGCGTGTTTCGGCGCGACAGAAACGACGCCATCGTGTAGGCGTGGGCGTAGTGGAGCTCGACGCCGTCGAAGCCAGCCGCCTGAGCACGCGCCGCCGCGTCGGAGAATAGCGGCGGCAAAACAGCAGGAAGCTCCGCCACATGCGGGAGGTGCAGGTCGGTCACGCGTTCTCGATCGCCATGCGTGAGCGCCTCTCGCTCCCGTGGCGAGAGCACCTCGGCCAAGGACGCATCGGTCATTGCCAGCAACGCGGCCCGCACGGTCGCCTCGTCCTGTGCACCGACGGACTCACGATGCGCATCGGTGATCGACAGGAACTGCCGGAGGAACCGCTCCTTCGTGGGGCGCCTGCGGATCCGCAGAAAGTCGATGAGCTGGATGAACAGTTTGGTGTGCCCCCCACTGCGCTCCCGAACCGTCTCGACCAACTCCCGCAGACCCGGCACGAAGCGGTCGTGACCCACCCGCAGCAACGGCCCACTGGGAACGTCCCGAATGCCGGTCGCCTCCACGACGATCGCCCCTGGCCGTCCCTGTGCGAACCGCCCATACCAGGCAAGCACGTCCGGGGTGACAAACCCCTCCTCCGTCGCCCGCCACGGCACCATCGCGGGGATCCACGTGCGATGAGCGAGCGTGAGAGGACCCATCGAAACGGGCGAAAACCATCGAGATGCGGCCGCCTGCTCGGCCGTAGGCCAGGCATCGCCGGGGAGCGGGTGCCGAATCCGTTCGGGGGGTCGCCACATCGCCGAAGACCATACCGCGTCTGATACCTTCGGGCGCATGAGGGCCTCGCTGGCGACCACCGCGGTCTTGTTCATCGCAGCGTGCGATCCGACGCCGGGGCCCGACGCTTGCTACGGCGTGTGCGGCGAGGGCACGCACTGCGAGGCGGGCAAGTGCGTCGTCGCTGAACTCGAGGAACCCGAGCCCGAACCTGAGGCCGCCTCGGGCAAGAAGAAGAAGAGACGCCGCCGAGGGCGAAAGGGCTCCGGCGCCTCGAAGGACGAGGGGTCCTCGTTCAAGGCCGAGGACGACAGCAACGTACCGGGCTACGATCCCAAGGCGGCCAAGGGCCTGGACATGAACGCGGGAACCGATCGCCTTGCCGATCGCACCATCCGACAGCATCTGTCGCGGCTCGAGCCCAAGTTCAACAAGTGCATCGAGAAGTCGGCGCTCGCGCACGAGGAGAGCCTCAAGGGCGAACTCGACTTCGTGCTCTCGATCCAACCCAGCGGTAAAGTCGGCGGCGTCACGGTCAAGGCCAGCGGCAACCTCAAGAAGGCGGGGGTGGTCCCCTGTGCTCGCAAGGTCGTGTATGGTCACCGCTTCCCGAGTTTCGACGGATCCACGATGGGCGTCGACTACTCGTTCAAAGTCGACTGACATGCGCAAGGCCACCTACTCGGGCGTGTTCCTCATCGCCATGGCGACCCTGATCATCGAGGTGCTGCTCACGCGCATCACCTCGGTTGTCGCCTGGTACCACCTGGCCTTCTTCGTGATCTCGCTGGCCATGCTCGGCATGACCGCGGGTGCCGTCGTGGTGTTCGTGAGGCCCAAGTGGTTCCGCGACGAAGACATCACGCGGAGGCTGGTTCAGGGGTCAGGGCTGCTCGCCCTCTTGATGCCGCTCGGCGTCTGGGCTGCCCTGCAGATTCCGCTCGAGCCGATCACATCGGCCGCGAGCTTCGCCGAGACGCTCGGCTACGGCACCGCGCTCGCCATCCCGTTCACGGTCAGCGGCGTCGTGCTCACCCTGGCACTGACCCGCGCTGGCATGCCGCCGGGCATCGTCTATGGGGTCGACCTGGTCGGTGCCGCCGCGGGGTGCGTGGTCGTGATCCCCCTGCTCGATCTGGTGGATGCGCCCAGCGGAATCCTGATCGCGAGCGGACTTGCCGCGGCCTCCGGCTACGCGTTCGCCCACGGAGGCAAAGCGGCGGTCAGCTCCGGTCAGATGCGAGCCCTGCTCGCGCTCACCGTGGTCTTGGTCGGCGGCGGCATCGGCAACGCAGCCAGCGATGGCGGACTGGTCTACCCCCGCTACGTGAAGGGCTTCGAGGACCTGCGCTCGATTCACGCCTTCCGGGAGTGGAACACCTACTCCCGGGTCACGGTCGACGACACCATCGAGGTGCCCCCTGCTCTGTGGGCGCCCTCGCGCAAACTCCCGCCCGAGCTCGCGCAGCCGATCCCGCAGCGCTTCGTCAAGATCGACGGTGCCGCCGGGACGATGATGGCGGGCCTCGACACCAATCCCGATGACGACCTCCCGGGCGCCCCGAACATGCACGAGTACCTGGCGTGGGACGTCACCTCCTTCGCTCACCTTCTGCGTCCCCATGGCCCCGCCGCCGTCATCGGAGTGGGTGGGGGCCGCGACGTGCTCGAGGCTGTCCGGGTCGGACATGACAAGGTTGTGGGCGTCGAGCTCAACGATCTGATCGTGCACCTGCATGAAGGTCCGATGCGGGAGTTCTCCGGCATCGCGGACCTGCCGGGCGTCACACTCGTCAATGACGAGGCGCGCTCGTTCATGGCGCGTGACCAGCAGCGCTACCGGGTGCTCACGATGTCCCTCATCGACACCTGGGCTGCCACAGGAGCAGGCGCATACGCGCTCTCGGAGAACGGCCTGTACACGGTCGAGGCCTGGCGCATCTTCCTGAGCCGGCTCGAGCCCAAGGGCATTTTCACGGTGTCCCGTTGGTACAAGCCATCATCCCCCGGGGAGACCGCACGCATGCTCGGCCTGGCCATGGAGACGCTGTGGTCGCTGGGCGTCAAGGAGCCCCGCAAGCACATCGTGCTGCTGCAAAACCAGGCGATCGCCACGCTGTTGGTCTCCGCGCTGCCGTTCTCCGACAAGGACATCGATCGCGTCCAGCGTCAGGCGGTCAAGCGCGGCTACAACATGCTGCTCACGCCCCGACGCCTACCGCTCAACCCGATGCTTCGCGAACTCGCCGAGTTCACCGATCGCGACGCCATGTGGGCTTGGGCTGAGAGCCAAGACCTAGACTTCACGCCGCCCACCGACGAGCGACCGTTCTTCTTCAACATGCTGCGGCCCGGCGCTTGGCTGACCCATGGTGAAGATCTCGGCGAGCTCGACCACGCGTTCCTCGGCAACCTCTACGCCACCCAGACCCTGATCTACGCGACGGTTGCATCCACGGTGCTGACGTTCTTTGCGGTGGTCATCCCACTGCTTTGGCGTCGCAAGGACCTGTCGGGGTACCGCCTGGCGGACGTGGGTGCCTCCTGTGGCTACTTCGCGCTCATTGGGCTTGGCTTCATGTTCGTGGAAATGGGCCTGCTGTCGCGGCTCAACGTCTTCATCGGCCACCCGACCCTCGCCCTGGCCTCCCTGTTGGGCGGCATCATCTTCTTTACGGGGGTCGGCAGCCTGCTCTCGGGCAAGGTCCCCATGGACCACCCGCTCGTCGCACGCCTGTACCCGCTGCTCCCGGCCCTGCTGGTCGTCGGGGTCGCACTGACCCTCGACCCAATCATGCAGTCGTTGGCCAGCGCCCCCACGGCAACCCGCGTCTTTGCGGGGGTCGCCGTCGTCGGCGTTCCTGCACTCGGCATGGGCTTAGGATTCCCCCTTGGGCTTCGCTTGGTCAGTGCCCTTTCCGGGGAAGGCCGACCCGACCTCGGACCGTGGATGTGGGGTGTCAACGGAGCGTGCGGCGTGGTGGCCAGTGGTCTCGCCCTGACGTGCTCGATGGCTTGGGGAATCGCGGCGACGCTCTACGCAGGAGCAGTGTGTTACGTCGCATTGTTGGCGTGCACGGCTTGGCTCGTGCGCGGACGGACGTGATAGCGTCCGCGGGATGCTCGCATCGGCTCTGCTCTGCCTCGCTGTAGCTGCACCTGCACCCGCGTCTGGTGACGCTCCAGCGACGACCACCGAGCCCGGCGCCGCCCCGCAGGGCGACCCGGGTCGTGGCTACGACGGTGCGACGGCGGTGCCGACTCCTGATCCCGAGGCGGAGATGGCCTGTCTCTTATACACATCTGACGCTGCCGACG
>CAJXVA010000108.1 GCA_913061055.1 uncultured Pseudomonadota bacterium
TCTACACTAGATCGCTCGTCGGCAGCGTCAGATGTGTATAAGAGACAGCTCCCAAGGGTGATGTCGAAGGGATCGACGTGTTGTTCGTGCTCGACAACTCCGGGTCCATGGGCGTGGCACAGCGACGGCTTCAAGAGAGCGCTGCCGCGATTGTGGCGGGTCTCGACGCCACAGGGCTCGACTACCGAATCGGTGCCACGACGACGGACAACAGCAACTACTGGTGCCAAGGAGCAGGGGTGGGTGACCCGGATGGAGGACACCTCGTCCCGCCCGTCAGCTGTCGAACCCACGCTGGAGACTTCTACTTCAGCGGCACCGATACGGACGTCTACGACGAGGCCTGTGCCGAGCAGTGCAACCTCGAAGAACTCTCGCTGGCCCCTGGTGCACCACCGTGGCTGTCCTCGGACACCCTCGCCGGAACGTCCATGGCGGAGGCGCTTGCGTGCTCCCTCCCGATGGGCATCAACGGTTGTGGCTTCGAACAACCCCTCGAGGCGATGTACCTCGCCACAACGTGGAGCGAGGCTCCCGGGAACCTCGAGAGCGGCTTCATTCGGCCCAACGCTCACCTCGTCGTGATCTTCGTGACCGATGAAGTGGACTGCTCCGTCGATCCCATTCACGAACAGACGGTTTTCGGCGAGCAAGGCGTCGGCAACCAGGCCTTCTGGTCACTGCCTCAGGAGCAGCAGTCCCCCACCTCAGCCGTCTGCTGGAACGCGGGGGTGCAATGCTCCGGCTCCGGAACGCCCCAGTACGACGCCTGCGTGGCGCACAACAAGGCCGTCGACGGCTCGGACGCCCAGAACGCAGCAGAGTCGGTCATTCGTCCGCTGGCCCGGTACGCCAGCCGCCTGGACACGCTTCGGGCGAGCAAGGTCGCCGGCGCCGGGGTCTACACATTCGGCATCACGGGGGTGCCGGAACCCTACACCGGACCCGCAGACATCTTGTACGCCCGCGGTGCAAACCCCTCGAACCCCGACTCCTTCAACGCCAGATTCGGCGTCGGCCCTGGCTGCAGCCAGGGGGACATCGAAGCGGTTCCTCCGGTCCGGATGTTGGAGTTCACGCAGACCGGAGACCAACCTGGGGTCCCCCTGTTCTCGATCTGCGCGAACAGCTACGGCGCCTTCTTTGGGCAGATGTTTGCCCAAATCGACGGCTGAGCGTCACTCGCAGGCGAACACTTCGTCGAGCGCGCCGTTGAGCGTCCCCGCGATGGAGACGTGCCCCAGCCCGTTGGGGTGCACCAGGTCTGCACCACCGAGCATCCAGTACGCGGACCCTTCCGCGTAGTTGGGGCAGCCCTCGGTACCGAAGTGGTGCCCGTGACCCAGGAACACGGGGTACTGGTCGGACAAGTACGTGTCCGGTCGGGCGTCGACGCGCGCGCGCAAGGTGTCGTTGTACTCGGTGAGCAGCTGCGTCTTGAGCGGGCTCATGAACGCGAAGGGATCGGCGCTGCAGTCATCGAACGGGTTGAACTGCGTGTTGACGACCAGCGTCGCCCCATCGGGGAAGTTCGCAGGATCGTCGACCCAAGCTTCGATGTTGTCCCACAGCGTCTCGAACTCGGGCGCGAGGTCGTTGCGGTAGGCATCTTCGGCCGCGGCATCCGACTGCAGCAGGAGCGGCGAGATGTCGTTGCCCCCAACCCAGACCACCACCAACGTGTGACCAGGCATCCCCACGGGCGCTCCGGGAAGCTGCATGTTGACCACATCGCGGGTCACCGCTCCGCTGACCGCGAGGTTCTCGTACGTCGCGCCGGGTGCGTAGTTTTCGGCGAGATACTCGTGCGATAGCCGAGCGCTGCAAGTCTCCGACTCGCTCTTCCCGTCTTGTCCGAAACAGGCGAAGAGGCTGTCCCCAAAGAACATCATTCGGGTCGGGATGTCGCCGCAGACTTCTCCGCCCGAGGGGTCGCCGGTGGCCTCACCACCGCTGCTCGAGCTGTCCGCGGCCGAGGTCTCGCTTTCGTCGATGCCGGAGGTCGAACCGGGGCCGCTGGTCCCAACCGACGGATCGGTCCCCGTTGTGCCGATGTCGCCCGTCGAACCGTTGGCCTCGGTGCCGGAGCCTGTTTCGTCCGACTCCGCTGGACACCCGGCCGCAACCAGCACAGCCACCAACAGACCACCCTTTGTCCAATTCGTCCCGCTCACGTCACGAGGACGATACAGCATCCGGGCGGACGACTCAGTTCGCGAGCGCGGGAGACCAGAGCGCTTCACCGAGCGCACGCGCCAACCCGCGGGCCGTCGCCACGGTGGGAAGACCCGCTTCCACGCACAACTCCCGCTCTCTCTCGATCGAAAGCGCGCTCAGAAGGTCCTGGACCGCCTGAACCCGGGCCCGCTCGACTCGGTCTCGTGCTGCGCGCTCCAAGCGGCGACGCGCCCATGCGTCGACCGCCCACGAGAACTCTGCATGTCGGAGTCCATCGCACGCCACCCGATCCATCGTCCGACGAATGACCGGATCTCGCGCTGCCAGCGACTGGTAGCGCGCCTCGAGGGCGGACCAGGTCTCTCGCACGCAGCCCTGACTCGCGTTCTCGACCGCGAGCGACTCCAACGACCGGACCGCGATCGACACCACTTTGGGCTGCCGAGGACGGACACCCCACCGCAGTGCGAGCGTCTCCAGCATCGCGGCGTTGTTGAGTGCAGACGCGGACGCGGCCCGAGCCGAGCTCACCAACTCCGGAGGAGCATCGTGGGCCTTGAGCTCGCGTACGACGGCCCGCAGCGCCATCCACGAGCCGCTCTCTGCATGTGAAGCTTCCGCCAGCCAGGCCCCCACCACGTCGTCCGCCCCCCAGGCGAACGTCACGGACGGTTGGACCGAGGCATGACCTCGACCCCTCAACGTCCGGGCGGCATCCGCTGCCGCCTCGGCCCCAACCCAGCACCCTGGAACCTGCTCGTGTTGTTCGAGCAGGCTCGCCATCAAACCTAGAAGTCGTCCCATTCACCAAGCCAATTCTGCGGCGCTCTCCCCCTAAGGAGCCTCGCCGCCAATCCAGTCCAAGCCGACGGCCTTGAATACAACTGCCGTGCCAAAGCTCCAGCCGTGTAACCGCCGCGCCACCTCGCCCCACACCGCGACATTCGTGTCCGGGCATGCGACTGCAGTGCCGCGATCGCCGGCGGCCCGGTAGACTCTGTGGACTCTGGCCAACATCGGCTACCTGCAGGTCGTCCGGCACTGCAACCACGTGTGCGGGTTCTGTTCGAATCCGACGACGCCGTACACCCACGACTTCGACAGCATGCGCGTGCTCGTCGACGATTTTGTTGAGCGTGGTTACTTCGGCATCATTCTCACCGGGGGTGAACCAACCCTGCACCCGGAGCTTCCGAGGATCGCCGCGTATGCCAACGAGCAAGGGCTGCACGTCCGGCTGATCACCAACGGCTCGCGGCTCTCACAGCCCGACTTCGCTCAGGCGCTCGCCGAAGCGGGCGTCCGGCTGGTGCACGTCTCGGTCTACTCCGTCCGGCCCGAGGTCGAGGCCAGGCTACGCGGCACCGAAGACACCCTGCCCAAAGCCTACGCAGCGATTGACAATGCCGCTCGATTCGGAATCGAAGTCAACATCAACTGCGTCATCAACAAGCTCAACGCCGACCACCTCCACGAGAACATCCGGGTGCTCGTGGGGCAGCATCCCCACATCCGGCACTTTGTCTGGAACAACCTCGACCCCTCCATGGGACGCGCCGAGGTCAACCAGGCCACCTTCACGCCGCGGCTCGCCGAGTTCGAGCTCTCGCTACAGCGGGCGATGAAACTCCTGCACAAAAGCGGCCGGACGTTTCGCGTGGAGAAGGTTCCGCTCTGTTACATGACCGACTTTGCGTGGGCCAGCACCGAGACCCGCAAGATCGTCAAAGGAGAGGAACGCATCGTTCACTTCTTGGACGACAAGCAGACCGTCCGGCAGACCGAGTGGGGGCACATCTACACCGAGGCTTGCGATGTGTGCTCGCTGCGATCGATCTGCGGAGGGTTGTTCGACCGGGGTGATGGCTATGACCCGGCCGAGCTGCATCCGGTGTTTGTGCCGCTGCAGCCGGTTGTGGAGCATGTGCTGGGTGACGGGACGGACCCCAGTCAGAAGCCGCTGAGTTTTTCGCAGTGGAAGAAGCGGTTCACGCGGGCCGAGCGTGATGAGAGCGCGCCGGCTGTGCAGCGCGATGCGTCATTGATCCCGGTGGGTCGGGTGACGGATCGCGGGGAGCGGCTGTACGCCGCGAAGCGAAAGGCCGAGGGGCGGAAGGCGGAGGCGAGTGGGATCGCGATGGAACGTGGGCAGGACGAGGAGTCGTGAAAGCCGACAGGTGATGTCAGAGCTCAGGAGTGGTCTCTGGGCTCGTCCGCTTTCGATAGCGCCGGACGTAGGCGATGGGCAGCACCACCGCCGAGCACAGCAGGGCCGGGAGGATGCCGAGCCCGAGAACGAAACAAAGATCGAACGCGAGCACGAACAGCTCCCAGAGCACGTTCGGGGTGAGCACCACCAGTCCGAGGTCGGCGACCAGAAGGGGCAGCGCGATGATGAGGATGGGTGGGCCGATGCGCGCCGCGGGCCCCAAAGACGCGACCATCCAGTCGTGCTCAGCACCGGCCGAGCGCAAAGCTCCCCCGAGGTCCAAGGTCTGAGCTTCGAGTAGTCCCCACAGCCCCCAGAACGCAAGTCCGACCGAAAGCGGCGTCAGTACGAGGGGGACGAACATCCACGGACCCACCGTCTTCCACGCGAGCCATCCGCTGCCCGCGACCAGTCCAACGATCGCCCCAACGTACGCCCCGTACCCGATGGCGACGAGCAGCATCACCACAACATCCGCCGCACCGGTGACTTCCAGCTCCCCGCGGAGCATCGACACCAGCGCAAAGACGACAATGAGCGCGGTGGTGATGAGAAACGCTCGCTTCGCACCGGCGATGAACGTGCGCACGAGAAACTTGAGCTCTGCGACAAGCGCTTGACCCAACGACCGCACGGCCGACTTCGCCGCAGCGGGACGGGTGCCTGAGGGTTCCAACAAGTCACGCTATCACGCGTCGTCCGACTCGATGACCGGCGCTAGGCCTCGACAACGGCCCGAAGAGGATCCGCCCGGCCATTGTTTGCGCGTCGCCGGGCGCCTATCCGCGTCGTCGTCGAAGAAGCCCGAGCAGCAGCAGTCCGACGCCCAGATGAAGCGGACCGCCTGGCTGAGACGTCCGACACGAACAGCCTCCCTCGTCCTCGCCAAACCCCTGCGGGAGCGAGCGTCCGGAGTCACCGGTTCCGCTCGATTCAGGATCGACCGGTTCGGGGCCGTCGGGTTCTCCGGTCCCGACCTCGCCAGCGCCGGTTGAAGTCTCATCATCGGGGCCGGTGGTCGTTCCGGGGGCCTCGCCCGTCTCCTCACCGCCAGCGACAGCGCGCGTCACCAAGACCACCCGGGTGCCGGGATAGTTTTCCTGGTCAAACGTCGCGGAGACGACTTCGTAGTCGTCCGCTGAGGTTGCCGCATCGTGCGTGCCCTCGGCAACGGCCGAGAACACCGCGAGCCCAGCGGCATCGGTGGCCTGGCTGGCGCCCCCGTCGAGCGACACGTCGAGGCCGGCGATCACGGGACTGTCGCAGGCGCCTTCGAAGTGCCCCTCAAACGCGAACGCGGGCCGGCCTGAGAACGTTGCGGCACACGCTTCACTGGCGTCGACCAAGACCCGGTGGGTATCGATCGCGGCGTACTCGTAGTTGACCGTGAGCGTGTCGCCGGCCGAGACCGCGCAGAGTTCTTCGTCCGGGAGCTCGCCCGAGGGTTGACCGTTGCCTTTGAGCCACGTGTCTTCGGTCGCGGTCAGCGTGCAGGGTGCGTCCGCATCCACGGCGATGACCTCGACCTCGCCCTCGTTCACCACGTCCGTGATGAGATCCATGTACAGTGGCCAATTCCAGTTCGACCCGGGGTCGGTGTGGCTCTGGTTGGGCAGCTCGACGTGCCCCACGATGTGGTCGCGGTCGACCGGGATGTCGTAGGTCTCGCAGAGCCATCGCGCGAGCCGGGCGGACTCGACGTAGTTTGGCCACGTGTACCAGGTCGCGTCATCGATGAACCCCTCGTGCTCGATGCCGATCGCTTGCGAGTTGCTGTTGCCGACGTGCCACGCCCGGTCACTGTTGAGGACCATCTGGGTGATCTCGCCGTCCTCGGCCCGCATGCAGTAGTGCGCCGACACGTTGGCGTCTGGGTTCTGGAACCACGAGATGGATCCCCCGTAGTAGCCCTGCATCGTGTGCACCACGACGAAGTCAGGGTCGGAACCACATCGGTGCGAAAAGGTGCAAGAGCGCCACCGGCGCAGCGCGCCTGAATCCCTCGGCTAGAGGCTGAGCTGCGCGGACTCTGGCTGCTCGATGTGAGGCCGGCGAATGCGACTTCGATTGAGTTTGTACGTGCCGTAGAGGATGACGTTGCTCCACTCGATGGGGCTGACGTGCTTGAGCATCGAGAGGTCGATGCCTTCGCTCTCGGGGTCACCGTGGCGAATGGCCCGGGACATCTCGCGGGCCTGCCAGTAGATGATGCAGGAGACGACGAGCGTCAGACAGCTGCAGCTGTTCATCTGCTCCCACAGCTCGCGAGGCTTGATCCGTCCTCGGCGGCCATAGAAGACATCACGCGATAAGGAGTGGAGTTGCTCGACCTTGAGCAACCTCTTCCGGACCCTGCTGCGCAGCTCTGGCTTGGAGAGGTAGCTGAGGATGAACTCCGTCTTGAAGACGCGACCGAGTTCTCGGCTTGCACGGTAGATCCGGTTCTTCCCGCTGTATCCGGCGAGGCGCTTGAGCACGACAGAAGCCGTTGCGTGGCCTTCTTCGAGCGAGGCGAAGAGCTGGCCGAGCCGGTCCCATTCTTCGGCGATCACATTGATGTCGATCGTCCGGTTCGCATGCCCCACCAAGGGGTTGAGAGGGCCGTAGTCCCGCTCTCGATCGATCCGGTAGATGCGTTGCCGTTGCAGCCCTTTGATCCGCGGGCAGAAACGTCGCCCGAGCATGGCGAACGCAGCGAAGTTCAGCTCCGTGTACCCGTGGGTGTCGGTGTAGTGCTCCTCGAGGTCGAGCTCGCTCTCGTTGTAGAGCAAGCCATCGAGGACGAAGGCAGCATCGCGGTCCGAACACTCGATCGGCGTGCTGTAGAGCGGCGCGTAGTTATCGACGACGAAGGTGTAGAACTCGAGGGCGAAGTCGCTGAACGTGGTGCTGTAGGTCTGCTGAAGGACCTTGCGAGGCAAGGCGAAGCGCTGGCCGTCGCTGGCAGATGTCTTCCCGTCGCCCCAGTACTCAGCGGTGTCGAGAGCTGAGATGCTCTGGGCCAGGAGTGCAAGCGTCGCCCGCTGGGATTCCTGGGTGAACTGCCAGTCGCCAACTCTCTTGAGCTGTTTGTACGTGACGCCGCTGGTCAGCTCGCTCATTTTGTGCGGGCCGAGGTTGCACCCGTGCGCGAGCAGGGCGACCAGCGTCACGCAGATGTCATCCGCCGTGAGCTTGTTTCGTTGGCCTGGGGCGAAGAAGTGGCGCGTGAAGCTGAGCTCGTTGTCGACCTCAATGAGCAGGTTGGGAAGGCTGATGGTTCTCGCCCGACGTCCGAGCCAGATCTTCAGCCGAGCAAGCTGCTCTGAGTCCGGTCGTTCCGCGGGCTCCTTCGCAAGCCGCCACCCCTTTTCGTCGATCCTGGCGAACTCGTTGTCGGGGGCACTCGCCAAGAAGCCGTCGAATGCCTGGTTCAGGCGACTGCGAAGGTGCTCTGCGACCTGACGAGAATCCGTGGGGAGGCCGGAGCGGGCAAAGAACTCGGTACGCCTGGCCTCCCAGCGCTCGAGGGGCATGAAGAAGTCATCGAGGCGACCGAAGCGCTTGCTGCGGACGACAGAGATGTTGCCGCAACGGATCTCATCGCGAAGAGCGAGAAGGAGAGCGCATTCCCATGCCCGGCGATCGACCACCCCGCCCTCGTCCGTCACAAAGCGAACGAGACGTTTCGGGACGAACTCGAGAGTGACATCAGCGGGGAGCTTGCGCTTCTTGGCCGTATTGACCGCGATGAGAACCTTCACCCCATCGAGGCAAGGGCTAGGAGACGCCCCAGAGTTCTCAAAGCGGAGCGTATCTAGCAACGCCGGCGTGAACTTTCGCAGGTGTCCGTAGCTCTTGATGAAGCCGAGAAAGGGGTCGCTGCTGCGACCGGAGATCCACTCCTCGACGTCGGCGACGTAGCCGGCAAGCTCCTCTCGGGGGACCGTCTCGAAGAGCTTCTCCCGGACGTCGGTGTCGGAGACCGATGCGTCCAGCAGGACGGCGCCAACTTTTCTCAGCGCGGACATCGACCGGCTGATCAGTCGACGCTGCTGCAAGAGGCGCTCGTCGAGTCGCCTCTGCGCCTGGGCGAGCGACCTCGTCATCAGCTTGTCGAACATGTCGATGGACTGGTCGACCGCGTCGCCGTACGACTGCCACAGAAAGCAAAGCAGCGTAGCGTGCCGGCGGGGCTGCGACAGGCGACGCAGCCGGTCCACGGTCCCAGTGCGAGCGTGGTGGAAGAGCGCGCGCTGGTAGTTTCGGCTCAGCCAGGAGATGTCGACGCGCAGAGCCCCCGTCGACTCGATCAGCTCGATTTTTCCAAACAGCGACAGGAGGCCACTCGCCGATGGCGTTCCGGGGTTGTCCTTGATCCTCTGCAGGCCCGAGATGGACCTGTCCTCATCAACGATGAGCAAACTGTCGAGCCGTTCGGCGAGGCTCGCTGGGATGGCCTGGGCCACCGCCTCGAAAACGGTCCGTCGTGCCCGCTCTCGTTGCTCTCCCACGATGCGAAGCACGGTCGACTCGCCGGGCAGAAGGATCTTCCTCTGGCGGAGAAACTCCCACGCCTTGAGCTGGAGCCCGCCGGCGTGCTCCAGGCGGCGGGCCATGTCGAACACGAAGGCTTCGAGCTCGGCTTGCTCAGCGGGCCCCATACGGCGAAGGCCAAGATGCGCCCGAATCAGGTCCCGATGCTCGAAGACCGTGCGCCGATTCCTCTCGTACTCAACGAGCAGAGATGGGTCCTCTTGGCACTGCAGGCCCATGAAGACCACCAACTCGGGGATTGTTTCCAGGGGGTCGTGCCTGGGGAGACGACCGTGCATCTTGGTGAACCCGAGTTGGTAGGCTAGGCCGCATCGAGTGTGGGGGAGGCGACATCGGCGGACGAACTCAAGGTCCGCCTCCGTAAGCGCTGCGTGCTGCGCCAGCTTCCGGCGCGTGAAAGTGGTCGTTGTCATCGAGCATGACAAATAGGGTCCCGCCTCCGATGGGACTGAATTCCTGCCCGTACGCGGCCCTGGCTGCTGCCTTCGAGCCTGCCAAAAAGCGTTTACCCTATCTGGCGTATGGCGCGCACCAAGCCTCGCAAGAAGACCGTCGCCTGTTACTGCCGCGTCTCGTCGGCCGGTCAGAAGAACGACAGCCAGCGTGCTGAGTTGAGGCGCTGGCTTCGAGGCAACGACATCAAGGCGGCGGACGTCGAGTGGTTCGAGGACAAGGAGACCGGAACTTCACTCGACCGCCCCGACTTCAACCGGATGCAGGCGGCCATCTTCGCGGGCGAGATCAAGACCGTCGTCGTCTGGAAGCTCGATCGTATCTCCCGCCGTCAGTTCGAGGGGCTCGGCGTCCTCGCTGACTGGTGCGAGCGTGGCGTGCGTATTGTGTCGGTCACCCAGCTCATCGACCTCCGCGGCGCTGTTGGTCGCATGGTGGCCAGCGTCCTGTTTGGTGTCGCTGAGATCGAACTCGAGTATCGGCGCGAGCGGCAGGCAGCCGGCATCCGCGTCGCGAAGAAGCGGGGAATCTACCGCGGTCGAAAGAGCGGCACGACGAAGGCAACCCCGGTTCGAGCGCTCGAACTCAGAGACAAGGGGCTGACCGCAGAGGAAATAGCGAACGCCATGGACGTCAGCGTTCGGACCGTCTTCCGATATCTGGCGGCTGGCTAGGAGGGCGCAGCCGCCAGTGGCCGGTCCCGTCGCGGCCTTTTCAGAAACACGCCTACAAGACGCCCTCCGCCGAGAACACGTACTTGCCCTCCCAGTCCGCGCTCACGCGTTCCATCACCCGGTCAGCTTGGGTGACGGTGGTGCCTACGACGAACTCGACCCGAACTCTGGCCTCCGCATAGGTGACCGTCGCGTGTTCAACCTCAGGCTGATCTTCCAAAAAGCTGTCGAGCAGGCTCGTGCAGCCTTCGCAGGTCATTCCCGTGACAGAGTAGGCGCGCGTCAACGTGGAACTCGCATCGTCGGCTCTGGGTGCCGCTGCGTCGGGTGCCGTCCAGGCGAGAACCTCTGGGATCACGGCGAAAAGCACAACGAGAACCCCTCCCAGGAGGGGCGCGAGCAGTCCTCTTCCTCGCGGAGGTGGACATCCTTCTTGGTCACATGCTCGTCGCTGGCGTCGTTGGAAGACAGCGCCAACGACGATGAGCCCGACGGCTAGGGCCACCAACGGCCATCGGTACGCCTCGAATATGCTCCCGACGCCAACAGCGGAGAAGCCGAGAGCCACGGTAAGCAAGGGCAACCAGCAGCACGCGGACGACAGCGCTGCGATGAGGACCGAGCTCCCCACGAGCGCACGTCGGGGCTTTGTCGAGGTCGTCACTGGCAAGCTCCGCAGCTTGGGACATCACCGTCTACGCGCATCAGCCCACGGACGTTCCCAAGGCAACACCGACCCTGCGGGTTGCTCTGCTCGCAACGGTCGAGCCCCTGACGGCATGCGATCGTGATCTCGTCGACGATCGCGTTCGAACCATCGGGCCGGGCCGCCGCGAGAACGTTCGAGACGGAATGCTTGAAACAGTAGCAAACCGGCCGCTGCGGGTCTGTCTCCTTCTGGAATACCGGGACACGAACTCCTGACTTTTGCACCGTCCCACCTTGCTCGTCGAAGTAGACGACTTCGCAGCCAGATGCTCGGCAGAACATGACCGATGCGCCAGAGAACGTCCGCCTGTTGTCTTCGCGCACGAGGCTCTCGACTGTCGCCGCTGCGACAGCTCGCCCTCGCTCCCCACATCTCGGACATCCTGGTGTCGTATTGCTCATCGGTACTGCTCCACGTTCTCGTCGTGCCCGTAGGCACGCCCATTCTCAAGTATGGGTCCGTAGGGCACTCCAGGTTTCAAGTGAAATCTCCAGTTTTCCGTAGCAAGCTACGGTTCAGTGATTTCTGAAGGCACGCTGACCATAGGCGACATCGCGCGAGCGGCCGGCGTCAACACCGAGACGATCCGCTACTACGAGAGCATCGGACTGCTTCGGCAACCCGCCAAGCCTCCACGGGGATGGCGGCGCTACGGCCCGGACGCGGAGCAGCGAATTCGCTTCATCAAGCGGGCACAGCAGCTCGGATTCTCGCTGGCCGAGATCAAGAAGCTGCTGCGGCTGCGGACATCCGAGAACCCACGCACCTGTGCCAACGTGGCCCGGCGTGCAGAGGAAAAGCTCTCGGAAATCGACGCGAAGATCCGCGACCTCCAAGCGATGCGCACCGTCCTGGTCGAACTTGCGGACGCCTGCCCGGGTGAAGGGCCTGGCGACAAGTGCCCGATGCTTGCCTCCCTGGGCGCATGACCGAACCGAGAGAGGTCGCCACGAGACTCCTGCGACCAGGGGCGTGGCGCACGACGAGGCTCAGAACGGCGTGAGCGCCAGCCACGCTCTTGCACCTTTTCGCACCGATGTGGTTCCCACCCTAAGTCGTAGCTGTTGATGCCCCCGCTCGTGAAGTTGGACGAGTGTGCCGGCGTGAAGCCAACCGCACGAGGATATTCAGAGTCGGCGCCAGAGAGGGGAGGCACCGCGAAGTCGGGATCGTTGTAGGGCGCCGGGCGCTGGTGTCCATCGTGCAGATGGAGGTCTCCGCCCTCGGCGCGGGCGGACGATGGCGAGGCAAGCAGCAGGGCCGCAACCGTGAGACTCGGCAGCAGGAAGATCGATTGTCGAGGTACGGGCACGGGCAGCGGGATCTCCGGCGGTGGGGGAACTCAGCACGAAGTGCATCGAGCAGCGGCGGGGGTTCCCTGCGATGCGAATACGGGTGCGCACGCTCGTCGGCCCCGGTGCATTTCACCACGCTCATCGGTGCTGCGGGCCTCATTCTCGGTGATTCCGCTGTCGTTTTGGCGAGGGTGCTTTCGCTTTCGCGCCAGGCGGTGCTCTCAGCAGTCGCATCTGCTCGATCCCTCGCCTATCGTCTGCGTGATGGGTCGCTGCGTGCCAACTTCACTGCACTGCGGGTTGAAGCACCGCGGCGTGCTCGCCAGCGTCTGCGCGATGCTCGCCACCGCGCCCGCCTGTTCGGATCCGGGAAGCGACGAAGGCTGGGACCCTCAGACCGAGGCCGGAACCGCGAGCGGGACCCTGTCCTCCGAGGGCACACAGGGTACGGACGGAGCCACGGAAGACACCGAAGCATCCGACAGCACCGCTGCGCCCACGGATACCGACGCAACGACGCAAGGTGTGCCGGAGCAGACTCTCGTCGAAGTCGAGCACGCCCGAGAGTTTCGTGGGGTGTGGGTCGCAAGCGTCTACAACATCAACTATCCCAGCGCGCAGGGGCTGAGTGTCGAAGCGCAACAAGCCGAGCTCCGCGAGTTGCTTGCGGTCATGGCCGAGCACGGCCTCAATGCGATCTTGTTTCAAGTTCGGCCCGAGTCCGACGCGTTGTATGCGTCGGAGCTGGAACCGTGGAGCCGCTACCTGATGGGCACCCAAGGCCAGGACCCTGGCTTCGATCCACTGCAGTACGTGATCGAGCAGGCCCAGCCGCTCGGCATCGAAGTCCACGCGTGGATCAACCCGTATCGCGCAAAGTCCACCCTCACCAGCACCCTGGCCGAAGGGCACATCGCGCTCGCGGAACCGGACTACGCATACACCTACGGCAACCTGCTGTGGATGGACCCGGGCGCAGAGGTCATCCAGGAGCGCACGATCGATGTCGCGCTGGATCTCGTGGATCGATACGACATCGACGGCGTGCACTTCGACGACTACTTCTATCCGTATCCCAACGGCGAGCCGTTTCCCGATACGGCCACGTATGGCGACTACCAGGACGGGGGCGGCACGCTGGAGCGCGATGACTGGCGCCGGGACAACGTCAACCAGCTCGTCGAAGTGCTGTACGAGTCCATCGTCGGCACGCGAAACCACATCCGGTTTGGCATCTCTCCGTTTGGTATCTACCGGCCGGGGATGCCTCCTGGAATCACCGGGCTCGACCAGTACGCGGAGATCTATGCCGACCCGCTGCTTTGGATGGATGAGGGATGGGTCGACTATCTGGCGCCGCAGCTGTATTGGCCGACGACCCAGACCGCCCAGGCCTACGAGCCGCTGCTGGAGTGGTGGTCGAGCATGACGTCCGAGGGGCGGTACATCTTCGCGGGCAACTATCTGTCGCAGATCGGCTCCAGCGACGCGTGGTCGGTGGACGAAATGCTGGACCAGGTGGAGCTGTCCCGGACGTACCGAGATCTGGGCTCGATGGGGAACATCTACTTCCACATCGAACCGTTTCAGTCGGACACCCTTGGCGTCGGCACCGCCCTCGCCGAGACGTTCTACGAGCGCCCCGTCCTGACGCCTCCGCTAGCAGCAGAGCTGGGCACCGAGGTCGCGGCGCCGCTGGTCACCGTCGATGCGACCGGCCAAGGTGTGACCCTCGAGCCGACCGACGACACCCCGCTACGCTCTTGGGTCGTGTACCAAGAGGTCGACGGTGCGTTCGAACTCGACCAAATCGTCCCCGTGGAGGTCGACGCGCTGACGCTGGAGCCGGGAGTCTGGGCGGTGAGCGCAGCCGCACGGACCAGCGTGGAAAGTCTGGGCGTGCGGATCGAGATCGAGTGAGAGTCTAAAACCCGAACGCGTCCATGGCGTCGTCGTTGGCCTCGAGCGAGATGCTGCGACTCGCCTTCGCCCGTGCGGCGGGTTTCTTCTTCTTGGCTTTCTTGATGCCGCTACGCTGCTTGGCGATCTTGTCGGCCGAACGTCGCGTCCGTTCCTTCTCGACCATCGACTTCGCCTGGCGATTCTGCACCCGCAGCGCATCCTCGGCGCGCGCGAGCTGCTCCTCTGCAGCGTCGAGGTCGCCATTGTTGAGATCCGCTGAGGCCTGTTGCGCCCACGTCGACGCGTCGCGCACCGCGACCAAGGTCTGCAGACCGCTGTGCATGTGCTCGGCCACCATCCCGGGGTCGTCGGTCACTGTCGCTCGCAGAACCGTCTCCTGCACCCGCTTGACGCCTCCGTCGGCCGGATCACGGTAGTGCAGGCGCACCGAGGCGAGCACCATCGGACCCTCGGTCCCGTCGCCGTGGACGCGGGCCCGCACCAGCAGCTCCCGCGTCTGGCCGCCGAACATGGTGCCGAGCGGAACCCGGATGCCCTCGTTCGATCGCGCGCTTCGAGCCACGGCCGTGCCCGTGATCTCGACCCCGGGTGCGGCGACCAGCTCGACCTCGACGCCCGCAGCGGCGGTCGACTCCAGCAGGGCGACCTCATCTTCGATGATGCCCGGTAGCTGTGCGCTCTTCTCGACGTGATACAGGCGGCCGTTGGAGCGCTGCGCGAGTTCGTTGAGGGTCAGCTCGTCGTAGTCCAGCCCAACCCCGAGCGCCGTGACCTGGACGGATCTTCGCAGGCCCACCTCGGCGATCCGCCCGAGCTCCTGTGGTGCGACGGGGCCCACGGTTGCCTTGCCATCCGAGATCACCACGAGGCGTCGGACAAGGTGGGTGTCGGGCGTATCCCACAGCTGAGATTCGGCCATCTTGAGGCCCTCATGCATCGCGGTCCCACCATCGGCGCTCAACTCCTCGATGATGTTGTGGAGGCTGCGGCGGCGTTGTTCGTCGAGTGCCGTGGGTGCCATCAGCACTCGACCCTCACTCGAGAAGGTGACCAGCGACACGATGTCGCCATCCTCCAACTCGTCGATCAGTCGCGCCGCGGCCTCGCGCGCGTGCTTGATGTTGTCGCCCCTCATCGAGCCAGAGGTGTCGATGGCGAGCGTCAGCGCCGTGGGCACGTGTCCGCCGAACGCCTTGGGGATGTCCACCCAAACGCCGAACGTCTGATCGGTTTGGCCGATCAGCATGTAGTCGCTGGCGGTGGCGGCACTGAGCCAGGGGCGGTTAGGGTCCTCGGCCTGCTCGGGTGCGACCGCGGACTGCACGTCGTTCGCCGCCACGGTCTGGGGCTGGGCTTCGACGGCGCCAGGTGAGACAGGGGAGGTCGTCGCGGCGTTAGGGGCTTTCGAGCAGCCGACAGACGCTAGACACAACAGGGCGAACGCGATTCCGAATCGAGGCATGAGACTCCAGCGGTCGCAGGGAAAATGCGTCCGGCCGCGGCAGTACACGCACCACTTCTTGGCTGGGTCTTCCCCGGGCGCTGATTCGAAGAAAAAAGTGATGTCTCGGCGAATCCAGCCCGCCCGAGCCCACCGACGCATACATACAGAACCCGGCCGAGGGACCGATCGGTGCGAGCAGAGGCTATCCTCCCGCGGATGCCCAATCCCGATGTGGTCGCCTATACCGACGGTGGATGCCGCGGAAATCCCGGTATCGGCGGTTGGGGCTTCATCCTGATCCACCCGGGGACGCGAACTGCCCTCGAGCGTGCCGGCGGCCTCGCCGAGGCGACCAACAACCGCATGGAGCTGACCGCGGCTCTCGAGGCGCTCAACAGCGTCCGTCGCCCGGGCAGCCGAGTGCTCATCTGCACGGATAGTCGCTACGTGATCGACTGCTGCTCGAAGTGGATGGCCGGGTGGAAGCAGCGGGGCTGGACCCGCAAAGACGGTGCGCTCAAGAACGTCGAGATCCTGCAAGCCCTCGACGCTGCCCTCGCTCGACACGAGGTTGACTGGCAGTGGGTCGCCGGACACAGCGGCGACGATGGCAACGAACGCGCCGACGCTCTCGCCAACCTCGCGATGGATGCGATCGCGGTGGGCGGGGATCCGAGCTACGAGCAGCGCACCCAATGGGCCGGCTCGATGCCGGGCTGAGAACGCGCGACCACGGCGTCGCAACCACGACAAGGCCCGACGGAGATCCGCCGGGCCTTCGTCGTGAGCGTCGCCGGACGTCTACTCGCAGACCAGCGCGCGCGCCTGGCCACCGCCGAGATACGCGTAGCTGTTGTCCTGGTTGTAGCCCGAGACGACAACCGCGAACGGGTCCGCACTGGTCAGCACATGCGAGCCCTCGGTGATTTGGATCCGTGCGACTTCCCATTCGTCGGAAATCGTCACGAAGTCCGCGGCCGCAATGGCCGCCCCGTCCAAGTCGATATCGCCCGAACCCGCTTGGCGAGTGACAGTGAGGTGGTTGACCACGTTTCCGGTCACGGTGCTCACGACGTACGCCTCGAGCAACTGCGAAGCACCCGGCATGATGACGTGCGCGGGGTCGCCTGAGGCCAGTCCCGCCGCCACCGCACCGACGGTCGAGGACCCGGTGAGGAACTGCGAGACGATGATCGGAGCGTCGGACTCGGCGACGAAGTCACCCGGTTCGGCGATGCTTCCACCAACCGAGAGTTCCAGCGAATCACCCGCGGCGATGTTGACCGGACCCAGCGGCAAACCCGTCACGCCCGCAAGCGCGTCGAAGCTCACCTCGGCGTCTTCGATGGCGTAGATCTGCCAGACGGCATCCTCCACCACGACGCCCCGGGGAGGCATCCGTGCCGCAACGACCGTGGTCGATGCGGTGTTGGTCGGCGTTTGCATCTCCTCGAGGTGGTCGCAGAACGTGTTCCCACCGGGGATGTTGCTGCACTCGCTGCCCGTGAACACCCCGACGGGGACCGTCGAAGACACGATCGTTCCGGTGAGCGACACATCGGACGTCGAGTTCGTGCCGCCCGACATGAAGACGACCGTGTCGCCTTGGTCGAGGGTGATGATCTCCGATGCGCCAGCGGCGATCGCAGGGACGCCACCTCCTCCCGAGATCGCCTGAGACGGCGTGATGGTGACCTGGGTTCCGTCTTCCGCGGCCACAACACCCACCAGCTCTCCGAACTCCGCGTTGACACCGTCGTAGCCGACCACGTCGTAGTTGATGTCCCACGAGGCAGTGGGGATCAGCAGCGAAGCGTCCGAGCTGAACTGGGAGATCGAAGCCTGGTATGCGGCGATCGGAACGTCGGAGGTCACACGATAGGCCCCGCCGATGCTGATCGCGGTCGTGTTGGACGCGTTGTCCGTCACGGACTCGATGATCTGGCTCTCGGGCGGAATGTCCACGGGGCCGACGACCGGTGTCCAAACGCCCCCGATGAGTTCCTCGACCAACACCGAGGCGGTGTTGGCGGGGTGAGCGTTGGCCAGGAGCAGCTGATAGTCCGGCGTGCCATCGACATCGTTGGCGAGCGGCATCGCGTAGAACTCGCAGCCGAGCGACCCGTCGAGAAGCTCGGCGGTCGGACAATCGTCCGGAATGCCCACCACGATGAACGGCACGGACGCATCCATGTCGTCGCAGTCGGTGCCCGCGTCGACGCCCTCGGGAGGATCGGCATCGCCATAGTCATCGCCGTCCTCGTCTTCGAGGCACGCGGTTGGGCTGTCATTGGGAGCCGCACCGGGGAACGCATTCGCGTTGTCGTCGGCACAGTCGGTGCCATCATCTGCGCCCGGGTCGATGTCGGTTGCGCTGTCGTCACCGTAGCCGTCATCGTCGACGTCGGCGGTGCACAGCTCGGGCTCGAGTTCCGCGGCGCCGGGATAGATGTTGGCCTCGGTGTCGACACAGTCCGAGCCAGGGTCCACGCCATCGGGCGGGTCCGCATCTCCGTAGCCATCGCCGTCCTCATCCTCGGCGCACAGGTCGGGCTCCTCTTCGGCCGCGCCGGGGTACGCGTTGGCGTTGTCGTCGGCACAGTCATCGCCGTTGGGCACGCTGCCATCGGGCGGGTCATCACCGGGAGGCACGTCGATGCAGGTGTCCGGGTCACCAAACCCATCCTCGTCCGCATCCTCGCAGTAGGACACCGGATCCCCCGGCTCGCAGGTGAGCGTGTCTTCGTTGCACACGCCCGAAATGCAGTCGGCCCCATCGTCGCAGCCCTCGCCATCCTCACAGGTGGCACCGCAGGTGTTGCCACAGTCGACGTCGGTCTCGTCGCCGTTCTGCATGTCGTCCATGCAGTCGCCACCGCCGTTGGAGTCGGTTTCGAGGGTGTCGGATTCGGTCTCCGAGTTCGAGTCGGACTCGGTCGCGGTGTTGCTGTCCGTGTCGGACTCACCACCACCAACGTCGGCTGGGCACTCCGAGATCTCGTCCTGAAGAAGCCCGTCATCCGAGCACGGGTCGGCACACCCGGTGAGCCCGGTCGCCACAAGTCCACTGGAGAGAAGCCAGCGCATCGTTTTCATGTCCATCGTCAATCCCCCTGCTCGCCCTTACTTGAGTAGCTTGAACTCGATCCGTCGGTTCTTCGCCCGACCGGCCTTGGACTTGTTGCTCTCGCGCGGCTCGAGTTCGCCAGCTCCACGAGTTTCGATGCGACTGCCGTCGATACCCGCGGCAACCATGTATTCCTTCACCGACTTCGCTCGGTCGGCGGACAACTGCGTGTTGTAGTCGTCGTTGCCGACGTCGTCGGTGTGTCCGCTGACCTCGATGCGGAGCTTCGGGAACTCCTTGAGGACCGAGATGGCGTTGTCCAGCTTGGCCGTGGACTTCTTCTTGATCGAAGCCTTGGCGGTGTCGAAGAAGATGCCTTCGATCACTCCGGTGAACTGCTTGACCTTCTCCGGCACAGAGTCGGGACACCCGTCCTCGTCTTCGTACTGGTTGACCGTCTCCGGCTCGTTCACGCACTTGTCGTCCGGATCGAGGATGCCGTCGCCGTCCGTGTCGGGGATCGGGCAGCCGTCGTACTCGGGGACGCCCGGTTCGTCGACACACTTGTCGTCCGGGTCGAAGATGCCGTCGCCGTCCGTGTCGGGGATCGGGCAGCCCTCGAACTCGGGCACGCCGGGCACGTCGACGCACTTGTCGTCCGGATCCATGATGCCGTCGCCGTCGGTGTCCGGGACCGGACAGCCTTCGTACTCGACCACACCGGGCACATCGATGCACTTGTCGTCGGCATCCAGGATGCCGTCATCGTCGCGGTCGAGGTCCGGTGGCGGCGGAGACTTCTTGCGGTTGAGCGCCAATCCGAGACCCAGAAGCACCTCGGGCGAGTGCACCACACCCAACCCCAGACCCCGTCGCGCGGTCATCGTGTCGCGGACGTCGAGCCGCATCATGAACCGACGGGTGAAGAAGAACTTCAGACCGCCACCAAAATGAAAGCCAAGGTCGACGTCGTTGCCGACGGCATCACTCCCACTGGCGACCGCGAGTCCGGAGACCCCGGCCAATGCGAACGGAGTGATGCTCCACCGGGCGACCTGAGCCACCAAGTGCCCACGAACGGCCCAGAGGTTGACCGAGTCCCCCGCGTCGGTTTCGGTGGGCAACCAGGCGCCCTCAGCCTCGAGGCCGAGGAAACGCGCTGGGTAGTATCCAAGCCGACCGCCAACTTCAGGCGCCAGCGACGCAAGCGGCTTGAACCCCTGGTCGGGTGCGCCTTGCACGGGCTCGAACAGCTCGAGGCGGGGGTGCGGGAACATCAGACCGCCGAACACGCCGAGCTCCACCATGTTGCGCTCGGGCGCCCAGCGCTTGATCCAACGCTGGTCCTTGCGCTTGTTCGGGTCCGCCGTGCCGTCGGCATCCCCGTTGGCCGATGCAGAACCATCCGCGCCCCCCAGGGAAACGCTTCCAGAAGCATCCGCATCCCCTTCGGGAGCCGCTTGGGTCAGAGCAAGAGCGATGAGAACGGTAGTACTGGCAGTAAGCATGGCAGGTGCCCTCGAGTACCCAGGATGGCAGGACGCGCGAACACGACGAAAAAAGCCGCGCCGTGGGCCCCGCGCACCCCCGTCCACCCAATGTGATGACTGAACCGGCATGCAGCCGCAAGCTGCTCCGCCGGCCGGTTTCGGCGTGATGCCGCGCGCTGCAGCGAAGCGGGTGGGCTAAGACGCGAGCGTCCGCAGCTCGGACAACACGGCCGCACCCGCTGCGGTGGCCTCGGCGTTGTCGAGCGTTTGTAGCCCCTCGCGATTCCCCTGGGCGATCGAGTCCAGCCGACGATCGAACCCGGGGCCCCCGCTGACCTCGTGGCCCTGCTCGCGCAGCGAGCGGTACAGCGACTCGACGGCCATGAACGCGTGTACCGCAAGGAGCACACCATGCAGCGGGCGCGGATCCGGCCGTACTGGAGATGAGAACAGCGGCTCGAAGGCGTTGTGGAGGACGAGATCGATTTCGAACAGTGCGTTGAGTTTGTTGTGGGAGAACTCGTGCACGATGGCCTCGACCATCGTCATCTGCTGGGGATGTAGCGTCATGTATGCCGTGCCCAGGTTCTCCTGAAACGATGCGGAGAGATGACGGGACTCGTCGTATCCGACCGGAACGATCTGGTGGAGCGCGAGTTCGATCTCAGCGTGCAAAGCAGGGAGGCCGACACCGATGATCTCGAGCGCCCCTCGTAGGCTCTGGACCCATTGAGACTGCGGCTGCCCGCCCAGTGAGGTGCGATTGCCGTCCTTGTCCGGATGGGCTTCGTGCATGGCGAGCGGGCTGTCGTCGGCGCGGCAAAGCACCACCCCCGCCCCCAACGGTTCGAACAACGGACCGTGCTCGTCTCGCGTGGTGACCTGTCCGTCGTGAACCCATCCTCGCTCTCGCCACGACGTGAACGCGGATTCGCGAATCACCGGACCCGTCCAGACCGGACCCAGCTCATGCGCGAGCGCGGCCTGCAACGACCTGCAGATCGCAACTCGGTCCAGATCATCGCGCGAGGCGTCGCGGAGGCACCGAATCCGCGTGCCGACACCAGGCTGCCGCAACACGCTGAACAGTGCCCCGGGGTTGGACTTTGCCAACGCCGCCACCGCAGCCCGGCTCGCGTCCCACGATGTACACGCGGGCGGTGCACTCAGCGAAAGCAGGTCGAGGACGGTCCGCTGGAGCGCCTTGGACCACACGCTCCGCAACGTGGTCGAGCCTGGCCTCGGCACGGTGAGGTCGTCCAACGCCAACCCGGCGGCGTCGGGCCACTTCATCCGTCGGTCACCGGCTGCAGCGCGGCGAATCCGAATGCACGCACATGATTGACGTGCAGCCCCTCGCAAGTCTCGATGTGCTTGCAAGTCTTGCAGCGCAACGATTTCACCCGGTAGTCCGACTGCACGTACCGCCGGGCAAAGCGGAAGATCTCGAGCTCGCCTTCGGGCGTCATCATGGCGGCATCCAGCGTCGTCGGTGTCGCTCGGGCGCGCTCGCCGGCAATGCACGCAGGCACCCCTTCGACCGGAACGTCCAGGGTGAACGCGCCAAAGAACTCGGCGAGCCCGACGTCTTCGGACGCCGCCGTCGTCAGTCGGTCATGGGTGGGCTGCACGATGCACAACCCCGATGGCGCTTCGTCGAGCGAGAGCAACCAGTCTGCGGTCGTCTTGGACAGCGCGACGGCGACCTCGAACCCGGCATCCATCGCCAACAGGGCTTGCGCGTGCTCGGCCGTCTTGACGAGCACGCGCGTGACCGGAACACCCCCAAGCGTCGCCTCGATGCCCGCGGGGTCCGCAAGCTCGAGCTCCACCGCTTCGGCGCTGAGGCCCTGCATCCCCTGCTCGGCTTCGGCGACCGTCGATGCAACCATCCACACCGTCTTGGCCTTCGCAACGTGGTGCGCGACGCTTGGGTACTGCACCGACTTGCCATTCCCAAGGACCTGCAGGCGATGCCGCGCCTGCACGTTGCCCGCTTGGGCCTCCTGCGCGATCTGGTTGCGTTCCTCCGTGCGCTTCTTGGTGGCCGGGTCACCTCCATACACAGGTTGCATGGAAGCCTCGAACCGCGGCTCGAGGCGTACCCGGCTGTAGGTCTCGTCGGCAACGGTCTCTCGGACCTCGTCGAGCCGGTCACACAGCGGCTCCAGATAGCAGTGCCGGCACCTGTCCGGCTCACGGCAGTCGAGCGGAATCCCTTGCTCGAGCAACTGCGCGTACTCTTCTTTGCGGCCGCGGACCTCGTCGCCGAGCTTGTACGGATCCTGGATGAGGGATTCGTAGCCCTCGAGGTGAGGAACGGGGAACCGGTTGAGCCAGATGTGGATGTCGGGGCGCTTGGAGTACTCGAACGCTTTGAGCAGGAACGGGCGCATCTCTTCGAGGTCGTAGAAGAGGGTCTCCTTGCCTTCGGTATAGGCGCGCCCGAATGGGATCACGTGGAGCAGGTCGTACTCCTTGACCCCCATCCCGATGAAGGTCTCGAGGATGTCGGGCAAGACCTTGACGTTGCCCTTGTTGACGCAGACGTCGATGTTGATGATCGGCCGACCGTCGGCCATCGCGTTCTGCAGGCCGGTGACCTCTTGCTCGAACGCGCCCTTGGTGCCGACCAAGGCGTCGTGAACCCGAGCGTTGGGTCCGTGAATCGAAAACGTGATCTCGGAGAGCCCTGCATCCAAGGAGCGCTTGAGGAAGTCCGGGTACGCGAACATGCGGCCGTTGGTCACGGTCTGCACCTTTCGGTAGCCGGCCAAGGTCCCCAGCTTCACGAACTTGACGAAGTCGGGGTGGATCGTCGGCTCGCCCCCGGAGAGGATGAGCCGCTGCGCGCCCTTGCGTTTTCCATCGAGGATCTGCGTCCGAACTTCCTCCCGGTCGCGATTCGTCCCGTCGTGGGTGTGCGAGTCGAGGCAGAAGATGCAGCGATCGTTGCAGTCGTAGGTCAGCCGGACCCAGTTGCGCTTTTCGTGGGCGGCCTCTTCGTGCTCCACGATCTTGGCATCGGCCTGACTCACGCCTTCGAGGATAGCCCACACCGGGCCGCATCGCGCTGATGTCGCGCTGGTGTGGGTCTGCTACAAGGGAGGGAGCCGAGCCGGAGCTTCGAAGATGTCTGCAGCGATCATCATTGCCGCGTGGGTCAGTCTGGCCCCACCCAGTCCCAGCAACCCGGACGCGATGTCGTGGGAGGAACTGGATGAGCCGGAGGATCCCGCGCCGTCGGAAACAGCACCGCCGCCTGCCGAAACCGCTCCGCCTGCGGACGCGTCGACGCCCCCCGCGGAAGACCCGCCCTCCGCCGAGGCAACGCCGCCCGCCGAGCCGTCCGAGGGGGAAGCCCCGCCACCGGAGGCCCCCCCGGCTGCTGTCTCTTATACACATCTGACGCTGCCGACG
>CAJXVA010000109.1 GCA_913061055.1 uncultured Pseudomonadota bacterium
CGAGCCGGTCCCTCCACGGGCGCGGAACCTTGAGCCACTCGGTCAGCGTCCCGCCCGCGACGAACTCCATCGCCAGGAACACCTGGCCCTCGAAGCTGCCCACATCGTGGACCGTGATCACCCCAGGATGACTCAGCCGTGCCAGCGCCTGCGCCTCTCGAAGCATCCGGGTGTTCCGATCCGACTGCGAGTCGTCCGAGGACGCCCCCGCGCCGCGCCGCATGACCTTGAGCGCGACCTTGCGATCGAGCTGTGGATCGTACGCCGCATAGACCACGCCCATCGCTCCCGCACCCACGGCTTTGAGCACCACATATCGGCCCAGCTTCGCGCCCTCAGGCAGCAAGAGATCGCTCGACCAGCCCGTCGACTCGTCATCTCCAGCCGTCGTCGACTCGAGGGTGGTCGAGGACCGCGAGGGCTCGAGTGGCTCGGCGAAGGATGACGCGAAGATCTTGGTGAGCTCCGCGACGACCACCGAGCACGAGGGGCACTCGTCGAGGTGTGCGTCCAACTGCACCCGCTCTTCGGCCGGCAGCTCGCCGCGCGCGAGCTCATCGAGCGTGTTCTCGTCGGGACAGGTCATGACGCGAGGAGCGTTGATGATCCCACATCACTGTCGCGCGCATACCGCCGTAAGGGGGGCGGATGCGAGCGGCCTGGGCATCGCGGCCGCCCTCATCGCGGCGATCTGCCAAGACGTGCGTGCCTCCGGTGGCGAGCTTCTTTGCGGGGGCGAAAGCAGTACGCTATCGACGCAACGCGAGAACCGGCGTCTCGCGGCGGCTGAGCTACTCGATGCTGGTGTACGCGAGCATCGTCCACCAGCCCTGCTCGTAGTTCACGTCGGAGTAGTTCGCCCCCGAGTAGTACAAGAACAGTACGTCGTCCTCGAAGTGGAGCTGCGGCGTGTTGAGTTCGTCGATCTCGTAGGGAGGGCCCGCTGGGGTCAGAATCGGTTCGGGGAGCATCTCGTATGCGCCAAGCGGCTCGTCGGCGCGCCCGAGGGTGATGCCGCCTTCGCCCTGCGCGACGGCATAGAACAACCCGTCGGGACCCTTGGTCAGGGCGCCCTCCATGCACACGGGCACGTCGACCTCTCCGAGCACGGTCCACGTGTCGCCGTCATCGTCCGAAGTTGCGCCGTGAACCCAGACCCGGAGGTCATCGTTCTCTTCGAACTGGTTCCACGCGCAATAGAACATGTACAGGGTGCCGTCATCTTCCACGATGGAGGGCGAGGTCATCACCTGGATGTCGTTCTCCCCCTGAAGCCCGCGGGCGATACTCGGCTCGACTTGGACCGTGTAGGGGCCTTCGAGATTGGCGCTCTCGGCCCGGAAGATCTGAGACCGGTAGGTCTCTTCGTCGTCGTATCCGATGTAGTAGATCTGATGGGTTCCATCGGCGGCGAGTCGGTAGAACGAAGTCTCCTTGTTGAGCTGCTCTGCCGGCGCGTCCGTACCGTTGAGCAGGGCGTCCCCAATCTCCCAGACGGCGGGTTCGGAGGCACGGGCGAGCTTGATCGCCGAGTAGTCGGGCTCATTGGGGTCCGCACCGGAGTAGATCGCGGATAGCTCTCCGTTCTCGTCGCGAAACACATGGGCGTCTGCCGCCGCCGGATAGCCCTCGACGACGTCGTACAGGATGCGCCCCTCGACCCGGGTCCAGTCCTGCAGCGCGTCGAGGTCGATCGTCACCGGAACCTCGCCGGTCTCAGAGCTACCCGTCTCGGAACCCGAACCCGACGTGTTCCCGCTGGAGGTGCTGGTGCTACCGCCGGAGCTGCTGCCCCCGGATGGGTTGGTGGTGTCGCTCCCGGTTCCGTCTACAGGACCGGTGCTTGCATCGGTGTCCGTCGTGGATGAACCAGTGGAGGCATCGCCCTCGTCGTCACAGCCTGGGCTCAGGAGAAGCAGGGCCGCGCAGGGCAATGAAACGCAAAGGGATAACGTCCGCATGCCTTACGACTACTCTGCATTGCATGGTAGTGCAACCCGGTCCGTGGAGGGGATGTGACGACGATCAAGAGGCGGTTCGCCGCGTGGTACTTTGCAACGCTCGATCGAAGCCGTGTCAGACGCCAACGATGCACAGATGCGGAAGGGCCTCGTGTCGCTGTCTGTCCTCGCGGTTCTGGCCCAGGAGGAAGCGTACGGGTACGCGATCGTCCAGCAACTCGAGCGCCGTCGTGGTCTGGAGTTCAAGGAGAGCAGCATCTATCTGGCGCTGGGTCGTCTCTCCAAAGAGGGACTGGTGGCTTCGAGAACGGTGAAGTCTCCGTCCGGTCCCAGGCGCCGCTACTACCAGCTGACGCCCCAGGGAAAACGCCACCTCAGGGATCTGCGCGAACGCTGGCAGCTCCTTTCGACCGCGGTGTCCTCGCTTCTGACAGAGGTGGACGATGAGTGAAGTTCATCCCCTCGCGCGCCAGGAACTCGACCAGCACCTCGTCGCGATCACGGGTGTGCTTCGCGGCGACGGCCGGGACGAAGATGAGGTCCTGACGGTTATTGCGGCGGTCGAGGAGCAGGTCTTGGAGATCGCGACGTCTCTGCAGCGTGGGGATGCCTCGAACATGCGCGGCCTGCTGCGGACGCTGGACGCACCCGCCGACTATGCCGAGGCTCCGGGGGTGGGGGTGCGTTCAAGCGGGCTCGGCCGCTTGGCGATGTGGCTCGCCGTCGGCGGCCCGTTCTTTGGGATTGGGGCCGGAGCGGTCGCTGGACTCCTCGGCTCCGACGGAGCGGCGTTTGGCTCGCTGGTGATCCTGGTCGCCGCAGGCCTTGGTGTTGCGTTGGGGATCGCCGCCCGAGAGCACACGCAGGGCCGAGTCGCGGCGGTCATCTCGGCGCTGGTGTTTGGCGGCTACTGGGCGATGCTCTTCATCGTCGATGCCGCCACAGGCTCATGAGCCCACGCGCTTGATTCCGACCTGAGCGGCGACGGGGCGGTCGCGGCAGGGCATCCGGGTGTGAATCGGGCAGTTGAGGGTGCGCGGGTTCGGGCCGGTCGTGGTGGCGAGCGTGCTCGAGCCGCCGCCGTCCATTTCTATGGCCCACTCGATCCCCATACCGGCCAGCAGGCGGCCCAGGGACCCGAGCGTCATGCCTTCGCTGTAGCCCGGTTGGCGGCCATCGACGACGACGAACCAGAGCCGAGTTCCGTCGTATGCAACGGCGGAGCGCGGCGCCATCGTCTTCTCGTTTCCTGGGACGGGCTGTCCGTCGCGAACGAGCGTTGTGCGTCCGGTGACAGCCCACCGGGCCTCCGGCGTTCGCTCGAGCGACGCCTCGTCCTCCGACAAGTACACCGTGCCGCGGTGAAAACGGTTGGCGCCGAACTCGACTCCGTCGGTCATGGTGATGCCAAAAGGCTCCGTCGGATCGCCCGTCCGCGGGTAGTAGTCGAACGGGGAGGACGAGTGAAACGGGTGAAAGAACGCGGTGTTGATCGCGACGTCGGCTCCGTGCTCGACCGCGAAGTCCAGTACCCGCTGCGCCGGGACGCCCTTGCCCGCGGATGGTGGTGTCGCAACCGGGATGAGGTCCGGGCGCCCGAGCTCGATGCGTACGATGTGCACGACAGCAGGCCCATCCGCGACGAGCCGCTGGTACTCGATGCCGGGCGAGAGAACGCGCCGCTGTGGCGGCGGCGGGGTCCGGTAGCGCATGCCGATGCCGTAGACGCCCACGGGAATCGCAGCGAGCCCGGCGATCGCGGCGGTCGAGCGGAGCCAGCCTCCCGGACGGGAAGCCGCCCACAGGCCCATGCCCACCGCAAAGGTGAGCGCGAGCGGGCCGCCGAGCATCAGGATGAGGTCAAGCGACGTCACCGTCGTCGTCGGGCAACTCTGCCCCGTCGCGAAGCGTCTCTCCGAGGAGCCGGCAGACGTCAGTCGTGGTGAGGATGCCGGCGAGCTTGCCCTGCCGGGTGACCATCGCGGCCCCGGCTCGACGTTCCGCCATCTCGAGAACGACGAGGTCGAGTCGCTCCGACAGCTCCACGATGTAGGGCTCGGGGCTGCACAGCTGCTCGACCGTGAGCGTGTGGTTGGCAGCACTCAGTGCTTGAGCGACGCGCACGTCACGATTCCAGAGCAGGCCAATGAGGTCCGTGCCGCGCATCACGGGGAGGTGGTTGATCCCGTGGGTCTTCATCATCTCGACCGCCACCGGGACACTCGCGTCCGATGCGATCGAGTAGGGGAACGGGGTCATGGCCGTCGCGATGCTTGGGATGCGTTTCACGGGACGACGGAACGCTATCACGAAGTTCTCAGCTCGGCGCTTGGGTCAGTACACCAAGGGTGTCGATGACCGAGGGGCGCGAGTAGAGCTCACGTGGGGCTGCCGCAAACGATGCCTCGTCGCTGAGAACGACTACGATATCCGCCTGCTTGAGCGCCTCGGTCAGGCTGACGAGGCGGGCACCGGAGATCGGAGAGACGCTCAGTCGGGGATCGACGACGAGCTGCTGACCAAGTTCCGCGCGGCCGATGAGGGATGCGACCCGCATCGCGGGGCTGTGTGCGAGAGATCCTTCGGGTCCAGAGCCCAAGCCCAGGCACGCGATGGTGGGGGAGACGAATCGTCGGGCAGCGCTGCGAACCTCGGCGGCAATCCGCGCGGGCTGCAGCTCGCCTTGGGAAATCGTCGCGCGGGTGAGTGCGGTGTCGTGCTCGCAGACGGCTGCAAACAACCGCGGCTCGAAGCGCGCGTTGGCGTCGGCGGGTCCTGGTGACGGGCTGGCCAGAGTCGTCGATCCCGCCGATCGTGCGAGGGAGAGGACGCTCCACACATCGAGTCCCAGATGCTTGCTCACCGCGGCCAGTTCGTTGGCAAACACGGCATTGATCTCGTCGTGCGTGCGCCGGGCCAGGCGGGCCAACTCGCACTCGTCTGCCGTCGCGGTTTGAACTGGGAGGTCGAGGAGGGTGCCATACAGCTCGGTGGCGCGTTCCGTGCAGCGAGGCGTGACGCCCCCGACGAAACACCGGCCGTTGGTCACCCAAACGGTCGCCACGAACACGTCTTCCCCCGGATGCAACCCGACGGCTTCGAGTTTCTCTGCGAGGAGACCGCGGGTCGTGCCGGGTGCCGTTGGGGTGTCGAGCACGATGAGGTTGCCGGGCTCCGCCGCATCGACCACCGCGTCGATGGCGTCCTCGATCGGAGTGGAGTCGACGTATCCATCAGGGTGAAGCACCGGGAGGACGCTGACCACGAACGCGCTGGCCCGGGCCGCCCCGACGAATGCGCGCACGGTCTGTTCCGCGAGTCCATCTTCGATGGTGTCGACCAGGCGCGCATCGTCGCCCACGTCGGCTCGGTTGAATCTCTCGATCGACTCCGGCCGCGTATCGCTGCAAGCCACGCTCATCGACGCGCTCACTCCGCGCGCGGCGAGCCGGATGCTGTGGGGCTCGAGGCCGACGATGCACAGGTCGTAGACTGCCTGCACCGCAGCGAGGTGTGGTGGTGAGGGGTGAGAGCGCGCAGTCGACTCGGGGGTGATCTTCGGGACGCTCACAGCTGACTGTCTCGTAATGCTCCCGGGCCGGCGGGGCCAGTCTTCGGGGCGGCCCACAACAGGTCGGTGGGTCCCGTGGGAGAGCCGGTTGGGAACATGTGTGCTTCACGAACGTGCTCCGCCTCGTGCGTCGGAGCGTCTGGGTCCTGTTGGTGTTGGGTGGGTGTTTGGGATGCAGCCCACCTGCGACGGGCCCATCGGTTCGGCCGCCGAGTCCGCCCCCGGAGTCCGCCACGTCCGAGGCACGCCACCGTGCTCTCGCGAAGGCTCATGTGGACGGGTCTCTGACGGCCGAGCTCTGTCACGATTTCGTCGACCAGCTCGAGACAACGAGCCTCGGTGCCAATGAGCCCTCGGCACTTCGCTTCCGCGTCGGCCTCGCGTGGCAGGCGTGCGGCGAGAACGAGCGTTCGCGGGGGGCCTACGCGGCGATTCAGGGCGATGATCTTCTGTTCGCAGCCGCGCAAAACAACCTGGCGGTCCTCGCTTCGCGCTCCGGGCTGCGAAGCCAGGCGAAGCATCACCTGCTGCAGGCAATTCAGCACGACCCGTCACTCCGGGTCGCCCAGATCAACCTCGGACATGCCGACCGCAAACGCTACCGAGCCTCCGGGACGCTAGACGCATTCGAATCGTCGCAGCGGCGGTTTCAGTCGGTGCTCTTGATGGACCCCGAGGACTCGGATGCCCACATCGGACTCGCTCGCCTCTACTACGATCGCGCCGCCCACGGGCAGTCGTCCTATGCCGTCCTTGCGAGATTCGCCCTTGGGGAAGCCGCCCGCCTGGAGGCTGCGCGCGGGGTTCGCTCGGCCGAATCCATCAACCTTGCGGGCCTGCTCGACCTCCACAGCGGTCACGTCTCACGCGCACTTCGGGGGTTCGAAGACGCGATCTCCATCGACCCGAACGCGCTCGCTCCGAGAATCAACGCGGCGTACGTCCTGCTGCGGACCCGGGATTTTCGGGCTGCGGCTCGGCATCTCGAAGTCGCCTCGGGCTCCCTCGGCGAGCGTTCCGTGACGGTCGCGCTCGCCCTGGGCGTTGCACGAACCGGCAGCAAGGACTTCGACCAAGCTCTCGAGGCCTATGGGCATGCTCGCGAACTCGGCCCCTCGGACCCCCGCGTTGACTACAACGTTGCCGCACTTCACGAGCATCAGCTCTTTCCGACAGTGGATGGCGACCCACTCGATAGCCTCCGCGCGGCGGTGGATCACTACGAACGCTTCCTCGCTCGAGCTGTGGGAGATCCACGCTACGCCTCCGCGGCGGCGCGGGCACAGGCGCGTCTCGAAGCGCTACGCGGATGGGACGACGTCGTCTGTCGACCAACGCTCAACGACGACGTTGCGGTCGAGCTGGAGAGGCTGTACCGAGAACAAGAAGCCCTCGAGCGAGCGCGGCTGCTCGAGCTCGAACGACGAGCGCTCGAAGCTTTGAGCAAATGACCGATCCTGTCATCCGCTCTCGGCCTTTGACCGTGCGCTACGGCGCCGACGTTCTCGCGTTGCCGGCGCCCTTGGTCTTGTCGCGCTTGAGCTTGATGACGTAGTTCTGGTCCTGTCGCTTGATGACGATCTTCGTCGGCGTCCGGTTGGCGCTCAGGCCCATCAGCGTGGCGGGGTTGAACTCGGGCGAGCCCAGCTGGCTCAGCGCCTTGGCCCCAACCGCGACGGTGGCCGACGCGAGGTGCCCCTCACTCTTGGCGCCCGGCGTGGCGCCCTGGGTGTCCTGAAGCCAGCGGGTGAGCACGGCCTCGGAGTTGGGGCCGATGACCACCATGCCGGCGCCAGCGCGCTTGGGGAACACCATCGAGATCCTCAGGCGATCGTTCGAGGTGAGGAGCTTGTGGAACTCTGGCGGCACGTACTTCCGCGCGTTCTCCAGCGCGACGACGTGTACGGACTGTCCGGCGACCTTGGCCTTGTTGGGCGCAAAGCTGACCGACGGCACGTTGGGGATGTTGACGCCGAACTTCTTTAGCGACTTGATGGTCTTGATGTTCGACTGCACGCCGCGAATCAGGTGCAGCGAGGAGTTGTTCATCTTGGTCGTGTCGTTGGTGCCGAAGCCGACGAGCACATGGTTGGCCGGACCCACACCGACCATTGTGCGGCCGTTCCAGGTCCGCATCAGACCGCCGGCGCGTCCGAGCAGCTCCTTGGCGTTGCCCTGAGCCATACCGGGGAGCGAAGACACCTGTCGTCGACCCTGCGCCATGATTCCATCGACGTCTTTCTTGTAGTCGATGTACTTGGTGCTGCCGCCCAGAGCGATCTGTCCGCTCTCGAGCAGCCCCGTGAGGGCGCCCTCGGAGATGCGGAGGCTGGCTGGGAGCGCGGGAGCTCCCTCGAGTTCGATGCGGAGGTTGTCCGTTCCCGAGCCGGTGATCGTGGCGCGCTTGGCCCCGAGCTGGGCGCCATACCGTGCCGCCTGTTCCTCGGTCACAGTGATGCTGACGCCCTGCTTGCCGTAGGTTCGGCCCAACTCCGGGCCCGTCGCGATGCCGCGCAGATCGCCGGCAAGCGTCAGCATGTTGTTTTGCTTGTCGAAGAAGGCGACCTTGGGTCCCTGCTGCCCTTGGGGCCGATTCAGCCGAACCGCGCCGAACTCCCCTTCGGGCGGGAGCTTCGAAAGCATGGCCGAGAGCTGAGCCTCATGTCCCTTGATGACAGGGACGTGGACGATGGTCTGCCCCTTGACGATGGCCATGTTCCAGGCCCGGCCCATACCGATATGCTGGAACACCTGCGACTCGAAACCGAGGCCGCTGTTCTTGAGGGCCTGAGCGACGGCCTCGCGGGCTGTCATGGTCCCCGGCGAGTAGCTCAGCGCCTCTTGGAGAAGCTGCTTGGGCGCCGCGACGTGCACCAGAGCGTTCGGTTGGGCCGGGAGGGCGAGCGGCTTGGGCATCGCCGGCGCTTTGGGACGCGCGGTCGTGCTATCGGCGGGCCCCTTGACGGAGTCGCCGCCGCGCTTGCACGCCAGGGGGCTGAGGGCGAGAAGCGACGCGAGGAGGGCGGGGTACAGCGGGCGCATCGTCAAAGTTCGACGAAGCTACCAGGTCGGAGATTTTCTTCCACGACCGTTGATTTCGGTTTTCCTAGGTTCAATCGGCCGTTTGGGGCGTAAAGACGCACCGAAACCCGATCGTGATGTGCCGCATGTCATCGCGTGCAGGCTTCCGGACGGCCGTTCGGGCCTGCACTAGGCTCGTGCTCCAGCTCCCACCCTTGAGAATCGAGGCCCCATCCTCGGCCGATGTGCGGGTCCATTCGAAGACATTTCCCGCCATGTCGTGAACCCCGAACGTGCTTGCGTCCTCGGGTGCGGCCCCGACGGGCGTCGTGTCGCCGACGCCTGTTTCCCAGGTGTTGGCACGGGTGGGGTCGTGCTCGTTCCCCCAAGGGAACGCGGTCCCGTCGTCGCCGCTGGCAGCACGATTCCACTGGGCCTCGCTCGGCAGTTCGCCCACCCCACCGTGCAGGCGTCCCCACCAGCTGCAATAGCGCTCGGCATCGGCGTGGTCTACCAGCACGACGGGGTGGTGGAGGCGGGACGGGACCGGCTCTCCGTGGACCCACATGAATCGCTCTGCCATCGCGTAGGGGAACCCGGTGTCTTGGTCAGCCCAGCGGGCCGCGTCGATCCAGGGCTCCGGAGATCCCGTCGCAGCGGCGAACGCACGATAGTCACCCTGTGTGACGGGGTGCGTCATGATCCGGAATCCTTCGGTCTTGACCGAGTGTGGCGCTGCCTCGGCCCGCAATCGCATCAGCGGCTCGGTCGCCTGGGCTCCGTACGCCGCGGCCAGAAACTCGACCGCGCCTGCTCGAGTCTCGAGGGTGGACCCGGACCATGATGGGCCAGTCGGGACCTCGACCGTGCCGGCTGGGGTCGTTCCCTGCGCGGCACAGCCCGTGAAACACGTTGCGAGCAGCGTGAACACGGTTCTGACGCGACGACCCATGGTGTCCTTCATCGTCGACTCGCGGTGGAGGTTGAGGGCAGAGAAGCATACGCTTTTGGGGTGGATGTTTCGGTCCCCCCGACTGCGGTCGAGCGCGTGTTTGTGCTCGTCGCGTCCGCGGGTGGATACGACGCGGTGGTTCAAGTGTTGGAGTCGGTGGGTAGACGCTCGCCCCATGCGTTCGTGGTGGCGATCAAGGCGAGCGACGGGCCCTCGATGCTTCACGAGACGCTCGAGCTCCGGACGACGCGGCGCCTCGCGGTGGTGGAGTCCGTGCAGACTCTCGAAGCGGGCACGGTGTACCTCGCGGCGCCCGCGATGCAGCTGAGCGTCACGAAGACAACGGTGGTGGCCACGCCGCGAACGGCCGGCGTGTCGGCCCTCGACGCGGTCCTGCACAGCGCCGCGCAGAGTTGGGGGGCGAACGCCACCGCGATCATTCTCGCCGGCGGCGGTGCTCCGGTTCAAGCTGGGGCGCAGGCCATCCTCGATGCGGGCGGCGAGCTCTACTGCCAGTCCCCGAGTACCGCTCCGATCGACGACATGCTGATCAGCGTGCTGGGCGAAGTTGGGGCCAGCGGCGTCGGGTCGTGCCAGGAGATCGGAGGCTGGGTTCGAGAGGGACTCTCCGCCGACGTCCGCGACACCGGGGATCCAGAGCGTTTCGAGGTCCCTCTCGCTCCGGCGTTTTGGGTGGTGCTCGAACACCTGCGGAGCACGATGGGCATCGACCTCTACGCCTACCGAACCGCGACGCTCTATCGCCGGGTCACGCAGCGAGCGCGGACGCTCGGACTCGATGGGCTCGACGCCTACCTCGAGCGAACCCTCTCAGATCCCGACGAACTCGAAGCGCTCGCGTCCCGCATTCTCATCGGGACCACGGACTTCTTTCGCAACAAGGTGCTCTTCGAAGACCTGCGTCGTTGGGTCGTGCCCGCGGTGTCTGGCCAGGACTCGCTCGCGGTCTGGTGCGCGGGGTGCTCCACCGGTGAGGAGGCGTACTCGGTGGCTGCATTCCTGCACAGCGAGCTCGAAGCCGCCGGTTCTTCGGCGAAGCTAAGCATGATCGCGACCGACGTCCGCGGCGACGCCATCGAGCACGCCGCGGCGGGCTCCTACGCGTTGGCACGCGTGGCCAACATTCCCACAGACATTCGAACCCGCTACGGCACGGTGGAGGACGGACAGTGGAAGGTCGGAGAGATCCTTCGCAACTGCGTTCGGTTCTCGGTGCAGGACGTGCTTGCCGATCCTCCGCCGCAGGACCGCGACCTCGTCCTGTTCCGAAACGTGATGATCTACCTGCGGCCCGAGGTCCATCCGCGCGCGCTGGCCAGCATGCAGCAGGCACTCGTGCCGGGCGGTTTCCTCGCGGTCGGTGAGAGCGAGAGCACGCACTCGTTGGACGGCGGGTTTGCGCGAGCCGGCGTGCGCGACGGGGCGATCCTTCGGCGAGTCTGAAGCTTAGGTGTCGTCGGCAGCGTCGAGTGCCGCATGTTCCGGGCTGGCGCGAATCGCTTCCTTCTGCGCGGCCCGGATCACGCGTACCAGGGAGTCTGCTTCGCGGGTTCCGACCCAGGTTGTCCGCTGTCGGTCGCCGTCGCGCCACTCGATCTTGAGCGCGTTCCCGCCGTCTCCGGGCATGTTGTACATGGTCCCGAACCGCGGGCTGATGCGGATGCCCCAGCCCTTGAACTGCGAGAACTTGTAGGTGGTCGCGACGACGCTAATGATCGACGAGATCGGGATCCGCGGTCCCCACAGCCCGAGCTGGATGTTGACCGCGCCCTCGGAGACGGTGACGCGAAGGACCGCGAACAGGAGCCATGTTAGGGCGACGAGCGCAAAGCTGGCGATCGCGGCAAGCGGAGCAAGAGGCCACAGCGCGGCCACGGACACGCCGCCGAGCCCGAGTACAAGCGCCGCAAGCGACCAGTGGGCACGGTCTTTGGCCCGGTAGAGCACGGTGCCCTCGCCGGCCATGAAGTTCTGTTCGTAGCGATCGACGGAGGCCGTGGTGCGCGGGGCCAATGCGGTCTCGTCGGTCTCGTCGGCCACGAGGAGCATGATGCAGCAACTCTCGGTCCTCGCACTGTGAGGCGGCAGATCCGCAGACGCGCAATTTGCATCGATGGCGGGCTCGACGCGGCGTTGGAATGAAGTTTTGGGCCCTCGCCCACGTCCGTCCGGCTCCGCCGGCGTGGTAAGGCCGGGGGGTCGGTTCTCGAACCATGTCGGAATGCCTCTCAGAGAACGAAATCGTTGATTTCGTGATGCGAAACCTGGAGCCCGAGGAGGCGACCCAGGCCGAGGCGCATATCGACACCTGCAATGCGTGTCGTGCCGTGCTCATCGAGCTGGCACGGGTGTTTGAGCTTCGGGCGTCGTCGGTCCCGGAGCCGGAGGAGGTGTCACAAGATGACACCGAAGCGTCCGACCCCGGCTTGGGCTTGTTGCCGCCGGAGCTGCTGCGCGGCTCGAAGGTGGGTCGCTATGTGATGCTGGACTTGCTCGGCACGGGCGCGATGGGGGTTGTGTTTGCCGCCTACGATCCAGAGCTCGATCGCCGGGTCGCATTGAAGCTGCTCCGCGAACGGACCGGCGACGAAGAGCGGAACGCACGGATGGTTCGGGAGGCCCGCGCGACGGCGCGTCTGGCCCACCCCAACGTGGTGGTGGTGCACGATGTCGGCGAGTTCCAGGGCAACGTGTTCATGGCGATGGAGCTGGTCGTGGGCGGTACGCTCGGCGACTGGCTCGAGGCGAGCGAGCGAAGCCGCGACGCGATCCTCGATGTCTTCTTGGAGGCGGGCGAAGGACTTGTCGCTGCGCATGCAGCCGGGCTGGTCCATCGCGACTTCAAGCCGGCGAACGTGCTCATGGGAGAGGACGAGCGCGCCCGGGTGACCGACTTTGGCCTGGCTCGGGCCGGGGAGAGCGTCGACACCATCACGCACCAAGATTTCGTCACTCTCTCGGGCAGTGGCGATGTGGCAGTCACCCGCACCGGAGCGTTGGTGGGAACGCCGGCGTACATGTCCCCGGAGCAGTTCGAGGGACGGGTTGCCGACGCCAAGTCGGACCAGTTCAGCTACTGCGTGGCACTCGCGGAAGCCCTGACGGGCGAGCGTCCATTCGAGGGCCGCTCGTTGATGGAACTTCAGACCAGCGTTTGTGCGGGGACGCTGCGACCGTCCGCGTTGGATGGCTTGCCGCGGGCGCTGCAGGCGACGCTCACTCGCGGCCTTCGTGTGGATCCAAAGGAACGGTTCCCCGACATGGGATCGTTGCTGCGCCTCGTCGCCGAGGCCCGGCGCGGAAAACCACGCGGGGCGATGATGCGAGCCTCGGTTCTCGGTGTTGCGATCCTGGGGAGCGCTGGCGTTGCTTGGGCCAGTTCGCAGGCCGTGACCGACGCCGAGCCGCTGACGATGTGCTCGGACACCGGCGAGACCATTGGCGACGTTTGGACGGCCGCGCGCGCTCGTGAGGTCGAGGCCTCGCTTGCCGGGTTGGGCCGGGCCGCGGCGCCCAGGGTGGCGCGCAGTGTCGTGGGGTTGCTCGACGCCTATGCGGAGGCCTGGACGCAGGTGCACGCCGCGACGTGTCGGTCCGATGAGACCACGCTCGAAACTCGGTACGCGACGCTGCTCTGTCTCGAGCTCGGTCGTTCCGAAGCCGAAGCTCTGTTGGTCGCGCTCTCTGAGAACGATCCGGGCGTGCTCGAGTACGCCGAGGAGGCGGTCTCCGATCTTCCGCAGCCCGAAGGGTGTCGCGACCCGGGATGGCAAGACGTTCGGGTCGAGCCTCCGGAGGTGATCGCCGAGCAGGTCGCGGCGCAACGAGAGGCGTTGGCCTTGGCGGACGCGTATTCCACAACCGGCCAGTACGAGGCGGCGGTCAAGCAGGCGCTCGCGATCCTGACGACTGCAGAATCTCTCGGGTTCGAGCCTCTGTCTCTCGAGGTTAGGTCGGTCCTCGCGGAAGGGCAGCTGATGCTTGGTGATGCCGAGGCAGCCGAGACCACCCTGCGTGCGTCGTGGTCCGACGCCGTTCGGCTGGGCGATCCCGCGTGGCAGGTTCGGGTCGGTGCGGACATGCTCGATGTCGTGGGCAACAGCGTGGGGGGGAGCCGGGAGGACGGTGCATTTTGGCGCGATGTCGCGGCCGCAGCTCTCGACCGGATCGACCCCCAACACCCCGCTGCCTGGCACTACTGGAACGCCCGTGGAAGCTTCGACGCCTACGGAGGCGACTACGAAGCATCGGCCGAGGCCTTCGACAACGCGCTCGCCCTGCCGAACCTGACCACGACCCAAACCATCGGAAGCACGATCGGTCGGGTCTCGATGCGGGGTCGGATGTTGAACGGAGCGGAGCTACAAGAGGTCGTTTCCGAGGGAGAGTCGTTGCTCGACCTCGTGCGTTCCCGGCTCGGGCCCAAGCATCCTCGGATGATCTGGGCGTCGCAGCCGCTGGCCAGTGCCCTGACGGCGATGGGGCGTGGAGAGGAGGCTCTGGCCGCGCTCGAGGACGCGATGGCGGTCGCGGATTCGTTCTTGGAGCCCAACGATCCTCGCATGACCGGATTGTTGGTCACCCGCGCGGGGGCGCTGCTGAGCGCTGGCGATCCGAAGGCTGCCCGCGATGACCACCGTCGCATCGTCGAAATCCAGGAAGCGGCCGATCCCGATGACGACCGGACCATCGGGCTGGCCTACAACAACCTTGCGGTCGCCGAGATGGGGTTGGGCAACAACGCCGAGTCCGCGGCGTCGTTGGAGCGAGCCCTGCCTCACCTCGAAGCTGCGTTCGGCGCGGACCACATCAACGTCGCCAACTGCCGAACCTCGCTCGCGTCCAACCTCGTGAAGCTGGAGAGGCATGACGAAGCTCGCAAGCACCTCGCGGCGGCGCGGGTGATCGTCGAATCGTTCGGCCCGGGGGCGGAGCGGCTCGGTCCATACATCGCCTACAACCAGGCGCTCATCGAGCATCACGACGGCAACCTGGAAGAGGCTGCGCGGGTTGCCCGGGAGGCTGTGGACTCAGCCGAGTCGTTGTTTGGGGCTGAGCACCCACTGGTCGCGAACATGCTCTCGGCCCAGGCCAAAGTTTGGCTCGACCAAGGACAACCCAAGCCCGCGTTGGCTGCGATGGATCAGGCGCTCGAGATCGCGAAGGCGCCTCTGCTGCGCTCGACCTTGCTCGTGCTTCGGGCCCGGGCCCACAAGGCGTTGGCCGATGAGGCAGCTTGCGCCGAGGACTTCGAGCAGGCGCAATCCCTCGAGGATGACGTCGGCAAGAGTCCCTGCGAGTAGGGCTACGGGGCGAACTCGCCGACAAACTTCGACAGCTCGAACGGCCCGAGGGGATCTTGGCCGAGCGCGAACTGAATCGCCTGCCCGTTGAGCAAGTACAGGCCCTCCGGCGTGGACAACACATCCGTGAGTCCGCGAGGTAGCTCGACCATCACGGAGTCGGCGGTGGACCAGTCGTCGCTCGTTGGCGTCACCTGGGCGAGCTTGCCGTCGAAGACGACGAAGAGCACGCCATCGACGTAGACCATGCCGTCCGCTCCCGTGCCCAGGCCGGTGTCCGTGAACTCTCCGTCGATGGCAATCGGGGTGACGATCCCATCGGCGATGGTGACGTGGTTGAGCTGGGGCGGCGCGTGGATGGCCGCGATGAGGGCTTCGTCGCCCGGAAGGACGATGACCCCGTTTTGTCCGAGCAGCGGGGAACCAAGGGCTTCGTCCGTGATGAGTAGCTCCGCTGCGAATCCTGCGTCGACCCGGTAGATGTTCGGGTTCTCTCGGTCCGTTGCGTACGCCGTGCCATCGGACGCTACGGCGACGTCTTCACACCACGCGGCGTCTTCACCCGCACTCAGTGGAATCGCCTGCTCCCGGACTCCGCGAGAGAGGTCAAACATCCAGAGCTGGCCGGTGAAGGGCTCGGTGTCCCGGTTGGCGGCGCAGACCCAGAGTCGATGGCGAGTCTCGTCGACCGCCATTCCCAGCGTGATCCATGTGCCCGGATCGGTGGGCGCGAAGACGAGCTCACTGTCTCCGCTGAGGGGGTCGACGCGCTGCACCTCGCCCCCTTCCAGAGTGCCGACGTAGAACACTTCGTCGGTGGGGTCGAATGCGCCGCCCTCGGGATACGTCACGTCGAGCGGGTAGACGTCGGCATAGGTGGGACCGGAACCCCCGGTCGTGGACCCACCTTCCGAGGTGGATGACTCCCCATCGGAGGTCGAGGTCAGCTCGGGCCCGGAGTCGTCGGAGCTGGTTGTGGGGTTGATGGAGCCGGTCGAGCTTCCGGTGCCCGCATCGGAGAGGGCTGGTTCGGTCGAGTCAGGACCACAACCCAGGAGCCAGCAAGCGGCAAGCAACGACCAGGCTCGCATTCGGGCGTCCAACAGATCGGTGCTGAGCATGGCCTACCGTAGCGCCATGGCCTGAGACTGCTCTTCGCAAATTTGCGAGTCGGAGAACCGCGGTTGCCAGAGTGGGGGCTGCTACGGCGCCGGAGCGGGCGCGTCTTCAGCAGGTTCGGCCGGCTCGTCCTCTTGAACCAGGTGTCGCGTCCCGTCATACACGGCCCACGCGGACTCGAAGCGTTGGGTGTCGCCCTGAGGGTCCTCGACATCGTCGATGAACCACCACGACGCCTGCACCCGCTCCGAATCGATATCGAGGACCACGTATCCGCGCTGGGTGAGCTCTGCCCAGTGCAGGTGCGGGTTGGACACGAGCACCGCGTTGGCGGCGTTGGTCGGGAAGCCGGCGGAGGTGACTCCGGGCGTCACGAACTCCACGCCAACGGAGCCCTCGCCGGTCTCGGGGTCGTACTCGCCCTGTGGATCGACGGCGAGGTCGAAGGCCCACGACGAGTGGATGTCGCCGGTGAGCACGACCAAGTTGGGGACCGCTTCGGCCATCGCGTAGAACCGGCCCCGCGCCGCGCGATAGCCATCCCATTGGTCCGCGTTGATCGGGTTGTCGCCCAACCGGACCTCCGCCATGATCACCTGTTGGCCGATGAGCACCCACTGAGACTGGGTGTTCATGAACTGCTCCATCACCCAGGCTTCCTGCGCCATTCCCAGAAGCTGTCGGTCGGGGTCATCGAGGAGCTCAGGGTCGGTCAGATCGTCGGGCTGAAGGTCGCGACCGATGAGGCGCGTGTCGAGCATCATCAGGTGCATCAGGTCCGAGTAGGGCAGCGCTCGGTAGATGATCCCGGGCATGCCTTCCCGCCGGGGCATCCACTCCGCGTGGGCTTGGATCGCGGCGGCCTTGCGGTCCTCCCATGACCCTTCGGTCGAGGGCGTGTGGTTTTGGGCGTTGTCCCGGGACGCGTCGTTGGCGGACTCGTGGTCGTCCCAGGTCACGACCACCGGGTGTTGGCGGTGAAGCTCTTGAAGGTCTGGATCGGTGCGGTAGGTCGCGTATCGCGTCCGGTAGTCGTCCAGCTCCAAGAGCTCATGCTCGGGCTCGACCACGCGGATGTGGTTGGGGTTTGTCCCGGCCTCGTAGATGTAGTCGCCCAGGTGCAGGACCAGGTCGAGGTCGGCCCGCTCGGCGATGCGGCGATAGATGTGGAAGTAGCCGTGCGCGTAGTTGGAGCACGAGCACGTCGCGACGCGCAGTCGGGTGGCGTCGGTCGGGGCCGTGCGGGTCCGGCCAATCGAGGAGATGCGGCCCTGAGTATAGAAGCGGTAGTAGTATGTCGTCCCCGCCTGCAGGTTCTGGACGTCGAGCTTGATGGTCTGGTCCCGACCCGGGTCGGTCTCGAGGTAGTCCGCGGCGACCCGCATCTCGAACTCCGGATCCAACGCGACTTCGAAGAAGGCTTCGACCGCGTCGTTGGACTCGGTGGTGATCCGCGTCCACAGGATGACCGCGTCCGTCAGCGGGTCGCCCGAAGCCACGCCATGCGAGAACAGAGACTCCGGGCCGACCTCGCCCTCCCACTCGTAGCGGGGCAGGCCATCGTCGAGCCCGCCGCTGCTGCTCGAGGACTCGACAGCCGTGCTCGTGACCGGCGCGCCGGTCGAGACGCCGGGTCCCGGGCCCGACGACGTTGAACTCCCGGTCCCGGAGCCGTCGAGAGGCGGAGCATCGTCACCGCATCCGACGGCGGAGGTCGCTGAGAGGGCGCTGGCGTAGCGAAGGAGCGTGCGGCGAGACAAAGGCATGACGGCGCCGCCATGGTACCGCGGGCGTGGGCTCAGCCCTGCACAGGAACGAACACCGGCTCCGGGAGGGTCGGATGGCATCGGACCCAGAGCACCTGCCCTGCGACGACGTGCTCTTCGGGGTGCAGATAGAGATCGCTGGCGAGTTCGCGGGCCTGGCCGGTTTTTGGATCGCTGAACCCGAGTCGAAGATGTGTGCGCTGGAACGACCAGTGCCTCTTGAGGTGGCCGACGAAGCCGGGCCGCACGTCCAGGATGCGGGCCTGCACCCACGTGCCACCGAGCGCGGCTTCTTGCATCAAACGCACCTCGCGCCCGTGGGTGGTACGGCTTCGCCACAACCACAAGAAGGGCCCGGCGACCACGGCGAGGACACCCAGGGCGGGGGCCATCGAAACCACGTTGGGCCAGTGCTTGGGCATGGTCAGGACTGTCACCGCCGCCACGACTGCGAGCACCACCAAGCCGTAGTTCCGGAACATGCTGCCGCCTGCTGCGTCCACTCGGTACTCGGCGGACCGTTGCCGAACCTTGCTCGGAACTCCCTTCTCGAACCAGCCCATGCAGGCAGCTTACGGCGTCCATTCCGTCGTCGCCACGATCGCGGATCCCAAGATCGGCCGATCATCACCCAAAGCCCGCTCTCCCCGCAGCGGCTCGCCCGAGTCACGCTGTTGACTGGGACACCCCAACGGAGAGCTTCGATGCCACTGACCACCTTCTACACCCGCTCACTCGCCCCCTTCGTGCATCCCGCCGGGATCCTCGACGATGGTGGCCAGACCTTCATGGCCAGCCGTTCGTCCCCTGGAGGTGCGGCGTGAACGAGGTGATCGACCTCGCCATCGTTGGTGGAGGCACCGCTGGCATGGCCGCTGCGCTTGTGTGCGGTCGCGCCTCGCTGGACGTTGCGGTGTTCAATACGGAGCGCGCCCGCAACCGTGTCGTGCGGTCCAGCCACGGCTTCCTCACCCGGGACGGCGCATCCCCATCGCTGATGCTGACCACCGCTCGGGAACAGCTGGCCAACTATCCAACCCTCCGCTACCGCACGGATGCCGTGATCGGCATCGAGCGTGCGGCGCACGGTTTTAGCCTGACCGTGGAGGGCGGTGCACTCGTACGAAGCCGGCGGGTGCTGATCGCCACCGGGATGCGCGACGACCTCGAGAGCCTGGGGCTTCCGGGCCTGGGTGAGGTGTACGGCCACAGCGTGTTCCCGTGCCCGTTCTGCGATGGCTTCGAGCTGCGCGACAAGCCCCTCGCCGTCTTCGCCCATGCGGTCAGCGACGACGTCCTGCAGCACTACCTGGCGATGGTCCAGCAGCTGAGCTCTGCGGATCTACGCGTGTTCTTCAACGGTGCTTTGCCGTCCGGCGCCGTGGAGCAGGCTCTGGGCGACCGGGGTATCGCTGTCGTTTCCGAGGCCGTCACGCGTCTTCATTCGAACGAGGGGCAGCTGCGTTCCGTCGAGCTCGAAGACGGTCGTGTCGTGATGTGCGAAGCTGGTTTTTGCGTAGGCGACTACGCGGTGATGGCCACCTCATTCGCCGAGCAGCTTGGAGCACACATGTCACAGAATCCAGTCGGGTGGACGGTGGTCTCCGCCGAGGATGACGGCAGCACTTCAATCCCCGGGCTCTTCGTCGCGGGCGACGTGCGCATGGGGTTCTCCGGTCTCATGGTCGCGGCCGCCCAGGGCTCGACATGCGCCGCGGGCATCGTCCGGCACAACGCGATGGAGCGCTGGGGTGCATGAAGGCCTCGGCGAGCCTTCAGGACGCTGAGGCTCACCGCGGGCTGCCTGTCATCAGTGTGGGCCGGATGACGGGGCGCGAGGGCCAGAGCGCAGCCGTCACCCATGTCGGCCACACCCTCGGTTTCCTGCTCGACGGCGAGGTTCACATGGACATCGGTGGCGAGGTCATTGGCAAACCCGGGTCTTTCCTCATCATCCCCGCCGGCGTGCCCCACCGTGCCCTTCGTTCGGCCACGGTCGACTTCTGGGGACTGGGCTTCTGCAGCTCCTGCCTGGGCATGGCCGACGATCACCCGCTGCTCTCCGCCTTCGCCCGCGTGCGGCGGGGTGACCTGCCGCTGGTTCCGGTCGAGACCAGCGAGCAGGCGTGGGTCCGGGAGCTGTTCGCCCGCCTTGCCGCCGCGGAGGGCAGTCACGGCGCCGCTGCGCTGGAACAGCAGCGGGCCCTGCTCGTGCTCATCCTTGCGGCTCTGCAACGGGCCTTGGAGGCCCGGGCGGTCCGTCCGTCGAAGACAACGAGCGATGATCTGGTGCTGCGGGCGCTGTTGTTCATCGAGGAGAACGCCCTGGGTCCGCTCTCCCTCAAGGACGTCGCCGCTGCCTGCCATTGCACGGCCTCTCACCTCGCCTCGTGCGTGAAGAACTCCACCGGCCATACGGTGGGCTCGTGGATTGCGTCTATCCGGATCGCTGCCGCATCAGGGTGGTTGCTTCACTCCGATGACAGCATCGAGGCCGTCGCCGAACGGGTCGGGTGGAGGGACAAGACCCACTTCATCAGGCAGTTCAAGAAGATCCATGGCCTCACTCCTGCGGCCTGGCGACGTCGGGCACGGGCGCTTTGAGCAGCGCGCGAGGTTGGATTGACTACTCCGCGGCAACGGTGCGGTCGACGGCACTCTGCGCGGCCTCGACCAGCGCGGGCTCCAGGTCGAGGGCTTCGAGAGCCGTCGCGTCCGGGCACCGTCCGTCTTTGACCGACGCGTACAGCTTCGTCGTTAGCCGAAGGAGCCACAGCGCTTCGGGAACGTCGGCTTCCGTGTCGACCCGGTGGGTGATCCACGAAACCTCGTGCAGGTGGCGGTGGTGGTCGCACTTGCCGAGGTCGAGCAGGGCGTCGTGGATCTCCAGTGGGACGTGAAGGTCAATGTGTCCGGAGGCATGCACGTGCCCCAGCTCGTGGTCTCCGGCATAGAAACCGACGGTGTTGATCGGACGAGGGGCGACCCGGAGCCCGTCGATCTCTCGCGCCGCAGCGACCAGCGCGGTGATCGGTCCGCCGCGGTCTCCGAGGAGCCGGAGCCCTTCCACGGGGTCTTCGACCGACTCCTTGACCGACCGCATACTGCGAGACCAGAGCATGGCCGCGCCTCCGGTGATCAGGCTGGCCACCGCAATGCCAACGAAGATGCCTTCCAGGTCGCCGATCGCGGCGCCGAGGAAGGCCAGCGGAACGGCGAGGACGAGTGAGCGCAAGGCGGAGAGGATCGTGGACCGAACCGCGCGATCGACCGCGTTGAACGACGCACTGACGACGCTGACGAGTCCCGCGGTGCCGTAGCTGATCGGGACGATCCACATGTACGTGTGCGCAACGTCGATGACCGTGTGGTCGTCGGTGAACACGCCCGCCACGGTGTCGCCCACGAGCAGAAGCACCACCCAAGCGCCTAGGCCCCACAGCAAGACGAACCGGGTCGCGATGCGCATGGCGGCGGCCACTCGCTCGGGGTGATGTCCGCCCCAGTTCTGCCCGATGAAGGGCGTGAGCGCAGCGGTGAGCGCCATGCCAGGGATCAGCACGAAGCTCTCCAGGCGCGAGGCGATGCCAAAGCCCGCCACCGAGGCCGCGCCGTAGCTCGCCACGAGGGCAGTCATCACCGCGGTGGCGACCGGGACAATGGCATTGGAGATGGACGCAGGGATTCCGACCGAGAGGATCTGCTTCCACGAAACCCACAGGTCTGCGGGGCTCGGCAGGTGCACGTCCAACACGTCACGGCGAACCAGAATGACGAACGTGACCAGCAGCGTGAGCGCCCGGGAGATCACGGTAGCGATCGCGGCGCCTTCGATGCCCATGGGCTCGATCGGCCCAAAGCCAAAGATGAACATCGGGTCGAGCACCGCGTTGCTGGCGGCTGCCACGGCCATCACCAACGCGGGGGTTCTGGCATCGCCGGAGGCTCGCAGCGCGCCCGTGCCCATCATCGGGACCACGAGGAAGATCGCGCCCGCGTACCAAATGGTCATGTACTCGCTGAGCAGCGGCAGCAGCTGAGGCTCCGCACCCAGCCCGCGGAACACGGCGTCTTGAGTGGCGATGCCCGCCAACGAGATGACGAGCACGACCACGGTACCGAGCAGCAGACCATGCGTGACGAGACGTCGCGAGGTGGAGCGGTCGCCGGCCCCGAGCGCCCGCGACACGGCCGAGGTCGTGCCGACGCCCAGTCCAAAGCCCACGCTGGTCACCAACGTGGCGACCGGAAACGTGAAGCTCATCGCGGCCAGCTCGTCGGTGCCGAGCTGGCCGACGAAGTAGGTGTCGATCAGGTTGACCGCCAGAATGAAGACGATGCCCAGCAGGGTCGGCACCGCCAACGAGATCAGCGCCTGCCGGGGCTCCGCGGTCAGCAGGTTCGGGCGGCTGTCCGACACGCGGCCAGAGTCTCGCGACCGTGGCGGTTTGGCTACTGCCCGGTTGGAGGATCACGCGTCTTGGAAGGTCACGTTCTTCTGTCGGGTGCGGTCGACCGAGAGCTGCAGGACGTCGGGGCGGCTGTAGTGCCCCGTGGGGTCGAAGGACTGCCGCTGCGCGAGTACGCGGTCGATGTCGACATCGGCCATGACCAACCCCTGCGTGGCCGTGTCGGGCTCGAGGACCCATTGACCGTCGGGCCCCGCGATGGCCGAGCCGCCGTTGCGAAACCACGCCTCTTCGCCCAGCCGCCGTCCCAGCTCGAAGTCGTCGGGGACGTCGGCGAACGCCATCCGGGCGCCGGCCGACAGCATGAATACGCGCCCTTCTTGGGCCACAAAGCGCGTGATGTCCCGGGTGTTGGCGTCCGTTCCCGGCCAGATCCCGACATGAAGCTGGGTGCCTTGGGCGTACAATGCCGTGCGCGCCAGCGGCATCCAGTTCTCCCAGCAGTTCAGCGTGCTGCAGGTGACCCCGCGGACATCGAACGTGCGCAGGCCGTTGCCATCGCCCGGCGCCCAGACCAATCGCTCCTCGTACGTGGGCCGAAGTTTGCGATGGGCCAGCGCGATCTCACCGTCCTCCCCGATGACCAGCGCCGTGCAGTAACCGGAGCCGCCCGCGGTGTCGCGCTCGAGGATGCCGACCACCGCGGTGACTCCGTGGTCGCGGCACGCGGTGCGCATGGCTTGCACGTGGTCACCGTCCAGACGAACCGACGCGGCGAGGTAGCGGCGGTATGCGTCTTTGAGCTCCGCGTCTTCGAATCGAGCCCCACCGCCCTCGGACAGCCACGCTGGATATCCCGGCACGAAGCACTCCCCGAACGCGACCAGGGCGACGCCGGCTTGCCCCGCTTCGATGATCGACGCGATGACTCGGCGGGTGGTCGCGTCGACGTCGAACAGGGCAGGGGCGATCTGTGCGGCAGCGATGCGAAGAACGGTCACGGCTCAGAGACTACCGACTGTGGTGGCGCCAGTGTCCACGACCAGGTCTCCGTGCGCTCCTCGCCGTCGCTGTTCCCCGACACGGTCGCGGTGAGAGTGTCGTTCGTGCGCGCGTAGTGGATCGACTGCGGCCAGTCGTGCGCCTGTCTCTTATACACATCTCCGAGCCCACGAGACCTCTCTACATCT
>CAJXVA010000110.1 GCA_913061055.1 uncultured Pseudomonadota bacterium
TCCCAGACCCTCAATGGGCGCCAGGTTGCAGGCGAGCCAGCGCGGCTGAAGGTCGGATTCGATCCGCGGCAGCTCAAACGGCCCGTCGACGTCGGCGATGAAGGGATAGATGCGGACGTTGTCGAATGGGAGGCCCTCGGTGCGGACCGGGTCTCCATCCGCGACATCGGGGTCGTCGATTTCCACCCGGACCGCGAGCGGCCGTACGCCTGCGATGCGCTCCTCGAGCGGGAGGTCCATGCCACAGGCGGCAGTGACCAAGGCGATGGCCAGAGTTGCGAGCGGTGTGCGGAAGCCAGACATCAGAACTCGATCTTGGTGCCGATCGACGGAATGATCGGCAGGCTGGCGATCTGGGACCGCTGGTTGAAGTCGAACGAGTAGTTCCAGAACTCGGTGTTCTGGGCGTTGTAGACGTTTTGAACGTCGAGGTAGAGGGTGAGGCTGGCGAGCTTCCAGATCCACGCCTTGTCGACGCGGATGTCTGCCTGGTGGAAGACCGGGAACCGCTCGCTGTTGGTCGCGCCGTTGATCGGGATGTAGAAGCCGCCCGTTGCGTCGTATTGGCTTCCGACGACGGGGGTGTTCGGGTTGCCGGACACGACCCGGAAGCGGGCCCCCACGGTCCAGTTCTTGGGCAGCTTATAGGAGCCGATCAGGGTGAGGATATGGGTCTGATCGAAGTCGAAGACCGCATACGGATCGGAGGAGGAGTCTCGTCGCTCACTGCGGCTCAGCGTGTAGGCGATCCACCCGAACACGTTGCCGGTGAGCTGCTTGCGAGCGAGCAACTCGAGTCCATAGACCCGGCCGACCCGGGAGTTGGCGAAGTTCTCCGGGCCGATGGTGCCGTCGGGCCGCTGGACCGTATCCGGAGACTGACCGACGTTGTCCCAGAGATAGTTGTAGAACGCAGTCGCGTCGAGTTCGATGCCGTAGTCGAACTCTTGGGTGACTCCCAGGCTGTTCTGGATCGCGCGTTCGGGGCCGAGGCGGGGGTTGCCGAAGGAAGCGCTGGACTCCACCGGTTGAGGCGCTTGGGAGTAGATCCCGGTGCCGCCCTTGAGCGTGGTGCGGTCCGCAACCTGCCAGCCAAAGCGCAGCCGGGGATCGAAGGTGGCCGTGAAGTAGGGCGACGCGTAGTACGCAACCCGCACGCCCGGGTAGAATGTGAAGTCGTCCGAGATGCCGATCTCACCGGTCGTGTAGATCGCCGGGATTGCGGTGTAGTCGCTGATGTTGACGTCGAACGAGCCCGTCGTCGATCCGCCGTTGCTGTCCGGCAACGGCGGCGCTTTGACGTCCACGTTGAAGAGGAACGACTGAAACTCGGTACCGAAGGTGATCGCGTGCCGCTTGGAGAGCTGCGCCCTCGCTTCGGCGCGACCGTTGAAGTTGTGCACGGTCAGGCCGAACGAGAGGAACTCGCCGATGCCCAGGTCGAAGAAGTCGTAGCGGTAGCTCGGGCTGATCAGGAAGGACCACGGACCCTGCTTCTTTGTGTACGCGAGGTCGGCTCGGTGAAAGTACTGCGTCGTCTCGAACTGGTTGCGCTGGTCCGGCTCGACGTCGTTGGGGTTGGAGGCGACGATCTTCGTACGGTCGTCGGACCCGAACCCACGCACGCTCAGGTTGCCGCCGGCCACCGGGTAGTCGAACAAGACCTGGTAGTCGTAGTAGCGAGGCGCGACGGTGAGATCGAGGCCGGCGTCGTCCGGCAAGGCGAGGGGTAGCAGGGCGTCGATGTAGCTGCGTCGTCCCGACAGGGCGAACGAACCTTCTCCGACGGGTCCCTCGAACAGGATGCCGGTGTCGAAGACATCGGAGTCGATGTAGCCGTGATAGCCGTCGCGGCGTCCTCGACGAGGCGTGACATCGACGATGCCGCCAATCGCATCGCCGTAGCGCGAGTCGTAGTTGCCGGGGATGAAATCGATCTGCTCGATGATGTCGGAGTTGAAGACCGACGTGAGACCCCCGAAGTGAAACAGAGTGGGGATCTCGTGGTAGCCGAGATAGACGGCCGAGTCGTTGGGACCGGTGCCCCGAATCGCGAGCAGGCCGGCGCCGAATGGAGCTCGGGCGACACCAGGGAAGTTCTGGATGGCCTTGAGGGCGTCGCCCTGGGTACCGGGCAGCACGTTGATCTCGGCGGCCGTGATCGTGCGCCGTGCCACCTCCTCGCGCCGGTTCTTCACGTCGACGACGGTGCGGAACGGGTTCGTCGGCGAGCGCGAGACGTAGTACTTGACCTCGATCTGCATGCCCTCGTAGAGGGCCTCGACGAACTCGATGCGCTCGTACCCGGGCGCGAGCACAATGACCTTGGCCTTGCCATCGCCCGTCCCGCTGATCTCGAAGGCGCCACTGTCATCGCTGACGCCTTGGGCCTGCCACGCTGGCTCCTTGAGCGCGGCGTAGTCCTTCTTCTCGATCTCGCCGAGCTCCGCGTCGGCATCGGCGGGGATGACGACGATGGTGGCGCCGACGATCGGCGTGCGCTGGCCGGCTTCGAGCACGACGCCGCGGATGCGAATCGGCCCATCGGCGTCCGGCACGTCGGGTTCGTCTCCGTCGGGCTCGGGCGCCGGGTCCACCGCGGGCTCCGGATCCACCGCGGGCTCCGGATCCACCGCGGGCTCGGGCTCCGGCGGTGGCGGCGGTGCGAAATCGATGCCGAGTCGGGTGACGATCTCGACGGGCTTGCCGTCGAGGGTCGCGGCGTTCCATCGCAGCTTCTCGACCGCACTGACCGCCAAGGCGTCGAGGGTCGGGTGGATGCTCGTCTCGACTTCGAGGTTCTTCGGGATGCCGTCGGTCCCGATGGTCAGCTTGACCACGACCTGCCCCGCAGGGGGGTCGGCCTCGTCCGCCAGCGCCTCGGGGTACTCGACCGTGACGTTGTTCGTCAGCTCCGGAGGGACCAGGCCCTCGGGCTGCGCGAGCGTGGCCGCGACCAATCCGGGGAGCCCGGCCTGGGCCTGGGTCGGGGTGAGGCTCGAAGTCGCGCCGACGAGCGCGGCCACAAAGAGGGCCCTGCGGTGATGGCGGTGTCGCATCCGAAGCGCGGGGCGACTATGAAGCACGGACGACGATCTGTCGATTGGACCCGTTGTTTCGCGTGTTTGGGAGCACATGCTCCATGCGGATCTGGCGCTACTTGTCGTCGGTGAGAGCGCGGCGTACATAGCCGGCCATGGCTCGGCTCACTCGCTTGTCTTTTCTTCTCGTCCTGCCCGCGCTCACGCTGGGCTGTCCCCTCGACAACGAGGAAGACTCGGACACCGCCTCGGAGACCTCCAACGGCACCACGGCATCCAGCACGGGCGAGGACCCCACGGCCGGGACCGACAACCCGACCACGGACACTCCGACCGGAAGCACGGATACCCCGACGACGACCGATCCCTCGGACGGGACGGGTGGCGAGGGCGAAAACACCGATGAGCTGTGCTCGGACGGGATGGACAACGACGCCGATGGGTTCATCGACTGCGAAGACTTCGGATGCTCGGTGGAGAACGGCGTGACCGTCTGCCAGCCGGATGTTTGCCCCACGGAGGGCCCCGAAGACAGCGACGCCGCATGTTCGGACGGCTGCGACAACAATGCCAACGGGTTCGTGGACTGCGACGACTTCGACTGCGCCGGACTTGGGGGCTGCGAAGCTGATCCTTCGAAGACCGAGGAGCAGTGCGGGGACGGGATGGACAACGACGGCGACAGCTTCGTGGACTGCGACGACTTCGACTGCTCTGGGATCGGCGAGTGCGGCGAGAACACCGATGAGGAGTGCGCCGACGGGATGGACAACGACGGCAACGGCTTCACGGATTGTGAAGACTTCGGCTGCAACGACGCGCCCAACTGCGAGAACGGGGACAAAATGTGCGCCGACCAGATGGACAACGACGGCGACGGCAACACCGACTGCGAGGACGCCGGCTGCGCCACCGCCTCCAACTGCGAGACCGGGGACGAGCAGTGCAGCGACAAGATGGACAACGACGGTGATGGCTTCACCGACTGCGAAGACTTCGGTTGCCAAGGGCCCGAGATCACCGTCTGCCCCAAGTAGACGTTCGTAGCGTTCGCGGGCGGCGTGCCCGAGGCGACCTTGGGGTCGGCTCGTGCCCCGTCCGCGTTCTCTTTGGTTCGCGGCGGCGACGCGTCAGAGCAGTCGCTCGAGGGCGGTCCGCGCCGAGTCGAGCTCGCCTCGCGCAGCATCGACGCGCGCTTGGGTCCTGGCGCGGGTCGCATCAGCCTCTTCGACCATGCGCTGCGCCCGAGCCAAGGCGGAGGCGGCATCCTGCACGGCGAGCTCAGCCGCCTTGAGGACCGAGACCGCATCGCTGAGCTCGGCCTCCGCGCGGTCCCGCACGAGCTCGGCCGATGCGCGGCGGGCCTCGTGAGCGCTGAGGCGGGCGGAGGCCGGCGCGGCGAATTGCTGGACCTGGCCGAAGCCGGGTGGGGCCAGGTCGCCGTGGAGGCGGCCGAGCGTGGCGGTGGGTCCGAAGCTACCGCCCGCGGCGCTGGCCTCGAGGCTCTGCGTGATCCGGCGCATCATGGCCATCGAGGTGGCATGCCCGGCGTCGGTGAGGATCTGCTCGGCCGTCTTTCGCAGCGCGAGGATGGCGGCACGTCGGGCCTCGTTCGCGGGCTGACCGGCGACCGACACCGCTTGGCGCTGCAGGGCCGCAAGCTCGGCTCCAGCCGCGTGAAGCGCATCGTAGGCCTCCCGGTGCTTCCACCACAGCTGGTTCACCGCCCAGGCCGAGACGCTCGGTTTCGCAAGCGCCCGAACCGTCGCCGCCAGCTCACGGAGTCCGTCCTCCTGGAGTCGCCGTGCCAGGGCGTTTCGGCCCTCGATAAAGCCCTCACGAGGCCCGCGAAAGAGGTCGTCGATGGCGTCGTCGTTGTGCGGCGGATCGGAAGTCACGGGCCCTGCTGACGTGGTGGCTCCAGCATACGCTGCGTCGGCTGCTATGGTCCGTGGGTCGTGAAAGCACCGGCCGGCTGGGCCGTTGAACCGTTCGCACCATGAGCACGCCGCCCTCCTCTCAACCGCCTCTGTGGCGCTCTCTGCTGTTGGGCGGTGCGGCTGCCGCCAGCGTTGGCATCATCTTGGTCTGGCTGATGCAGGACAACCCCACGCCCCCACCGGCTCCCGAGGGCATGGTGGCGGACGAGGACGGCAATCTGGTCGATCGCAAGGTTCGCTTCGAGGCCGACCGGGACGCCCGCCGCCGCGCGGCGCTTCCCAGGACCGGCGCGTCCCTCATCCTCAGCACGTTTGAAGGCGCTGGCCCCGGAGCGGCCCCGGTCTCCGATCTGCAGGAAGCTCGGGATGGATTCCAGGCTGTGATCGCGGAGATCGAGCTGAAGGCGGAGCGACCGCGGGCGCTCAAGCAGCGGGAGTGGCGCGAGTACTATCGGGCGGCGAACGACGCATTCTCGGCGTTGTCGATCAAGCTCGACGGCAACAACCCGAAGCAGGCCAAAGAACTCGAAGAGGCCCACACCCAGCTGGTCACGGCGCTGTCCATCGTCCGGGTACGCGGCGGCAAGTTCCGCATTCACTGACCGTTCTTGGGCCATTGTCGCGCCGGCCCGGCGAGCCCGGGGTATGTTCGCCCGGTGCGTCGTCGCGATACGATCGTGGGTCTGGGAGCAGCGTTGCTGGCGTCCGGGTGCGCCTCGAACTCGAACAACGACCAAGATGAGTTCGCAGGGATAGGCCAGGTTGGGAACTCGTCCGAGCCTCCGCCGGGCGTGTTCCGCCCGATCGCCGAGGGCGATCTCGTGGGGATTCAGAAGCGGGGGGCCATGCTGTTCAACCTGCAGCGTGCGCTCCGTCTGGGCTACGAGCACGGAGCGCAGTCGGTGGGCACCGCCGAGGGGGACATCATCTTGCCGCTGGTCGATGTCGACCCGGGCGGTCGATCTGCCCAGGCGCTGTTCGTTCGCTGGAGTCGAGACCGCGTCGGTGTCGACGGCAACTTGCATCCCAAGTACGCCAAACGTTGGTTGCTCGTCTCCCTCATGCTCGAGCCCGAACGCGTGCTCGACCGCGAGCTGCTGGCCGGCGATGTGGGGGAGGACACCGTCGAGTTTCACCGAATCGCCGCGATGCTCGCCGCTGCCAAGGCGTTGCAGGCTCGCGCTGCGGACACCTCGTTTCACCTGTTCACGGTGGCCGAACTGGCCCCTGGAAAGAGTCGCCGTCGTTCCTCGATCATCGCGACCCGCGTCTACGCGATGGGCGTGGCGGAGGACGGACCGGACTACGAGGTCCTCGTGGATGAGGCCAAGAAGTCCAAGATCCCCGATGTGCTCGACCTCGTCGAGGTGCATGCTCCTGGCGCAATCGAGGCGGGGCGGATCCGGGTCCCCGGTCCCCAGCCCGCGCCCGCATCGGTGGCGCGCATCATGAGCCGCGGCACCTCGGGCCCCGCCGAAGTCGAGTCGGCCTCCGGCGTTTGGCTCGTCGACGGACGCACCGGGCTCGTCTCACGTCCCTGAGCTGGCTGACGTGGCCGAGTCATGTCCACGGGTGACGGGACGGGGCCCGGTGGGCTACGGTCAAGGCTCTGGCACAGGACGAACCACGCCTCGTTGGCCCGGAGTCGACGGCCGACCTGCCCGCGGGCACCGACATCACGTTCGGAAAGACCTTTCGTGTTCTCGAGCCCCTGGGCGAGGGCGGCATGGGCAAGGTCTTCAAGGCCTTCGATCCGTTCATGAACCGCTACGTCGCCCTCAAGGTGATGAAACACGACGTCCCCGAGGGGGAACAGCGTCGCTTTCGGCTGGAGGCGCGGCTGCTCGGTAGCTTCACGCACCCCAACCTGGTGAGCGTGCTCGATGTCGGCACGATGAAGGAGCGCGGCCTGTACTGGTTCGCGATGGAGTTCCTCGAGGGCACCGACATTCGCGGTGCGATGGACCGCGGCCGTAGCGTGCCGCTGCACGTCCTGTGCGAGATCTTCCGGCAGACGCTCGACGCCCTGCAGTACATCCATCTGCGGGGCATCGCCCACCGCGACATCAAGCCGGCCAACATCTACGTCTGCCGGGATCCGCATGACCCGCAGCTGCGTCCGGTGAAGGTGTTGGACTTCGGCGTCGCGCGGGACCTCAAGGATGAAGCCCCTGAGGAGGGCGGCTGGATTCTGGGCGACCCGCGCTACATGCCGCCCGAGCAGACCAAGCCCAACCTCGACCTGGACCATCGCGCCGACCTATACGCGCTGGGCATGACGTTCTACGAGGCGATCACGGGGCACCACCCGTTCGAGGACTTGGTCGGTCAGCACCCCAAGCTCCTGCTCAAAGCGCAGCGCGAGCGGGAGCCGCTGCCGCCCAGTACCCTGCTCGGATCCGACACCCCGCAGCAGACCGCGGACATCGTCGATGCTTTCTTCGCGCAGGCCTGCGCCAAGAACAAGGAGCACCGTTTTCACGATGCTCGCGCGATGCAGCACGCGATGACCGTGCTGCTTCAGTACGCCTGAGGTGTCCTAGGGGAGCCGCTACTCGAGCCAGTCGCTCGGGATCGACATCCCGGACATGCTTTCGCCCGGGCCCCCGCCGCGCAGGGCATCTCCGCCGACGCGTCGGCTGGCGAGGCCTGCGAAGGTCTGAAGGCTCGCCGAGCTGCGGGGGAGGTGGTGGCGGTCGAGCAGGCTCGACATGTTGGCGCCCATCATCCACGCGGCATCCGAGTGCGCGAGCGTGCGGACGACCAGTTGCTGGGTGACGTCCAGCTCTTCGAACTCCGCGGCGGCGGGCTGGCTTGGATCGAAGGCCAGCCCGACGATGGTCTCGGCGATCGCCAGCGCGGTGCTGGGGTCGGACCCCGCGAGCAGCTTGGTGAGTGCCGGCACTGTGTGGGAGGCCTTGGCGCGTCCGATGGCCAGCAGCGCCCGTGCTGTGGCCGCCGGGGTGTTCTCATCGGCCCACGGCGACTCGGCGTGCAGGGGCTCGATCGCCGAGGGGTCCTTGAGCGCAAACATCAGCGACTCGACGACGGCATCGTCGGCATCGTCGGTGACCAGGAACGCCAGCGAGCGGGCGGAGGCCCACCGAACGTAGGGGGCGTTGTCGTGCTCGACGAGGTCGAGCAGACGCATGCGTGTCAGCGGCTCGTCGCCAAGACTGCCCAACGCTTCGGCGATGCTGGCGCGGACGACCGGGATCGACTCGCTCGCGAGGCGTCCGCCCAACACCGCGATCGTGGTCGGCGCGTCGTCCCGAAGACCACCAAGCAGGAACGCGGCGGCAGCACGGGTGCTGGCGTCATCGTGGGAGAGGAGCTGCTGATACGTCTGCAGTCCCTTGCGGACGGCCAGTGTCGCGTCTCCAACCCAAGACTGCTCCTGAGCGATCTTTGCGGCGAACTCGGGCGTGTTGCGCTCGCCCTCGTAGATGCCGTGCTCTTGATGCACCTCGTGATGCGAGGCGCCGTTCGCCAGAGCGCTGAGGTAGATGAGCAACCAGGGTCGGTCGACATGCTCGGCGTGTTCCAGCAACTCGACCAGGAATGGGATCGCAGGCGGCGCGGCCTCGCACACCGTGCCGTGCGACCACAGCGTTCCGTACAAGTCGTACTGAGCTCGGGCCCGGGGCTCATCTTCTTCGGACGCGAGGTCTCGGATCAGGTCGGGGACGTCGTCCGCGGGACCCTGGGCGTGACGCAACTTCGCCCACGGGACGTCTTCGAGGCCTTCGAGCATCGCCCAACACCTTATTCCAAGCAGAGGCACTCGCGGCAGTTTCGAGCAGGCATGCTGCTCATGATCGAAGTCACGGGCAGTGGCGCCCGGATCGAGTCCCGGACTGCCCGCGGGTGCGCCTGTGCTGCGCAGCAGGCGCGGCCGGAGACATCCGAAGCAGACACAAAAAAACCGAGGCCGGCTCGTGAGAGTCGGCCTCGGTCATGGAGGAGAGGGGGTTCGAACCCCTGACCTACGCGCTGCCAGCGCGTCGCTCTCCCAACTGAGCTACACCCCCATGGAGAACTGTCCCGCCCATTGACGGGGCGCTTGAACTACACCGGGCCGCTGGGCGCGTCAACCGAAAATCGACGCCGCTGAGAAAAACCGAGCCCGGCAACCCGTTCTGCTGCTGGAAGCGATCAACGGCTCGGCCGTTCTTGCTCCACGCGTGGACCCCGGGCCATGATCCGCCCGCGTCTTTGGGTCGGTCCAGTCACCCACGCACGCCGCAACCATCATGGATTTCGCCGAACTCTTCGCGCAGGGCGGAGCCCTCATGTGGGCCATCCTTGGCGCGTCCATCGTGGGCACCGCTGTCTTCATGGAGCGGCTGTGGTCGCTGCAACGATCCAAGGTGCTGCCACGGGACTTCGTCGACCGCGTGCGGGGCTTGGTCGGGCGCCGCAAGACCTCCGAGGCACAGGTGCTGTGCGAGGAGAACCGCTCGAGTATCGCCTCGATCATGGCGGCGGCGATTCGGACCCACGAGAACGGCAAAGCACGCGCCGAGATCAAGGAGGCCGTCGAAGAGGTCGGCAACCGCGAGGTCTCGCACCTCGACCGCAACGTCGAGATTATCGGGACCGTGGCCCAAGCGTCTCCGTTGATGGGACTGCTCGGGACGGTCATCGGGATGATCTTCGTCTTCCAAGACTTCGTGCAGTCCTACAAGGACGGCACCGTGGGCCCGGACTCTTTCGCCCAAGGCATCTGGCAAGCGCTCATCACCACAGCGTTCGGTCTGACCGTCGCCATCCCGATGCTTGTCGCCTACAAGTATCTACAAGGTCGCAACGACCGACTCATCGTCGACATGGAAGAGGACGCGATGGGGCTCGTCGACCTGCTCGAGGACACGACGAGGCGCGAACCGACTCGCTCCCGATCCAAGGACAGCAAGAGCGAGGAGAAGGACGGCAAGCGCGACGAGGATGAGCGGGAGGATGATTCGTGAGCTTCAGGCCTCGAGGCCTCGGAGCTCGAGGTCATCGGCGTCGGCGGGAGACGCTCGTCGACCTCACCCCGCTCATCGACATCGTGTTCCAGCTGCTGATCTTCTTCTTGCTCACGGCGACGTTCCAAGAGACGCCGTCGTTCAAGGTCAAGCTGCCCAAGGCGAAGAACACCGACGTCAACAAGGAGGCCAAGGCCGTTGTTGTGACGTTGGGGTCTGATGGCACCTACGGCATCGACGGCAAGGTGGTGGACTCCGCCGAACTCGAACTGCGTCTTTGTGCCGCCGCTCAGGGCGAGAGCACCGGGGTGAGCATCAAGGCCGACGCCGACACGCCCCACCGCTACGTGGTCGAGGTGATGGGCTTCGCGAAGTCGTGCGGTCTCGAGAAACTGAACATCTTGCACGGTCGGTAACCCCCCGAGGGAAACGTTTCACGAACCGCCGTCCGGGTGGGCTTCGCTACGCTGGGGTCATCGTCTATTCTCTAGGGCCAGGGGTCGTTGAGAACCAGACACGAAATCGCCCGGATGAAGAGCCTCGTCATTGCCAGCCAAAAGGGAGGGGTGGGGAAGACAACGGTGTCGCTCAACCTCGCCTACGCCTTCGCCCGGGCGGGGTACCGCACGGTCCTGATCGACACCGATCCCCAGGGGGCGATCGGGCTGTCCTTGTCCAAGTCTCTGACGACGCGTCTGGGGCTGGCCGACTACGTCGCCGGGGAGGCGACCGTCGATGACGCGCTCGTTCCGACGAAGGTCGATGGGTTCGCCATCATCCCCGTCGGGACGGTTGCGCCGATCGAGACGCAGAGCTTTGGCGCGGCGATGGCGGACGGAAGCCGCCTACGCGGCCTGCTCGAGGCGCTCGGGCCGCGGTTCGACCTGGCTCTGGTGGACACCCCCTGCGGATTCGGCGGGATTACCGCTGGCGCGCTCCGGGCTTGCTCGCATGCCGTCTCCCCGATTCAAGCCGAGCCGATCTCACTCCGCTCGGTGATGCAGCTGCTCGAGATGGTCAAGGCCCTTGGCGCCGAAGGGGAGGTCGCCGGAGTCGTTGGCTTCCTGCTCAGCATGCTGCAGACCAACGACGACGCCTCGCTTCAGGTCGCACGTGACGTCTGGGAGATGTTCCCGCGCGAACTCTTGTTCGACGTCAGCGTCCCCCGCGATGGCGTCTTTCTCGAAGCGACGGCCGCCGGAGTCCCCGTTGGGCTCCTGCGGCGGCCGGCTCCGCCTGTCACCCACGTGTTCGACTTGGTCGCGTCCGAGTTGGCGCGACGCATGGAACTGGACTCCGCGAGGATGGTCGATGGCCCACAGTCACTCCTGGATTGATCTCGACGAGCTTCGATCGCTGGTCAAGGAGACCGCGTATCGGCGGGTCGGGGGGGACGACTCCCCAGCCACTGCGCCGGCCGGGTCTCCGCTGGTCGATGCGGTCGGAGAGGTCCCACCGTCGGCTCGCCCCAACCGCATGCCCTCGCCCCAGCGCGCGGCAGAACCCGCGGTCCAACGGACGCCCGCACCGTCGCGACCGCTGGGTTCCGTCCGGCGTGCGACCCGTCCAACGCTGCCGAACCCCGATCTTGGGCTGCCGGGTTCTCCGCCCCCAGTGCGCGCGTCGGTTGTCGATCCGTTCCTTCCCATTCCCGGCAGCTTGGAGTCGCGGCTCGAGCAGCTCATGGTCTGGGCGTGCAAGGTCACCGGATTGGCCCGGGCCTACGTCGCCGACTCGGAAGGCCTGTTGGTGGCCTCGCTCAACGCGGGCGCACGAGCGGTGGACGACGCCGCGGCGGCAGTCGAGTTGTGTTCACGGTCTGTGCCCGCGGATGTGGGCGGGGCCGATGCGGGCTCGATCACCATGGTGGCCTCTGAGCGGACGCATGTGATCGCTTGGGACCTCACCCGTCACGGCAGAACCTATCTCTCTCTTTCGGGGACCGTCGAGCCGACCCCCGAAGCCCTCTCCACGCTTTCCCGCGCCCTTCGGGACGCGCTTCGCTGAACGAGACTTGTCCATGACGAACCCCGAATTCGCCGCACTGGTTCGCACGATCGAGCCGTTGCGCGCATGTTTCATCATCGAAGCCAGCAGCGGTGCGTTGCATCGAGAGTTTCGTCGAGGCGCCCTGACCGTCGAGCCCGATGTCGTCGCGCGGGCGGTGGCCGGACTCGCGCGGGCTCAGACCGACATCGTCGGATCCTCCGAGCCGGCCACCCTCACCACGCTCGAGTGGCCAGGGGTCACCGTCATCGTTCGCTCGGTCTCGGCCTCGGCGCTCGTCGTGTTCTTCTTCGACGCCGAGATGTCGCTCGGGTTGGCCCGTATGCACATCACCAACGTGGTGGACCAACTCGATGCGCAGCTTCCCGTGGCGCACGCACCCACCGTGCGCGCGATACCTGCGGTGTCGCCTCGCAGGGATCCGGTGGCCAAGGTTGATGCTCCGGAACCAGAACCGGCACCGGCGGCCAAGTCCACCCGTGCGACGGCCGAGTTGCCCGTCGTTGGAGGATCGAGGGCAGGGAAGCTCCTCGAGTATCTCGATGGCAACGCCCCCGATACGCACGCGGCTCTACTCCGCGTCTCTTTGCAAACGGGCTTGCCGTTGTCCCTTCTCAAGACGCCCGAGCGCCTCTCTGGGGAGGAGTTCGATCAGGTGACCGCATCCGTTCGCCGAATCCTCGGCGTCGAACAACTCCCGCTTTGAGGAAGGCTGACCGATGGCAAACACGATCGATTCGGCTCGGCTTCACCTTTCGGAGCATCAGTTCGACTTCCTCGCTGGAAGTCCTGTGGTGGTGCACTGCCACCACTTCAACCTGTTTTGGGACCAGACGATGGACGACGCGCTCGGCGAAGAGGTCGGCCGACGCATCCGCACCCACGCCTCGCACAAGGCCAGCTACAAATTCTTGCGCGGCCTGGTCGACGAGGTGGGTGCGACGTCTCCCGTGGAACGGCTGCGGTTGGCGGCGACGGTCTTCTCCGCGATGGGGCACGGCAAGCTCCATCTCGCAGTCGGTCGCAGCGGGGGACTTGTGCGGGGCGAGCAGCTCCACTACGGATTCGGGTGGAGCGAAAAGTACGGCGGTCGTCTGTCTCGCAGCGAGCCGGCCGATGCGTTCGCGACAGGCTTCAGTGCGGCCGCGACCGAGGTCGCCTACAACCTCGACCCCGGGTCTCGGCGTGCGACCGAGGAACGATGCATCGTCGACGGCAGCGCGGGGTGCAGCATTCGGGTCTCGGGCACGGATGCGGAGCCGATTCTTCCGCTGGGGGTTGACCCTCAGTCCGCGAAGGAAGTCCTTCCGCCTCCCTTCGATGGCCTGCACGAGGACCAGATCGCGCCGATTGTTTCGGGCCTGCGAGAGTTCCTCTCCGGCGTCGCCGGGGACGACCGTGGCGTGATCGAGGCGTTCGGCGTGCTGGTCACCGCGCACCTGGCCGACTACTACAATCACTCGGCCAACGATGTCCTCGACATCATCGCCAAGGACAAGCCGGCGGGGGTCCAAGCATTCCGAGCCCTCCTGCTCGAAGCGGGAACGGCCTGCGCATTCCATACGTTCGGCGGCGTTCTGGCGTCGCCGGAATGGGAAGGCCTCGTCGGACCGCCCACCGGAGACCCGCTCGAGGTCGTCATCGGGTGCGTCGCGCTGGCTCGGGCACTCGGCTTCGGTCGCTGGGCGATCGAAGAGTTCGCTCCGGATGAGCGACTCGTGATGACGAGTCCAGGGACGTATGAGTCGGTGTTCTCCCGGTTGATCTCCGCCAACGCAGCCGAGGGTCCCGGTGGCATCTTTGTAGGGGCCGGGATCGGGATCATGCAACTCGCCCACGGCGTGGGCTGGAAGCCCCGCGCCAACATCGACAGCGAGCTCTACCTCAACCTGGCCCGCAACAACCCGTGGACGGTCACGCAAGAGAGCTCGTTCGCTGCCGGCGATGTTCTCGATCGGATCGTGGTGACCCGGCGATGAAGCTTGCCGAGGGATTTGCCCGCGACGTCGGCTGTCGCGCCGACCTGCTGTGGCGCTGCGACCTGGTTGACGGAGCGCAGACCCCCGCTTGGGTCGAGTTCGTCGCCACCGCGGGCTTTTCCTCGGTTCCTGGTTCCTCTCGGCTGGGTGTGGCTGTGTTGGAGGACCCCAGCTCCGGTCACCGCATCGTCGCGGTGCTGCGGACCGGAAGATTGCAGATCCGTCTCGATGCCATGACCCCCAAGCCCGCGCGGGTACAGCAAGCGCGGGAGCTCTTTGACCGGCTCCGAGCTCTTGGATCCCAATCGGAGCGCTCGCCCGCGGAGGCTCGATGAGCACCAAGGTCCTGCTGGTGGACTCCGACCTGGCGCTGCTCCGAACGATGCGCAGCGCAGCCGCGGCCGAAGGGGGCAGCATCGAACTCCTCACCGCGCAGACCTGGGACGCGGCGTTCGAGTTGCTCACGATCGCCGAGCCTGGGCTGGTGGTCGGTGCGGTCGAGCGAACCACCGCGCCCGAGCTGGCCTCGCTGGTTCAGCTGCAACGCCGCGGGCTGACCGTGGCTGCTTTCGGACCTGATGTCCCCGAGCTGGTCCGCGTCGCGGCGGCGGCCGGCATCGCCGAGTACATCTGCAAGCCGATCAGCAGCGCCGCCTTTTTCGTTCGGCTGCAACGACTGATCCGCGGGTCCGCGGGGAGCAGCAAGACCGGACTGACGGGATTCGCGCTCGCCGACCTGCTTCAGCTGGTGTCGATGTCTCGTCAGAACATGACGCTACGCGTTCGCAGCGGGAACAACGCGGGGGAACTCGTGGTCGCGGAAGGGATGCTGGTGCACGCCGAAGCGGGCGAGCAACGTGGGCTCGAGGCTGCGGTCTCGGTGCTCGACTGGCCGAACAGCGAGGTTTCCTCGAGCCCCGACGTCCCGCTGAAGGTGTCGTGGACCACGGACATCCCGTTGATGGAACTCCTCGTTGATGCCGCCAGGCAGCGCGACGAGAGGCAGCGCGACAACGCGAATCGTCGCTTGGAGGAACTCGTATCCGAGGCGTTGGAGCTACCCGGTGTGGTCGCAGCCGCGCTGATCCACGTCGCGTCCCGGACTGAGATCTACGGGGATGGAACGGCCGGCAAGGCTCGGAGCTTCGCTCGCGATCTGGTCCTCGACGCGCTGGCACTCGCGGAGGGGGGGCCCGACGGGGAGCAGCCCCTGGAGGTTCAGTTGTCCCTGGGTTCGTGCGACGTGCTCGGGTGTGCAGTTGGCGCGACCGGAGTGGTGATGGTGGTCTGGACCGACGCCGGGGAGCTTCGCTCTGGAACCCAGCTCGCTCTGCGACGAGCGCGCGAACGGGACGCCGAGCAGACGGCGATCGCGTTCTCCACCGTAGGCATCGATCTCGGCGACGCAGACGACGATTTCAGCCTCGAGTAGTGCGCGGGGCCGCCGTGGGCAGACCCACGACCCGGCCAACTCGGGCTTCGATGGCAACACTGTGCAGATGGGGGCCCTGCCAGAGTGCGTTCACGGGGTCCAGTTTTTTGGCGGGCACGGTCCAGATGCGTAGCTTGGCCGTGGGAAGCCTCCGCGCGGCGTTCCCTCGGTCCCATGCATTGGCTCAATCGCATCCTGCTCGCATTGTTGGTCGCCGGCGTCGTGGCCATCGCTCCGCGGCAGTTCGAGGCGGCGTCTGACAACGACGACCTGACAAGGGTCTCCGAAGAGAAGGCCGACTTGCTGCAGACCAACACTGTGCTGTCCGGGGAGATCGAACTGCTGCGCGCTGAAATCTCAGCGCTCAAGGGGGACAAGGCGGAGGTCGCACGCATCGCCCGGGAGGACCTGAACCTCGTGCTTCCCGGTGAGGTTGTCTTCGAAGTCGACTACGGCCACAAGGAGGGCTCCAAATGAGCGCGCTCGCCCGAAGCCTCTATGGACTGCGACGTCAGGTCAGCGGTCGGTGGCCGGTCCTGGTGTTGTTGCTCGTCTGGCCCATGTTGTGGACCGGCGCGCTGAGTGGAGCCGCGCTGTGGCAGGCCCGACTCCCCCAGGTCTCGGCGGTCGCGCTGCTGACCGTCGCGCTGGTCTGGTCCGTGCTTCGAGAAGTCTCGGGCCCCCGCGCGAGCGCGGAGCGGTCTGCGGCGGCCGAACTGGAGCTGGGCATGCTGCTGGTGACGGGCGTCTTCGTCCTGCTCGCCGCAACCGGGGGCGCGCGGTCGTTCCTGTACCCGCTCGCGTATGCGGTCGTCTCGTTCCTGCTGGTGGTCCACCGACATCGCGTCGTGGCGACGGGGCTGTTGCTGTCGACCGTCGCGCTGGAGCTGGCGCTGGGATTCAACGCCGGGTTCGAGGGCGCATGGACCCTCACCGCGTACCACCTCACGTTCCTCGGCTTCTTCGCCGCCGGCAACATGCTGGTGCTGTCCTCGCTCGTTCGTCGTCTGCGAAAGACCCACGTGACCGAGGTCGAAGCGTCGCTGGCCCAGATGCGACAAGAGGCCCGCGACTTTCGGTTGATCGGGTCCTCGCTCCCGCCGGAGAGCCGGGCTCGCTCTCGCGAGGAAGAGGAACTGCGGATGGCGCATGCCGCCGTCGAAGGAATCCACGAGCAGCTCTTCCACACGCTGGAGCTGCTTCGTACCTCGATGCGGCTGCGCTCCTGCGTGCTGTTGTGGTGCGAGCAGAACGGCAGCGGCAAGCTCAGCGCTCGCAATCCCCCGACGCTCGTCGTCAAAGAGATCGCCACGCAGAGCGAGTACGCGGTCGAAGAGCGGGTGCTGTCCGGGCCTGGCTTGCTGACCTCGTTGATCGCCGACCCCAAAGAAGTTCGGCTCCACACGCTCAAGGGGAAGCGGCTTCCGCCGTACTACCAAGGGCCCGAGCCGGTCACGGACCTGTGCGCTGTGCCGCTGCTCGACGGGGCCAGCTTGCGCGGGATCCTGTGCGCCGATCGTATCGACGACCAGCCTTTCTCCGATGAGGACGCCGCGGTGCTCAACCGGGCCGCGAATCACATCCGCCGGGTCATTGAGCACGAGCGGGTGTTCGCGGCCGTCGAACGCAGCAAGTATGAGCAAGAGCAGTTCTACCGAGCTTCCGAGATGCTCTCCGAGGCGCTGACGCTCGAGCAGGTCTACGAGAAGACGTTCTGTGCCATCCGGACCATCGCCGGCTACGACCTCGGCGTGATCAGTGTGGTCGGGCCCGGCGGCGAGCACGAGGCGCTCGCGGTCGATGCCAGCGAAGACGAAGGCGAGTGGGCATCACTCGCGAGCGAGCTCCAGGGCCATCATTGGTCCAATACGCGCTCGTTGGTCTCCATGGCGGTCAAGAATCGTCACACCATGCCCGCGACCGGCGACCTCGCGGATCCCGACGCACCGGTCTTCGGAGAGAGCCTTCGTTTGCCCAAGGCCAAGAGCATCATCGTGCTGCCGCTGCTTCGAGGCGAGCAGGTGCTGGGCGCCATCACGTTGGTCGCCAGACGCGGCGCGGTGTTTCCCACCGCGACCCGCGAGATGCTTCGAGTCATTGGCCACCACGTGGCGGTGAGTCTGCAAAACGCCCGCATGTATCAGTCGATGGAGATGCGGGCGACGACGGACGGCCTGACGGGTCTCACCAACCACCGCGCGTTCCAGGAGCGGCTCGCTCAGCTTCACGACCTCGCCGAGCGCACCGGACAGAAGTACTCCGTGGTGCTCACCGACATCGACCACTTCAAGAGCATCAACGACACCTACGGACACCCCGTCGGCGATCAAGTCCTCAAGCGAGTGTCGTCGATCTTCACGGGCCGGGCCCGCAAGGTCGACACCGTCGCCCGCTACGGCGGCGAGGAGTTCGTGCTGGTGCTTCCCGATACCGACGGCAAGAGCGCCGAGCAGCTCGCCAACAAGCTGCGTGAGGAGATCGGCGACCAGGTGATGACCAGTGAGCACGGCACCTTCAAGATCACGATCTCGATGGGCGTCGCAGAGTTTCCGCTCGACGGCAAGGAGCGGCTCGGACTGGTCGAGAAGGCCGACCAGGCGCTGTACTACTGCAAAGAGCACGGCCGGAACTGTGTGCGTCGCTGGTCCGACGGGGCCTGATAGGATCCCCGCGTGTCTCCGCTTGCAGGCGCTGCTGCAATAGCTCTGGCCGTTGTGGTCGCTCGCCCGAACCCGGCCCCTTCAGGGGACGTTCAGGCTGCTGCGTTGCCGAGCGTTGGGCCCGGCGAGCCCGGCGAGTTGTCCGCGACCATTCTCGAGACGCCGCAGCCGGGCGTGCCGATCGAGCTTCGGCTGCGGGCCGGGGCTGTCAAGGTTACCGAGAACCGTCTGGGCTGGTCGAGCGTCGTGGATCCGCAAGCCCAACGGCCACGGCTGCGGACTCGATTCGTCGCTCCAAGCGAGCCGGGGACCTACAGCATTCACGGCGTGCTGCGATACGTCACCTGCGAAGACGACGGCGTGTGCCTGCCGCATGCAGCGGCTCTGCAGTGGACGCTGGTCGTCGCCGAGCCCGCCGTGCCCCTCGACGAGGGCTGAGCCAACGGGCCGGCCGAGTTGGCGAGGCTCTGCGGAAAAAGTGACGAAACCCGTGATCCAAATGGGAGGCGGCGTCTCTACCGTGCGCGATGAAGAAGAGCCTCTCTTTCCTCGCGGCGGTGTCCTTGGGTGCGTTGATGACCGCGTCGCTCCCCGTTGCAAACGCGCATGAGTCGTCGGCCGGCCAGGGGTCGTGCCAGGGCGACATCATGAACGAAGACACGCTCGATGGGTTCCTGGTCGTGCTCGAGAGCAACGCCGGGGCGGACCCTCAGGCAGTGCATTCCGCAGTTGCAGCAGCACCCGCCGCGGCCGCTCCGGATGACTTGCGCACGGTGATCGTTGACGGAATCGTCATGCAAGTGCACGAGATGGTCGTCCAGGGCCTGGTCGCCAACGGTACGTGGATCGTCGTCTATGCAGGCACATCGATCCCGATCACGGACCAGCAGGATTTGCCTTGCTGGGTGAACCCCAACTGCCCGTAGACGCAAGGCTCAGCTCTCGCGCTTGGGCTCGCGCAACAATCGCTCCCGCACCCGCTGGTACTGCCGGCGCTTGTAGTTGCTGTGCGAGCTCTCGCCCTCTTCGTTCGCGTCCCGGCGGGCGAGGTCGACGACCTGGAACTCCGCCAGCACGAACACGACGTTGCCCTTGCCCTCGGGCAGCTCGTCGTAGAGGTCGTCCACGCGGACCGGAAGGTCAGCCACGAAGTTGAGAATCTGATAGCCGCGTCCGGAAAACTCGTTGGCGAGGCCGGTGAGCGCGACGGTGGGTAGGGCCGAGAAATCTCGTGCTCGCCCGACTTTGCGTTCGATCGAGACAGCGTCGACCAGAGTGTTCACCGTCTGGGCGGGGACGACGAAGTTGAACGGAATGAAGCGCTGCAGCATCACGTGCAACGTGGGAATGATGTCGCGCGGGCGATCCACGACCACCCGGAACCGGAGGCGGTCGAACACTCTCGCGGCGCTGGACTCTCGCTTGACCAGTAGCTTCGTGATCAGGGAGTCCTGGGTCTTTCGAGACCACGCAAACTCCTTGACCGGGACCCCCGCGGACACCAACTCGTCGAACAGCGTGACGACGCTCTGCTCGACGTGGGCGTACAGCGCGTTGTCGGCGATGGGCAGCAACAGTCGGAGCTCCCGCGCGTCGAGGTGATAGATGATGTGCATCACCTTCAGCAGCGTGCAGGCCTCCCGGCGGTGCTTTCCGCGGGTCGAGGCCATCAGGAACATCTCCTCGATGCTGGCTTCAACGCCGACGCCATCGCTCAGACGCAGACCCAGCGTCTCGCGAATGTAGGTGACCGCACGCGCCCGAACGTCTTCGGCGCGCTCGCGATCCGCGGGCACGCTGGGGTCGATGCCGTTGACCTTCAGCAGCCGGGTGACATCACCCTCGTCCCGCAGCCCGAGCCGATGCCAGTCGATGACCGAGTCACCACGCAGCAGCAGCCGAATCTCGTGGACCTCCTGCAGGGAGAGGCGGGCCAGGGCGGAGGCGAACGGCTGCGTGGGTCCGGGAAGGAAAACACGCGGCTCAGCCGCTTGTGGTGGGCGCTCTGCCATCGGGGCGGCGAAGACTTACCACGAGCGATTCGCGACCCGAGCGACTCGCGACCCCTGTCGCGAATCGCGGGGAGGCCCGGAAGCGACTCGCGACCCCGGTCGCGAATTGCGTGGGCCTGGTGTCTGCATCCGTAGGCCTGTACCAGCCCAACAGCACACCCGGGCGGTCCCACCGCAAGGCCCCGCCACGCCTCACTCAAATTGTCCGCGTCGTTGGCGGGTCGTCAACGCGACCGCAGCCCGACACAGGCTCGTGGGCCGACTCGCTAGCTCAAGCCCCGCGTGAAGCGGAGCGTGCCAACGAGGAGTCCGACGGTGATGAGCGCGGCGCAGAGGTTTCCGAGATAGATGGCGGTCATGGGCTCTTGGGGCGGGTCAGGGGTGAATGGCAGCTCCGACGGGAGTGTAGGTGCTGCGCTGACAGGACACTACCTGTCGGATGTGTGGATTCACCAAAAAACCGCGAGGGTGAGGGGGCATCCCAGAGACGCGGGCGGGTCCCTACCACATTCCGAAAGTTGAAGGGAAGGGGCTCGGCGCGACTTGCGGGAGATGCGCTGTTGGGAAAATTGCACCGTGCGGCCCGGCTCTGGCCGGACTACGGTTGCGCCAGGTCATGAACGACGACGAAGACCGCGAAGACCGCAACCGCTTCAAACGGTTCGGCGACCAGCTCTCAGGTTTCCTCGACCCGGAGTCCGCGTTGCGGCGTGGCCAGGGCCTTGTCAGCGGAGTCACCTCCACGACGAAGAACGAGATCACGCGCATCGTCGGCGCCGAGGTTCGCAACTTCCTCGACAAGATGGACATCGCGGACTTGGCCCAGCAGATCGTCGCGGGGCTTCAGGTCGACGTGCAGATGACCGTGAAGTTCTCGAGGGACGAGAACGGGCGCACGCAGCCGGAGATCACCAAGAGCGAGGCGAACGTGAAGACGTCCGGCGACGAGGACGAAGACGCCGAGGCGGACGAGACAGACCCTGCCGAGGCCGCGGACGCCGCAAAGAGCTAGCCAGAGGTTGGTCCGGCGCTAGGCCGCGGTCTCGCTGCTGAGCGCCGCACCGTCCGACTCGCCCTCGGGCTCCCCTTCGCCAAGGTCGGGGTCGTCGGGATCGGGGCCTTCGGTCATGCCCGTGGGGTAGCCACTGTCTTCCTCGGCGGCTTTCTTTTCGTCGGGCTTTTTGGCCAGCCCGACCTTCTCTGCAACGAAACGGCCGAGTTCGGCTCCGATCTTGTAGCCGAAGCCGGTGACGATGGCGCGTAGCAAGAGGGCAGGCATGAACCCCTCAACTCTGACACGGATGGAGGCTGCGGCCCGCATCCGGTGTGATTCGACGAGCTGACGAGATGAGCACGGGACACACGCACACACTTTATGCGTGTTTCTTGGACAAATCGTCAGTCTAGGAGATCTCATCAGCGGGTGCCGAGGAGATCTCGGCGCCAATCGCCCGAATCGTCACGAGATCGCTCGCTACGCTTGACGTCGATCTCGATTTACAGTACACACGTTCAGCAGGAAGGCGCATCATGCGCGGCTCCACCTTGTCCAGCACATCGACCCCGCCCCTCAGTTCCGGAGATCGCTCCATGCGACCCATGCTCACCGACCGTCAGCGCCAAGCGCTCGACTACATCGCCGAGTGTCTTGATGTCCGCGGATACCCACCCACCCTTCGCGAGATCGGTGAACACATGGGCATCCGTTCAACCAACGGCGTCAATGACCACCTCAAGGCGCTCGAGCGCAAGGGATACCTCCTTCGCGAGGAACTCAAGAGCCGCGCGCTCCGTCCCATCGACTACGGCAACAACGCCAAGGAGAAACGAGACGACTCCCTCGAGATCAACATCATCGGCCGCGTGGCTGCTGGTGAGCCGATCCTCGCCGAGGAGAACGTCATCGACAAAGTCGTGGTCGATCGCCACTTCCTCGGTGCTGTCGCTCAGCGTGAAGTGTTCGGCCTCGTCGTCCGCGGTGAGTCCATGATCGAAGATGGCATCTTCGATGGTGACTACATCTTCGTTCGCAAGCAGAGCACCGCCGAAACCGGTGAGATCGTCGTCGTGATGGTCGACGGTGAAGCCACGTGCAAGCGGTTCTACCCAGAGGGGGACCGCGTCCGTCTGCAGCCCGCAAACGAGACCATGTCGCCCATCTACGTCGATCGCGCCGAGTTCCGCGCTGTCGACATCCTGGGCAAGGTCTGCGGCGTCTACCGCCGCGTGCACTAGGCCGAGCGTTTCGCGACCCCTGTCGCGAGAACGCGGGAGGTCCGGCAGCGAATCGCGCAGCGATTGGCGTGGACCCCAAACGGTCGCCCAGTTGGGCTCCTGGTTGCTGCGCTTCCCCTGCGCGCGGACAAGCCTCCGACGCGAACCGGACGCGGGGACGTAGTCCAAGGCTGGTGTCGCAGCGCGGCGCCCGCTGGCTCCATAGTTTTGGCGAGTTCGCCATGTTGGTGAGAGGGAGAACCCCTTTTTCCGGCATGGCGATTCGCTGTTAACGGGCCTGGGCCGGTTTACGTGGAGATGACGCGGACGGCGGTTGTGGGAGCGGGCGGGCGGTGGGCACATCCGGTACATTGGAGTAGTGCGTCGGCGCCGATCATCGCCGCTCGTGCTTGCAGCGTGTTTGTTGCTGTCGCTCGGGCTCAACGCGGCCGCGCTGGTTGGCGTGGGTCTGTGGTGGAGCGATCGGCCGCGGCCACAGCGAGAAAAAGAGGATCGTCCGCCGGAGCCGATCGAGATCGCGCTCGAGGATGTCGAACTCCCCCCGGAGCTGAAGGAGAAGGAGGAGCCGCCCCCGCCGGAGAAGAAGAAGCCCAAGCCGGAGAACTGTCTCTTATACACATCTCCGAGCCCACGAGACCTCTCTACATCTCGTA
>CAJXVA010000111.1 GCA_913061055.1 uncultured Pseudomonadota bacterium
CTGTCGAAGATGCTTCGACAGTTTTCCTTCGAGGAGACTGATCAGGTAGTGCTAGGGCGCCAAGGTCAGCAGGCCAAAGTGCGGGCCGACAGAGACCGCGATGGTGCCTGCGCTCCATCGGAGGTTGCTCTGCGCCCGGTCCTCGGGCGTCGCCGCAAGCGAGAGCGGGTACTTCGCCTTCACCGCTCCGCTCGTGGCGTCGACTTCGGCCACGGCGAGTCCATCGCCCACGACTGCGAGGGTGAACAACGAATCCCCGCCATGGGCGACCGTCCCGAATGCACCCAGTGGGATCTTCCAGGCATCGTCACCCTCGACGACGAGCTGCAGCTTCCCGCGCTCGTTGAGTGCGAGCGAGGAGGTGTCCACCGCGGCGGGCGCGACGGGATCGACGGCCCGGCCGTAGCGCCACAGCACGCACCCCGATGGGGCCTGCGTATCGCTCGTTCGCAGCCGGACCTCGCTTCGGCCTCGGCATCGCTGGACGTCGAGGAGTGCGACCTCTTGTCCGAACTGAAGGGCGAGTCGACCTCCGGGCACGTGAACCATGCTGCGGACGTCGGCCGGAAGCGACGCTGAGAACACCGTGCGCAGATCGATGTCGAACGCCCGCATCGTGTCCTCCTCAGCGAGGTAGCGGGTGCCGTCCTCGCCCAGCGCAACGCTGGAGGCGGGCTCGAGGTACTCGCCTGAGAGTCGGCCCACAGTGCGCAGACACGTGCCCGCATCCTCGGCCGGCGAGTCGCCACAAGCGGCCGGTGTGACGATCAGAAACCGGGCGTCGGCCAATGCGATCAACACCTGTGTTCCGTCGGACTCCGACGCAACGACAATTGGCTCCTTCTTGCCCTGTTTGGGGAGCTCGGCTTTGAAGCGTTCGCTTCCGTCTTGGGCGGATAGTCCGATGACGGTGGTCGCTTCGACGACGACGACCGAACCATCCGACATCCCAAACGCCCCGTTGTGCGCGCCCTCGAACGTCCAGGCGGCGGCACCATTCGCGTAGCCGACGACGGTCTTCTCGAAGGATGCGACCATGATAGAGCCCGCGAGTTCGATCGAGATCGGTGTCGCGTCGGCGACGACGCTCCACGAAGCCGCAGCAGCAGACTCGGGCTTGGGATCGGTGCCCTGCTTGTTGGGCGGGGTGTCGGTCGGGTTCGCTTCCGCGGTGGCGGCGGCGGCTACGGCGCGCTGCGGAGAAGCGGGCGCTGGGGTGGGCGAAGAGGATAGCGGGGCGTCTGTCTCGAGGTCGGGGAGCTCGGTCGGGTCGCTCAGCACACCCGCCGCGATGGCCCCCACCCAGCTCAGCGCTGCAACGGCTCCGAGCGCGATGAATGGCAGGCCAGACTTCTTCGATGTCTTGTTGCCGGGAATGATCGAGGCGGGGGTCGGTGCCGACGGCGGGATCGGCATGGAGACGACCTGGGTCCCCCCGGACACCGCCGCGACTTGCGTCCCACCCATCAGTGGTTCCTCAGTCGGCAGAACCCCGACCGGGTTGATGCCAGACACGAGGGTCTGTGCATCTTGGAGCGGATCCGCCATCGGAACCGCACCCAGGCCACGAGCCTCCAACGACTTCGCTTTTCGGCTCGGCATGTCGAGGCTGGAGAACACGGGCTCGAGCTTCCGCTTGGGTACCGAGACCTCCACCCGCTTTGTCCGCGGCTCATCGAGGTCCAACAGCGGTTCGCTGGGATCAAAGGCCAGCTTCTTGCTGGGCTTGGGCCGCGGAAGAGGAGGCGGCTTGGGGCTGTGACGGGGCGGTCCGCTCACGACTCCCCGACGATACTTTGCGCCTGGGTGTCTGCCAACGACCGGCCGATATCGTGATGCATAGGCAACGGGTATCGCAGCCATTTCTTGGATCGCGAGCGATTTGAGACCAAGATGTTGGGCGATGACTTCCCCTGATCTGTCGCGAAAGCAGTTCCTCCACCTCTGTAGCGGCGCTTTGGTGCTTGGGTTGGCGGGATGTGACAGCGGTGGGGATGGGGATACCGACGGCGAGGGGTCCACCGGGTCGACCAGCTCGGCCAGCTCGGATCCGACCAATGTCACGGACCCCTCAGCAGGGACAAACCCCACCAGCCCGACAGATCCCAGCGGCACGACGGATGTCACCAGCGGCACGACCGACCCGACGGAAGGAAGCACCGGGGGCTCGACGAGCACCGGAAGCACTTCGGGCGAGGGGAGCACGGGGAGTTCCACCGGGGAAGGCAGCAGCTCCGAGACCACGTCCGGCGAGGAGAGCAGTTCGTCGTCGTCGACGAGTGGGGAGAACTTGTGCGGAGACGGCGCGACCGACATCGAGATCGACGTCCACGGGGGTCACGGGATCACGATCGCTGCGGACCAACTCCAGCCCGGCACGCCGCTCAACGACCTCGACATCACCGGCGCATCGGGACACGCCCATGCGATCGACCTCTCCGCCGATGATGTGGACGCGCTGCTCGCCGGGGAAGAAGTGACGGTGGCCTCGACCATGGGTGCCGGACACATCCATCAGGTCACGCTCGGCTGCGTCTGAGTCGATGAGACGAAGAGCCGCCTAGCCGAATGCGAAGAACGCAAGCGCCCCCGCAATGCTGACGTGCAGCAGACTCGCGAGAGAGAGCCGGAGCGTGAAGCCTGGCTTCTGTGTCTTGTGCCGAAACGTGCTGCGACCGAGCCAACCGCCTGGGGCGCCGCCGACCCATGAGAGCCGGTGAAGGGTGCGCTCCGGGATTCGCCGAGCGTTGGTCTTCTTCGCGCGACGCTTGTCGATGCCGTACGCGGTGAATGTCGCGATGCTTAGGAGCGCCGTCACGCCGGCGTGACCGATGAGAAGCGCTCGCGCGAGGTCTGCATTCACCCCGCGAGTCTACGGGATCGCTGTCACCGGCGCGGGTCCACGGCGTTGCGGGGTCGGGGAGTTGGAGTCCTGTCTTGCGGGCCAAGTCGCGAGATGTCGCGTCCATTCACCGCACGGCGGCCTTGGTCATTGGCGGATACGCCGCCCATGTGGGGTCGCCGGTCTCCATCGCCTTCTTCCAGGTGTGAACGAGCGTCAGGCACACCGCGCCGGGGCTTCGCAGCATCCCTGGCCGTTGCACCCCTTCGTTCTTCGACACCGCGAGGGTTCCGGGTCAGACTCTGGGGGTGGATCCAGGGCGATGACAGGGGGCTCGGTCATCGCCGTCGTGCTTCTCTTGGTCCTCGGTGGCTTTGCGGTGGGGGGAGGGGTGCTCGAGCGTCGGAGGCGCGAAGGTCTTCCCCGGGTCACGGACACCGAATGTCTCGCTCACAAGCCGGTCGCGGTCTCTGACGCAACATGGTTTGCGGTCCGTGCTTGCATCGCCAGTTCCCTCTCGGTCGACGCAAATCAAATCGATCCGGCATGGGACCTCGACGAGCTTCACGACACGTTGAACGTCATGGCGATGTCCTCGGTCAACGTGGAAGACATCGTTTCGGATTGGTGTGGCCGGGGTCGGTTCGAAGAGGCGATTGGCCAGATCGAACGTCAGCGTCCACGAACGTTGGCGCAGCTGATGTCGGTGATGGCTCGATTCGAAGCCTGAGGCGAAGTGGGGTCGAGGTTCGCGATCAGTTGAGCTCGAACTCGAGCTCGCTGGGATCGATACGGGCCATTCGCCAGATCGCCATCCGAAGCTTCTTGCGCTTCTTGACGTGCGGATTGCGGAACTCCCACACGACCTTGCCCTCGGGCGTGACCTCGAAGACGTAGCCCGTGTCGGACTCGGTGATCAGGGTGTTGTTGTTGCGGAGTCGGATGTTGCTGCCGCGCATCTGGGAGTAGAAGCCCTCGGTCGGGCCGTAGGTCCAGACGATGTCGTTGGTCGCGGGGTCGACCTCGACCACTTGGGAGCCGCTCGACTTCGTGCCGTTGTTGAACACGAGGATCGTTCCGGCGTCGGTGACCGTGGGGTGGTGCGGGAAGATCAGCTGAGAGGAACCCCAGGCCCAGACGATCTCTTCGGTCTTCGGGTTGGCGATGATGACCGTGTGCGTGTTGCGTGGGGAGATCAATAGGTTCCCCTTGGCAAAGATCGGGTTCTTGTCCGCAAGGGAGCCGTCGAAAACCTCGACGTGGTTGGTGTGAAGGATGTCGAACTCCCCCTTCTTGCGGTGCGGATTGGCGCGGCTGACCTTGAGCGCGGTGAGGGAGTCTCCGTCGCCCAGCAAGAACGCGTAGGGAGACTTTTCCAGCAGCCCAAGCACCGAGAGCTGACGGATCTCCTCACCCTCCGGCGAAACTTCGATGACGACATCATCGACCGTCGGAAGTTTGTGGTGGTACTTCGGCATCATCCGCTTGGTCCGGGCGAGCACGAAGATGTGTCCATCGGGACCGATATCCAAGTCGTGGTGGACGCGAGCCTTGTAGGTCCAAAGGATCTTCGAATCCTTGTCGACCTTGAACATCTTCTCGTCCTTGATCAGCCCGATGATGCTGCCGTCGGGCAGCAGGCTCACGTGCTGCCAATCGCCTCCGGTCGCCGGGCTGTCCCACTCGTACTGGACGACGCCTTTCATGTCGATCAGCTGGGCCCCGGACTGTTTGCGTGACGCATAGAAGTTCAGCCCCGGCTGGGTCTCGGCCTCGATGTTGACGACCACGCCCGAATGCTCAACTTGGGCGTCTACGGTCCCGTCGACGTAGCCCATCGAGGACAGCTGCTTGACGGCGTCGCGTTGGCGCCGTCCGCGGGCACCCTTGCCGGACTTTGATTTTGATTTTGGCTTCGCTTTGCCGCCCGCCTCGTGCGTCTCGTCGTCCGCAGAGTTTTTCGTCACCGACACGACGCCGGTCGCCCAAAGCACCCCAGCGACGCCGCCGATCAACGCAACGCCGACACCTAAACCGATCCAATTCGAACGCATGAGTCTAATCAAGTCCCCCCAAAAAGACGCTCTCGGGGAGGCGGGAGGGTACCAGATAGAATCAATGGAGCAACGGGCGGGCCGGGAGCATGTCCGACCAGCTCCGTATCGAGAAATACGGAGAGATAGGCTCTTGAACGCCGCCATCTCGTGTTCGAACCTTGATGCGTGGGGAAGCGTTGGAAGCTTGCGTGGGTCCTGGGTCTGGCGGTTCTGGGTGCGTGCGGGGACAGCGATCCGACCGACGCCACTGGCACCCCGGCCGACGGGTCCGGGGGGAAGGCCGACGACGTCGACGACGTGGTGCTCGGCGGTCCGCTGCTGTTCGATGCGGCTTGCGAGCCTGGTTCCACACTCACGATTGCAGCCGTTGGCGACGTGCTTCTCCACAGCCCGCTGCAACGCCAGGCCTATGACGCGGATGACGGATTCATCTCGTTGTGGTCCGACGTGGCTGACTTGATCGCGTCCGCCGACGTCTCGTACGCCAACCTCGAGGGCCCGACCGCGCGTGGTGTGAACAGTGGCGGCCGTGACGTGCCGGATCCGGGCAAGGTGTTCGACGGCACGGTCTACGCCAGCTACCCGATGTTCAACTACCACCCGTCGCTGACGAACGACCTGGTCGAGTCGGGGATCGATGTGGTGTCGACGTCGAACAACCACAGCTTGGATCGTCGTGCGCTTGGGGCCGACCGCACGATCGAAGCGCTCGAGTCCGCGGGCCTGCCCTTTACAGGCACCCGCCGCAGCGATGGAACCGGGGCGTGGCACACCTATACCGAGGAGGGGGGATTTCGCCTCGCATGGATTGGCTGCACCTATGGGACCAACGGGATTCCCGACAACGAGGGCCAGGTCCGCCATTGCTACGACGATGAGGACGAGATCCTCGAGCAGATCGCGACGCTGAAGTCAGAACCCGGCGTCGACGCTGTCCTTGTCACGCCGCACTGGGGCACCGAGTACACCCACAACCCGGCCGACCGCGACATTCGTCTGGCCCATGCGTTCATCGACGCGGGTGCTGTCGCGGTGATCGGTGCCCACCCGCACGTGCTTCAGCCTTGGGAGCGCTATGTGACCGACGATGGCCGAGAAGGCTTCGTCGTCTACTCGCTGGGGAACTTCGTCAGCAACCAGAGCCAGCTCGCCCGGCGAAGCACGATTCTGCTCTACCTCGGCCTCAAGCGGCTCGGGAGCGGGGAAGTCGTCCCGTACGGCGCACGTTATGTCCCGATGGTCCTCGACCGATCCAATGGCCGCCACCTGGTCGCAATCGATCGTGAGGGCGGGTTCGGTAGCGAGCGGTCTCATATCACCGGTCTGTTCGGGGAGTGGGGCGTGGCGCCTGCCGTACAGGACCCAGACATGGCTCCGCAGTGCGACCCAGACTGGACACCGCCGCACCCGGCGGACGGCTGGATCGGCGGAGCGTGTGCGGACGTCGGTGACGACGCGTGCGGAGGCGTGGAGTGCGACGCATCGCTGCCCGGTGGCATGTGCACCCAGGCATGCGAACGGACCTGCCCCGATCAGTCCGGTCGGCCAGGGACGCTGTGTGTGGACCTTGGATCCTCGGGCCCGCAGTGCGTGATCAAGTGCAGCGGTCCGACCGACTGCCGAACCGGGTATGTCTGCGAGACTCGTTCTCGGCCAGACGGCTCCGGCGCTTCGACGGTCTGCGTCCCGGGGTGAACAGGTCCTCCCCCCGGCTACTTCTTGCGGGGTCGGGGGATGTTCAGCTGGTTGAGGCGGCTGCTCAGTGTCCGCCGCGAAATCCCCAGCTGCTTGGCGGCCCTGGTCTGGTTGCCGCCGCAGTCGGCCAGCGCCTGAATGATGCGCTGCCGTTCGTCTCCGTCACCTTCGACCGAGACCGCAGGGCCCGCGGGCGCCGTGAATCCGGCTGGAGGGGCCGCGGAGACCCGCCCGGGCGAGTACGTATTGGCGACCGCGAGGTGCTCGGTGTGCACGATCCCGCCGGTGGACAACAACACCGCCCGGTTGATCGCGTTCTTGAGCTCGCGGATGTTCCCCGGCCAGTTGTACGACTGCATCCACGCGACAGCCTCGGCAGAAAGCAGGGGCACAGCGCCAAAACCAGCGTCCCGTGCGGCTTCGGCGAGGAATGTCCGGGCCAGAGGAACAACCTCGTCGGCGCGCTCCCTCAAAGGAGGGATGACGAGCGAGATGCCGTTGAGGCGATAGAAGAGGTCCTCGCGGAACCGACCCGCGGCGACGTCTTCGGCCAGGTTGCGGTGTGTCGCCGAGATGAAGCGGACATCGACGGGGGTCTGCTTGATGCTGCCAACTCGGTGCACGGCACGAAGTTCCAGCACACGCAGGAGCTTCGCTTGCGCCGACAAGGGCATCTCGCCGATCTCGTCGAGGAAGAACGTTCCGGTGTGCGCGGCCTCGATCAGACCGGGCTTGGCGGCGACGGCCCCCGTGAAGGCGCCTTTCTCGTAGCCGAACAGCTCGCTCTCGAAGAGCGTGTCGGTGAGCGACGCGCAGTTGATGCCCAAGAACGGCGACGATGCGCGCGGGGACATTCGGTGCAGGGTGGAGGCCATGACCTCCTTGCCGACGCCGGTCTCGCCGAGCAGGAGCACGTTGATTCGGCTCGATGCCACGCGACGGGCAAGCCGGTGAAGCCGACGCATCGAGTCACTCGTGCCCTCGACTTGTTCATCGGACAGCGGCGGTTCGTCTCGCCCAGGCTGACCGCCGAGGACCTCGCGCTGCACGATGACAACCGTGGAGCCGAAGTCGATCGTCTCACCCACGTTGATCGGGGTATCGACGTTGGGGTCGATCTTCTCGCCGCGAACGATGGTGCCGTTGGAACTGCCGAGGTCACGGACCATCAGCGTCTCGCCAAGCGTGATCGCAGCGTGGACCCGCGAGATCAGCGGATCGGGGACCTGAATGTCCGCGGTTTCCGAACGCCCGACCGTGATCCGTCCGCGGTCAGGGAGAGAGTGGGCGACCGGGTCACGGTCGCTGATGACGAGAAGTTTGAATCGACCGAGCTCCACCGAGAGTGAGCCGGGATCCATCGTCGGGAGTTCACGTCCGATCGGTTGATCTGCCATTCGAGCTGCGCCGAGCCAAAGTCGTACCATGATTGCCCCCTGTCCGCGTACGAGAGCCCACGCCGCGGTTGGCGACGTGGGCCCTTCGGTGTTCGAGATTTAGAGGACGAAGGCCCAGACCGTGTAGAGCACGCCCATCACGATGGCGAAGAAGCCAAGCGGGACTTGGAACTTCGAGAGCTTGAGCCGGAGCTCTTGGCCCTTGGCCAGCGCGGTCTCGTTCTTGCTGAGAACCCACTTGCTGATGAGTTTGAAGCCGAGGATGAAGCCGACTGCGATGTCTGCCACGCCGCTGAGGGTCCAGAAGATCCAGTTCAGCGGGGCGTCGCTCAGCAAGCCCAGGTTGGTGACGGCGCCGATGATCTCCCAAACGCCCCAGAAGAACATCAACGCTCCGATCCAGCCCTCGTAGGGGGTGAGCTTGTCGATCAGCTCTTTCGCGTTTGGCTTTCGCGCGATGATGAATGCCGATGCCGCCAGGATTCCGCCACAAATGGTGATGATGCCGCCCATGTTTGCTTCCTTGTCTTCCGTTGAGATTGGTTGATGTCCCCGCTCTCCGGCGGTTACGCCCAGTGAGAGAGCAAGGCGCGTTCCCCCGCTGACGGGCTAGGGATTTCGGTGACTTACTCGCGTTGCGCAACGCTCGGGCGTGCTCCACTTGCGCAAGCGTTTCCCGTGTTGGGCAACCTTGCGCACGTGCTGCCCAATCCGGCTTCGCGGCGCTACGGTGCCGGTCATGGGCAGCGAGGACGTCACGCTGCGCGGCGACGAGACGACCCATCCGGAGCGTCTTGTCGACGGCGTACCGGCAAAGCTCGACCGCTTCGGTCGGTTCGTGGTGCTCGAGCTTCTGGGTTCAGGAGGATCGGGATCCGTTCACCGTGCGTACGATCCGCAGCTCGATCGCTCGGTCGCGGTGAAGGTGTTGCACGCCTGTGAATCCACGGCGCGGTTGTTGGCGGAGGCCCGGGCCATGGCGAAACTCCGACACCCCAACGTGGTGACGGTCTACGACGTTGGAGAAGCCGACGATCGTGTTTGGCTCGCGATGGAGTACGTCGAGGGGGGCACGCTCCGGGCGTGGCTCGATGGAGGGCAGCGAAGCGAATCGGAGATCCTCCGTGTCTTCCGCAGGGCAGGAACCGGCCTCGCTGCGGCGCATGCGGAGGGACTGGTCCATCGAGACTTCAAGCCGGACAACGTCCTGATGCACGCGGAGGACCGACCCGTGGTGACGGACTTTGGGCTGGCGGTCATGGGGGAGTCCGAGCTCGACGCCAGCGAGAGCGGCGATTGTGTCGATCCCGAGGCGACGATCACGAGTCGGCTCGCGGGAACGCCGGCGTACATGTCTCCGGAGCAGTTCTCAGGAGGGACGGTTGGTCCTGCGAGCGACCAGTTCTCGTTCGGCGTGGCGCTGTTCGAGGCCGTGTGCCGTACCCGGCCATTCCCGGGGTCGACCGTGCAGGAAGTGTGTCGGTGTGTCTTGGAGGGCGCGTTCGAGTTCCCGGCGGACCATGCATCTCCGTGGCTCCGGACGGTACTGGAGCGGATGCTGCATCGCGATCCCGGCGCCCGATACCCAACGATGGCTGCGGCGATCAAGGCGCTGGATCGCGAACCAGTCCTGCAGCGGCGCAAGCTGTGGGCTGCGGTGGGCGTGACGGTGCTGGCCGCCGGGATGGGCGGAGTGGTGACCCGCGACCGCGGCCCGGCGTGCGACTCCGGGGCGGCTCAGGTCGCGTCCAGTTGGAACCCAGAACGCCGGGCGGCGATCGAGACCGCAATCGCCGCTGAGGGTCTCGAGGGGTCCGCCGCGACGATGCCGGCGGTCTACGAACAGCTCGACGAGTGGTCGGAGCAGTGGCAGCGCGCGATCGATGATGCATGCGAAGCGACACACGTCCGATCGGTACAATCTCCGGGGCGGCTCGACACTCGAACCCGCTGCTTTGACCGCGAGCTGGGCCGCGTCGCTGCGCTGACCGAGGAACTCGAGACCGCAGATTCGCGGGCCCTCAAGCGGGTCTACGACGCGACGGCGAATCTTCCCGATCCCACAGTTTGCGACGATCCCTTCGAGTCGCATGTTCCCTCCGAGGCTGAACTCCAGGCGTGGCGTTGGCGCGCGAAGGCGCTGGCTCGGGGCGACCTGGGTCGGTACGACCGCGGCTTGGAGGCGGTCGAGCAAGGGATCGCTGTGCTCGGGGACGACGCTCCCGCGACGCGGGCGGCGTTACACGTCGCCGAAGGCATGCTGGCCCGCCGCGGCGGGGACCATAAGCGTGCGGAGCTCGCCTTGCGAACCGCGATCCTGGCCTGCTCTGAGGAGGCCAACCCCAAGACGCTCGCGGACGCTTGGCTCGAGCTCGCCATGCTCGTGGGTGATGCGATGGCGCAGTCCGAGCGTGCGGATGGGATCCTGCTCGCGGCCGAGGCGGCTGTCCTCGCCGTGGGCGAGCCGAGATACGATCGGCGGCTGGCAACCATCCGAGGCTCCATCCTCGTGCTGGCTGGGCGGTACGACGAGGGACTGAAGTCGCTGGAACGCGCGCTCGAGATGGCGGAGGTCGATGGAGGCCCGCTGGCGCGCTCGATCATCCTCAACAACTACGGCAACGCTCTGTACGAGGCGGGCCGTCCCGCGGATGCGTTGGCGGTGTTCGACGAGGTTCAGGAGATCGAACTGCGGATTCGGCCGCCCGGGCACACGTCCTTCGTCATGACGCACCAGAACCGAGCTCGCGCCCTGAGTGACCTGGGACGGATCGAGGAGGCGGTGTCTTCCCTTCACGAGGCCCTCGACGCGGGAACCCGAGCCTATGGTGCGGATGCGCCGAAGCTAGGCGCGCTCTATCTCAATTTGGGGGTCGCCCAGATCGAGCGGGACGAGTTTGTCTCGGCACAACAGAACATCGAGCGGGCACAGGCGGTGTGGAAGTCCGTTCATCCGCCGTCACATCGCTTCTTCGAGATCGCGGACATCAACCTGGGGATCATCGCGAGCCACACCGGCAGGCTCGAGCTCTCCCTTCGGCACTATCGCGATGCCAAGCAGCGGGCGGTCCAACGCGGCGGTGCGCGGGGCCATGGTGTCGCGGTGGTGATGGGCAACGAGGCGAACACCCTCTACACGCTTCGTCGCTTTGAAGAGGCGGCGCGTGTGCATCGTGAAGCGCTGTCGATCTTGGAAGAGGTGTCCGGAGACGACAACCCAGGACTGGGGTACCCATTGGTGGGGTTGGCTCGCGACCTGATCGAGCTCGGTGAGCTCGATGAAGCGGTGGTCCTCGCCGACCGAGCCCGGACCCTCCGGGAAGCCAGCCAGGTCGGGCCAGCGGAGATGTACATCGCATACATCGTGCTGGCCGAAGCGTTGGCTCGGCGCTCGCCGCCAGACCTCGAGCAGGGTCGGAAGTGGGCTCGCGAAGCCCGCAAAGCGTTCGAAAAAACTGACCGGCCTGCTGAGGACGCTGAGGAACTTCGAATGTTCGAATCCGCGTACGGCCCGCTCTGAGATCCGGTGCATCCCGATCTTTTTGTGCCGTGGAGCGCGAAACGAACCTAGCAAACCTGCCGATTCGACCGTCTAGGGGGTCGTGTGTTCCCTCCCATTCATGTAGATTGGCTTCGGGGATGGGAAGTGGAGATCGAGACGGGTTGGAGCCATGCACAAGAAAGTCTGGATAGCTGTTGTCCTCGGAGCGTTCGCCTTGCCAGCGACCGCCAACGCGGGCGGATTGAACCTCGAGAACCCAGATCCCTCCTGGGATGAGGGTCCGCCCCGCGGAGCGTACGTTTGGCTCAACGACGAGCAAATGGATGCGACACCGGAGATTCCGGACGTCCAGTTCGGCGGCAATCACATCCTGTATCTCAACCGCTGTCAGGGAGGTTTGACGATCAGCTCCAGCAACCAAAACGACTCGGTCAACAACCAGTCGACCGTAGGCGGGGGTACATTTCCTGAGTACGCCTACGGGGACGCGAGCTGGAACGAGCTGGTCGCCAAGACCCGCACGATGTTCGAGCCGTACGCGATCACCATTACCGATGAGGATCCGTCCCCGGCACCCCACGATGAGGCGATCGTCTGCGGGACACCGGGTGTCATCGGGATGCCCAACGGTGTCGGCGGCGTGGCTCCCTTCTCGTGTGGCCAGATTCCCAACGCCATCACGTTCACCTTCGCAGGCGTCTACGGCGGCGACGTTGACCAGATGGTCGCGACTGTCGGTCAGGAAGCGGCGCACGCGTGGGGCCTCGAGCACCTGCTCGCCTGCAACGATCCGATGACGTACCTGAACAGTCCGTGGAGCGACGAGGGCTCGTGTTGGCCCAAGGAGTTCCAGGACCAGGACACGCAGTGCGGCGAATATTCGCCCCGTTCGTGTGACTGCGGCGGCAGCACCCAGAACTCGCACCAGCACATCCTGGATATGTTCGGCGCCGGCATTCCGGACACCCAGTCTCCGTTGGCGGCGATCATCTCGCCCGCCGATGGCGCAGCGTTCCCGGTGGGAGCGACGTTCCCGATCGAGGTTGATGTCAGCGATGACCAATCCATCTCGAGCGTCACGTTGTTCGCGAACGGAAGCTCGTTGAGCTCCGACGTTTCCTCGCCCTACGGTCCATTCCCGGCGGAGAACACTCCCGAAGGCATCTACGAGATGTACATCGAGGCCGAAGACGGGGCAGGCAACGTCACGGTCAGCGAGACCATCACGATTCACGTCAACGCCAGCGGCGAGCCTCCAGCGACCACGGGGGACGACAGTGCGGGCGGCAGCGACAGCGACACCGCCGGTGGCAGCGACAGCGACAGCGGTAGCGGAGACGGTGGCAGCGATACCGCAGGCGAAGGCGGAAGCGACAGCGCTGGTGACGACAGCGGCGTCCTCCCCGACTCCGGCGGCAGCGGCCTTCCTCCGGGGTACGGCCTGGGCAACGAGACCGCTGATGGGTGTGCATGCACAGCGGACGGTTCCGGCGGAAACCGTTGGGGGCTGTTGCTGATGGGCGTGATGTTTGGCGCGGGGCTTCGGTCCCGCCGTCGACGCTGACGCCGGCTCCGACCATCCAACCCAAGAACGAGCGGCCGGCCTCTTCGGAGACGGCCGCTTCTTCGTGGTTGTACGTCGTGGGCGGTTAGCGGCCGCGCTTCGCTGCCCAGGTGCTGGCGATGCCTGACAGTGAGGGCAACACGAGCGTCGCCCCGAGCGCGGCGAGGACGATACCCAGCACGGCGACGGCCCCGATGCCTCGGACCCCGGCGGAGTCGGCCACCATGAACGCAGCGAACCCGATCGCGGTGGTCGCCATCGCAGCCATGATGGCGCTCCCGGTCTCCATCAGCGAGGTCAGCAGACCGTCGGTCTCGCCCTTGGTACGGCGGATCTTGTCGGTCAGGTAGACGCCGTTGTCCACACCGATGCCCAGAATCGCTGGGAGGATGGGCAAGTTGAACAACGTGAACTCCAGGTCGATCGTCGCCATCACGCCGACCAGCCACAGCAGCGCGAGCGCGAGCGGCAACAGGGTGAGGATGGCTTGGCGGGCGGAGCGGACCTGCCAGTAGACCAAGAGCGCGACGAGAGCGGCGGCCATGCCGAGCACAACCGGGGCTTCTTCTCGAAGCATCAGGAACATGGCGGCGTAGACGGTGGTCTCGCCGACGAACAGGTCCTCCGTCTCGAGGTACGTGACGGTCTCTTCGCGGAACTCGACGCCCTTGCGCATGTCGGCGGCGTCGAACGACGGATACGCGAACACGCCGTACGCTCCGGATTCGGTCCGCACGGCATGCAGGAGCTCCGTGGGGAGGTCGTCGATGCCAAAGGGCCGCGCCGAGAGCATCCGCAGCAGGTTGGCGGCGTCGTCCTTGTCGATGCGGGCCGATTCGTCGGCGCCGTCGGAGGGGGCCTCATCGTCCCAGTCGTCGTCGCCCACGTCCTCGTCTTCGTTCTCCTCCCACTCGCTGCCATCGAAGTCGTCGCCGGACGCCTTGCGGGACCGGGCGAGCAGGTCGGTCGCATCGACATCGGCCGACTTCGCGAGGGACTCGATCGTGGACGGTTCGAGCAGCGTGATGATCTTCTGCTCCCGGGCGCCGGAGTCGATGCCAGGCGGGGGCAGCAGGTCTGGAGCCGCGAAGAGCTCGGCGACGACGGACTCTTGACCGTCCGCGAGACGGGCTTCTCGGGAGGAGCGGGCTTCGTCGAGCGTCGCGCGGGTGTCCTCGAGGTTGTCGCGCACGAGGATGCCGGCGTGGATATCCCGGCCGAAGATGGTCGAGATCAGCGCAACGTCGCCTTCGGACTGTTGCCGAGAGTAGTCGGACTGAAGCTCGCGGCCGTTGTAGGCAAAGCCAACGCTGGGCGCCTTGTAGATGGAGAAGACGGTGAGTGTGCCCAGGATCCCCAGGACGACGCCGGGCCGCGCGAGGAGAACCGCCGAGAGGACTCCGCGGCGGAGGCGAGGGGGCTTGGCGCGCTTGATGCCCACCAGGCAGCTCAGCGCCGGCAACACGGTGACCATCGCCGCGAGGCACAGCGCGACGCCCATGGCCGAGATGACACCGAACTCAGCGAAGGCTGGGAACTCCGATGTCGCCATGATCGTGAAAGCGCCAACCGTGGTGCTCGACGCGACCAACAGGGGAACGACCAGGTTGCGGAACGCGAGCCGAATGGCCTCGTCGTTGTCGTGGTCGCGGCGCTCTTTTCGTGCCCGCAAGAAGAAGTGGATGCCCGCGTCGATTCCCGCCCCCATGACGACGGTGGAGATCATCGACGTCATGACGTTGAGGTCGCCGATGATGATGTACGTCGCAGCCAGCGACCACACGACGCCGAACGTCAGCGGAACGAGGAGAATCAGGACGGCGCGGGCAGAGCGGAACAGCGCGTACAGGACGAGCATGACGCCGAAGAGCGCGGCGGCGCCGGCTCGAAGGGTGTCACGCTGAACGATCGCGTGTTCGTCGGCCTTGTTCGTGTAGGGCCCAACGAGGTTCACGGTGACCGCGTCGCCCCAAGGGGCGCCATCCCGCTTCAGAACCTCGTCGGCCGCGGCTCGCATCTCGTCGGTGATCTGCTTGCAGAACGCCAAGCTGGATGCGGGCTGGGTGGGCCGCAGCAGGATGACGTTGGCATCGATGCCGTCGCGTTCGTAGAGGTCCTCGAAGCCAGTGCGGCCCAGGGACTCCTTGCGCTTGGCTTCGATGAACTGCTCGAGCTCCTCCTTCGCGCCCTCCTTGGGCTTGGTCAGGCAGAGGTCTGGATCGGCAGCGCAGGTCTCGGCGTGCAGCCAGGCATCGATGAGGTCTCGGAGTTCGTCGAGTTCCGCGTCGGAGAGGTAGTACAGCGCGTGGTCGAGAAAGAAGTCGCTGGGCAGCCGATAGTCGACGTCCTTGAGGAGCGCGTGTCCTCGGAGGTGCTCGGCGAGCGCATCGCTGTAGGCGCGTCGGGCCTCCGCCTCACCCTTGACCACGACGTTGACGCTGCCGGTGCTGCCGAAGGTCTCCTCGATCTCCTCGAGCGCGACGACGACCTCGTGGTCACGTGGCAGCAGGCGCCGGAGGTCGCTATCGACCTGCAGCTTGGCCGCGACGATCGCCGCGAGCGCAGTGATGAGCGTCGCGACAACGAGAATCGCGCGGTGCCGCCTGAGGACCCAGTCGATCCAGCGGTCCCGGAGTGGAGGCGTCCCGGCCAAACGGCCGCAACTCTTGCACGATTCGGCGCCCCGAGGCCACCGGAACCGACCGCTCTGTGCGGCCGGTCAAGGGCGCCGTCGGCGACGTCTCAGGGCCCCAAGAAGCCCGAGGAACAGCCACCCGGCTTGGCGTCCGTCCGGGGCTCCTCGCCCACGCGACGTGCATGCGCAGCCCGCACGGTCTGAGTTCTGCGAGCCGCCCTCGGTCGCGCCGTCCGTGTCCGTGAGTTCCCCCCCGGTGTCGCCGCCGGTCGTCGCGGGCATCTCGGGCTCAACGGTCGGGTCGAAGAAGCCGCAGATCTCGACCGGCTCACCGAAGGGATCGTCGCTGCTGCCGCCATCGCCGAACACGAGGAACGTCCCTTCCGCGTGGTCGATCCAGGGCGCGGCGGTTTGGGGGTCGGCGACGCCGCGGATGAGGAGGGGCTGACCGACGGCGTCCGGAGGCGGGTCGAAATCGATCTCGAAGGAGCCGGGCTGGGAGATCGTGGCGAGCGTCTGCCATGCGGCGTCGTCGTCGTCGCCGCCGAGACTGATCAGCGACGCCCACTGCAGGACGACATCGGAGGTCCCCGCCGCACACCCGCGAATCGGAAACGGGGAGCCGGGGCGGAGCTGTACGCCGTCGAGGGATGGCGTGCGCAGACCAACGGTGGGTGGCGCCGCGTCGACATCGTCTGAGACCCGCACCACGCCGCGTCGTTCGCTCCACAGGTTGAGCGGCGGCTCGTAGGTGTATCCGCGGACCACGTAGTTGCCCGCCGGGATGTTGCTGGTATCGAAGTCGAGTCCAGCCTGCGTCGCATCGCAGGTGATCGGGATGCGTTGCTCGGACGCATTCATCGGAAACACGCAGTCCAACAGATCGTCCCGCCGCTCGAGGATGTCTTCGTCCTCGGGCATCGCCTCGATGTTGCCGCGGGCGAGCGCATCTTCGGCTTCGGCCACGGTGACCCAGTTCGGCAGGTCCTGCAGCTCGGGGTGGATGTCTTCGCACACGAGGAAGAACTGGAAGCGCCGCGAGTCCTCGGGCTCGTCGTCGCTCACCATGAAGTCTTCGCGCGGCAGACCGATGTCGAGGTGGAAGACAGGGTCGACGCTTCGATCCACCTCGGCGATGCATGCCGCAAGCGGGTAGATCGGAGGCGTCCGCTGACCAGCGCCGTTGGATGCAGACGCGATCTGCGGCGCCAATACACCGAGCGCGATCAGCATCGTCTTGCGCATGCTCCTCACCCTCGCGCGCACGGGCTCGGTGTGCAAGAGGCGGGCGTCGCACTCATGGCTGCTTCGCGCCAGGGCTCTGGCAACGCCATCATCGTTCGTTGAAGCCCTTGCCGGTCAAGATTTTTGGCGCGCAGCGTTCCGCTCGTGCTGCCCGGGTCTTGCCCTGTTTGGCTCCCGAAACGTGCAGGATGTAGCTCCGTTTTCGGCCCGGCGTGAGCGCCTCGAAGGCTGCCTGGAGCACGGCGTCGGAGTCGAGCCGGGCTTGGAGTTCTTCGGGGATTGGCTCGGCTTGCTTTGGTGGGGCGAGCTTCTTCCCTTGTTGTTGAAGCACGATCGCTTCTTTGATCATTCGAACGAGCACCGCTCGGTGTTTCCGCACCTGCTTGGCGGAGGTGAACTTGAACAGCCTCGCGGACCGGGTGTTGGGCCCGGCGGGCTCGAGGACGCCTGAGTCATCCGTCAGCAGGGCACCCTTGAAGAAGTTCAGCGAGCAGAACTCCTTGAACGACGCCATCAGCACGACGTTCTTCCCTGCGAGCGTGTAACAGGGCGAACCCCACTTCATCTCCTCGGTCAGCTCAGAGGCCAAGAGAATCGTACGGAGCGCCTCCAGTGCAGCGGTCCATTGGTGAACCTTGCACTGCGGGGTCTTGTAGTGCTCGCAACGACCACAGCCGTCCTCGAGGTAAGCGTCGACGCTGGTTCGGTTCATGCTCAACGGGCTGTTCTCACGCGAGCTTCGAGGCACGTGGCGGGGCAACCCTTCAGCGCGGGCGGTGCTGGGTGCCGATGCCCGCGGTGATGAAGACTGCGGTCGTCTCGGCGTCCGCATCGGCGGTGTGCCAGACCCCCGGGTCGTTGACGATGTACTCGCCGGGTCTCAGGGTCGTTCGCCGCTCCTCGCCGTCGATCTCCTGCACGATGGTCAGTTCTCCGGCCGTGCACAGCACGACTTCGGAGCCCTCGGGGTGCATCTCCCAGGTATCCCAAGAGGTGGTGAACGTGTACATGGAGACGAGCCGCCCTTCGGCGCCGTCGCTCCCGTGGCGCTGCCCGTACGCCTCGTACCACTGCATGCCTCCACCGAACTCGGGCTGAACGATCGCGGTCGCACCCACGCCGAGGTGCAGGGGATTGTCGTGGAGTCTCCGACCGTGGCTCACCCTCGTAAGATACCAGCCGCCGGGCCTGGCCTGGTAGACTGGGCCCGTGGTGGGTCGCATTGCGTTGCTGACGTTGGCGGCGGTGGTTTTTTCTGGCTGCCAGAGCGAGCCGTTTGGGTGTGACTCCAACGAGCAGTGTCAGGTCGACACGGCGGCGGGCGTCTGCGAGGCGAACGGATACTGCAGCTTCTCCGACCCCGAGTGCGAGTCCGGCCGCCGCTACAGCAACTTGGCCGGCGGCGGGCTGGCCGGTCTATGCGTCAACACCCCGGCTGAGACGACCGGGGCTGCATCGAGCTCCGGACCAGGAACGACGACGATCAACCCCATGACCGGGCTGACCACAGAGCTCACCACGATGAGCACGTCGTCGGGTTCGTCCTCGACCACCATGGATGCAACGTCGACAACTGCGCCCGGATCCACGGACACGGGGACGACCGGCGGCCTGGACTCCAGCAGCACGGGGGAGCCGGGCCTTGATGACGGCCTCGTGGTCTACGTGTCATTCGACGATCCGCCCACTGACGACGGAGTCTTCCCAGCGCATCCGGGACACCTTGTGGCGTCCTGCAACAACATCGCATCAAGCTGTCCCTCGATGGTTGCTGGGATGGTTGGGATGGCGGGCCAGTTCGATGGCGTCGACGACCGCATCAGCGTCGACGACGATGCCCGGCTGCGTTTCCAAGACTCGATGTCGATGTGCTTGTGGACGCGCCGGACCGGACCGTTTGCGGGCGAGTACGCGTTGTTGGCCGGTAAGGCGTACGGCGATGACAGCGCAAACAGCTACGAGTTTTACCTGGCCAACCCGAACGACAATGCCCAGACGTACGAGGTCAACTTCAGTACCGATGCTCCGCCGGTTTCGGCGTCGCGCTCGGCGGAGCTGACCAACGATTGGACCCATCTGTGCGGCATCTGGGACGGCGAGGCCTGGCGGCTCTACATCAACGGGCGGGAGTCGGGCTTCGAGCCGCTGGCGACCGCTCCCTCCTACGACGGGCACCCATTCCTGATCGGTGCCGACACGGAGTCGGGTTCTGTCACGCACTTCTTCCCCGGGGAAATCGACGAGGTTCGCCTCTACGAGCGTGCTCTGTCCCCCGGCGAGGTGATGACGCTGGCGAGCGAAGGCTGAGCGCCTCAGGGCTTGCTATCGTCGCGCTGCGTGCCCGACTCCACCCCCGCGCCCGACTCCGACTTCGAGCTACTCCAAGCTTGGAGAGAAGGCGACGTGCAGTCGGGAGAAGACCTGTTCGCGCGCCACTTCGAGGGTCTGTGTCGTTTCTTTCGCAACAAGGTCAGCGACGGGGTCGACGATCTCATCCAACGGACCTTCCTGCTGCTCGTCGAGCGGCGTGACCAGTTCGAGGGTCGGTCCTCGTTTCGTACGTACCTGTTCGTCGTCGCGCGGAACGAACTCTATCGCGAGTTGAGCACCCGGAGGCGGGCCGCGGACAAGCTCGATCCGCTCGAGGTCTCGGTGGTCGAAATCTCTCCAAGCCCGCCGTCGGTCATGGCACGGAGGCGGGAGGAGCGGGCGTTGTTGGAGGCCTTGCGACGGATCCCCCTCGAGCATCAGGTCACCTTGGAACTCTACTTCTGGGAGAACATGACCGCGGGGGCGATCGGCGAGGTCTTGGAGCTTCCGGAGGGCACAGTCCGGACCCGGATCCGTCGCGCGAGGGCCCTGCTCGCCGAGCAACTCGAGAGCCTGGAAGCGGGTGGGGCCCCGCTTCACACGACCGACGCCAACATCGATGAGTGGGCGAAGTCGGTCAAGAAGGTGGTCGAGTCCTCGTGACCGAGACGGACTCCGAAGATGGGCTGAAACAACGGTTCGGATCGGGGCCCAGCCAAGACGACCTCGAAGCCCGGCACTGGCGAGGGACTGTCGCCGAGCGTCTGTTCGGCCGAGGTGGCGCCCCCGTGTCGATCGGACGCTTTCGCGTGCTCTCTCGGGTGGGTTCTGGAGGTGCCGGTGTCGTGTACTCCGCCTGGGACCCGAAGCTCGAGCGACGCGTTGCGGTCAAGGTGCTTCGCGGCGCACATGACCCCCGAGAGGTCGAGCGCGAAGCGAAGCTGCTGGCGAAGCTCAGCCATCCAAACGTTGTCGGTGTCTACGACGTGGGGGAGCACGACGGCGGTGCGTTTCTCGCGATGGAGTTTGTCGATGGCAAGACGCTGCTCGAGTACGACGCGGCGCGTTGGGAGGACGCGCTTGCCCTGCTCGACCAAGCGGCAGCGGGACTTCAGGCAGCGCACGATGTCGGTGTGGTGCATGGCGATGTGAAGCCGACCAACATGCTCGTGGGGACGGATGGGCGGCTTCGTGTCACCGACTTTGGAACGGCCCACGCTGGTGACGCGCAGCTTCTCGGAGCGACGCCGGCGTACATGGCCCCGGAGCAGGCCCGTGGCGATGCGGCCACCGCGTTGAGTGACCAATTCTCGTTGTGCGCGACCGCGTTCGAGCTGTTCTACGGCGTACGGCCCTTCGCCGGGACCTCGGCGGACGAGGTTCGTGCCGCGTTGCTCGAGGGTGATCGTCAGGACCCGCCCAATGCGGGGCGGATTCCGCGTTGGCTGCGAGAGTCGCTCGAGCGAGGGTTGTCGGCAGAGCCCTCCCAACGGTATGCCGACCTCACTGCGTTGCTCAGCGCGTGGCGACGAGGCGCCCGGTCCAATCGCGGGGCCGTGACGGTGGGGGTCATTGCGCTTGCCACGATCGCTGCGGCGGTGGGGTCTCAGTCCAGGGCGGACGTCGACCCGTGCGGGGAGGCCCAGGCGCGCATCACGTCGTTGTGGAGTCCACAACGGCGCTCGTCGCTCTCCGACCAGTTCCAATCCCACGGTCAGGCGTTTGCAGAGCAGACCTGGATCCGGGTCGAGTCTGAGATCGATGGACACGTCGAAGAACTTCAAGGCGTGCTCACTCGCGCGTGTGCCCTGCCGAACGAGGAAGCTTCGCTTCGGCGAAGGCTCTGCGTGGAGCGGCGAATCATCGAAGTGGGGGCGTTGCTCGACGTCTTGGAAACCGACGACCCCGCGGTGGTCGAAGAGTCGGTGTTGGCACTCGCACTGCTGACCGATCCCCAGGGATGTGTTCTGGATGCGCGGCCCCTTGGCGCTCCAGATGAAGAAGAACGGCGAGCGGTACTGGAAGCGGTGGCTCGCGCACGGGCTCTGCGAGGGGTCGGCAAGCTCGAAGACGCACTGGCCACCTTGAGACGGGCTCGCCGCGATGCCCACGAAGTCCGAGACCCGGCGGTGACAGCACGCATTCTGCTGGAGCTTGGAGACACCCTCGTCCTGCTCGATGGAGTCTCGGACGACACGCCGACCCTCGCCACCCTGGAGGCGGCACTGCTGGCCGCCGACGCCGCAGATGCGCCTCATCTCACCGCGCAAGCGTTGCTCTCGCTGGCCAACGCGAACCACCGGGCAACGCGGTTCGATGAGGCGCTGCGGTGGCTGGATCGCCTCGATGAGCACCTGCAGGGTTTCGACGCTCCGCGTCTCCAGGGGCGCGCGGCCATTCTGCGGGCGCTGGTGGGCAGCATGGTCGGGGGCTGGGAGAACGACGTGGCGACCCGCGAGGCGCTGGACAGGCTCCGCGAATCGGGGGTCCGAGATACGTGGCTCGCGCTGGGCCTCAACAACCTGGGCGAGGTCGAGTTCGAGCAGCGCAAGGACGCGTCCGCACAGCGGCACTACAACCAAGCGCTCGAGATCTGGAACGACGTCCTGGGTCCCTCTCACCCCACGACCGCTGGGGCGCGCGGCAACCTGGGAGAGATCGCGTTGTTCCGCCGCGAGTTCGACGTCGCACTGGAGCACTTCCTCTATGCGCTCGAGATTCGAAGCGCCGCGTGGGGGCCCGACTCCTATTGGGTGGCCCACACGCGGGCGCACATTGCCGACGTCCACCGGCTTGCGGGGCGGGGGGACGAGGCCGAGGCGATCTACCGGGACGTGCTCACCTTCACCCAGCGCGAGCTGCCGTTGCCGGACAGCGAGTTGTTCTTCGCCCTGGACACCGGGGTCGATCAGCTCCAGCCGTGGGCGCTCCACGGCTTGGCGTTGCTCGAGCTGGAGCGCGGTGATCCCGATGCGGCGCTCGCTTGGGCGAGCCAGGTCGATCCGAGCACCGAGATTCGGGCGGAGCGGCATCCCGACCTCGCGGGGCGTTTCGACGTGAAGGCACTTGCACTGGTCGAGCTCGGCCGCTTCGAGGAAGCGGCTGCTCTCCTCACCCGGTTCGAGCCGAGCTGGACGCAGGCGTACGCCAATGGCGTCTACAAGGGAGTCTACGGCCCCCTGGCTCGAGCCGAGCTCGCGCGACGCGAGGGCCGTCTCGCCGACGTTTGCGCCATCGTGAAGCCAGCGACGGTCCTCGACGATCCGGGGATTCCGGCCGACGATCAGCGACGCCTGGATACAGCCCTGGAATCGTGCGGGACGTCACAACTTCGCTGAGCGTCCCGCTTTTCTCGCCGCCAGGGCAATCGTTCGGGCAAGCCGCCTCTCTACCGAGGCATGAAGAAAAATTCGCTCTTGGGTGTCTTCGTCTCCGTGCTGGTCCTTGTCGCGGCGCCCGGTTGCATCATCTCGGCGACGGACAGCGACGACGACGATATGGGGAGTGGGTCGACATCCGATTCGGCCTCATCCGCATCCGGCGGAACCCAGGACCCTACCGACGATTCGGACGACTCCGAGAGCGACAGCGAGGCGGAGAGCAGCTCATCGGGGGCAGATGGGAGCTCCGAGGGCGGGTCCGATCCGACCGAAGGGGGCGCGGGGCCTGAGGC
>CAJXVA010000112.1 GCA_913061055.1 uncultured Pseudomonadota bacterium
CTGCGCATCCCTTCGGGACGCTTCGCTCTCTTGCTCTGAGGCGTCCCACGAAACCGGAACGAACTTCAGATCTGCGGTACTAGGCAGCTTTCTGCGCGGCTTGAAACGATCCGTGCACTTCACGGATCAGGTCCATCGCCTCTTGCACGGGCTTCACATCGGGGTTGAGGTTTGCGTCAACCAAGCGAGCTCGGACGTAGCCGTACAAGCCCACAAGGTTCTCGCACAACTCGGGGGCGAGCTCGCTGTCGAGGCTGACCTCGAGAGCACCGACCAGCTTGATCGCGTGACCAATCTGTTCGCAGCGTCCTTTGACGTCTTCGTTTTCAATAGCCGTGATCGCTCGCTGGCAGTCCAGCTCGATCCGCTGAAATACCTCATCGAGGATCCGCTGCGGAGAGGCCGATTGGACCCCTACGGTCTTGTATGCGTTCGCGCGTGCTTGATACATGGCGGCTTAGATTCCCAGGAAGGCCAAGAGCTGGCTGCCTTGTGCGTTGATATCGGAGATTCGCTGCTCCAGACTTGCAAACTGCGCGGTGAGCCGGTCTCGGAGCCGAGCGGCCCCGTCGTCGACTCTCGCGATACGGTCGTCGAGACGATCGACCAGGTCCTGCAGCGCGTCGTCCTTGACGGAGAGCACACCGTCGATGGAGTCGGTGTAGCGATCGCTCAGCTCCACGAAGCGGGCCTGAATCCCGGTGTCCCCGACGAACAGGTCCTCGAGCGCTTGAGTGCCGCCCGCGACCGCGGCCGTGAAGGCCTCGGCGTCGAAGTCGAACTCTCCTTGTTGGTTGAGCTCGAGCCCGAAGTCGGCGAGTCGTGCGTTGTCCGGCCCGAAAAATCCGGACGTGATGCTGTTGATGTCGCGTTGCAGCATCTGGAGTGTTCGGTCACCGAACAGAGACCCTTCGGGCGCCTCCTCACCCACGAGCGTCAACTGACGTTGAATCTGGCTGGTCACGGCATTGAGCGCGTCGACGTAGCTCTGCATCTTCTCGGTAATCGCCTCGGGGTCCGCCTTCACGTCGATCCGAGCGTCGGTCACGCCCTCAGCCAGAAGCTCGAGCGTGACGCCGGCGATGGCGTCGTCTACGACGTTGGAGGAGCGGGTGATCGTGGTTCCGGCAATCGTGAACTGGGCGTCCTCGGCGGTCACGACCTCGGCTGCGACCGCGTCCAAACCGGTCAGGCCGCCCGTGTCGGCGAACGACAACGCGTTTGCGAGGCCAGTCTCCCGAGACGTGACCTGCAGCCGATGCACGGTCCCGTCGAAGATCACCGACGCCGACACTTCAGCGTCGGAGTCGTTGATGGCCTGCGCCACATCGGACAGAGACATGGTGTCGTCGTAGGCGACGTCGACCGTGTCCGCACCGGAGGTGATCGAGAGGGTGCCTGCGCCGCCCAGCACTCCGGCCGCGTCATCGGCAAAGCCAAAGGAGCGGCTCGTCTCAGCGCGAGCGAGGTTGGTGACCGAGATATCGTACACACCCTGGAGCGCGTCGCTGCTGCCGGTGACCTTGATCTGGTCACTCGTTGAGCTCGCGCTGAGAACTCGGATCTCATCCGCGGTGTCGAGCCCCTCTGCCGCCTCGGCGAGAGCTTCCACGGCCTCGGAGATGTCCTTGACGACGGCCTGCTGCTGCCGCGTCGCGGCCTGATCGCCCTCGAGCGCTCCGGCCCGAGCGTCTTCGATGCCGACGAAGGCGTCGATGAGTGCCGCCGTGTCGAGTCCGGTTGCGAGTCCGCCGAAGCTGATGCCCATGGTGCTCTAGAAACCTTGTGTAGAAGAAAATGGAAGGTGGCGCCGCCTCGGGGGGGAGGCGGCGCCCAGAAACCGACCGATTGGGGTTACCCGAGGAGCTGGAGAGCCGACTGCGGCAGCTGGTTGGCCTGCGCGAGCATGGCGGTACCGGCCTGCGACATGATTTGGCTTCGGGTCAGAGCCGCCGTCTCACGAGCCACATCGACGTCCCGAATCCGGGCGTTCGCGGAGGTGAGGTTCTCTTCCTCCACCCGAAGGTTGGAGACCGTGATCTCGAGGCGGTTCTGCGAGGCACCCAAGTTGGCACGACCCGTCGACAGCGACGCGATTGCCGTATCGATGGTGCCCAGAGCCGTCTGTGCGCCGGCTGCGGTGGTGAAGTCCATCGCGTTGACGCCCAGGGTGGTCGAGTCCGTGGCAGCGAAGGTGATGTCCACCGTGTCGACACCAGCGACGGCGTCCTTGCCGACCTGCATTGCGAAGGTTCCGGCATCAGCTCCAAGCATGTTGAAGCTGTTGAACTCACTGACGCTCGAGATCCGGTCGATCTCTGCCACCAGCTGCGTCTGCTCGACGTCGATGAACGCGCGCTCGTTGTTCGACAGAGCACCGTTGGCGCTCTGGACGGCCAGCTCTCGAAGGCGGCCCATGATGTTCGACTGCTCGTTCATCGCGCCTTCTGCGATCTGAATCATCGAGATGGCGTCGTTGGCGTTTCGCTCGGCCTGACCGACGCTGCGGATGTCCGCGGTCATCACCGAGGAGATGCCCATGCCGGCTGCGTCGTCGGCGGCGCTCTGAATCCGAAGACCCGAGCTCAGGCGGCCAATCGACTTACCCAGGGATTTCTGGGTCATCATGAAGTTCTTCTGGGCGCCGAGGCTGGTGGCGTTGCTGATCATCGAGAAGGTCATCGTTCGTTCCTCTTGTTGGGGGTTGGGTTGGGGGTCGGTTTCGATGCCGGTCCAAGCGTTCCGGCTTCACTGAGATGATTCGGTCAGACCTCGAGCTCGTTTAGCCCTTGGGTCTTCTTCATCAACCTAAGGACATCAAGGAGACGATCCGTTCCGAAACGACGCGGCTCGCCTCGAGCTCATTGCTGAGGTTGGCGAGCCACGTCGCCGCCTCGATCGGGTCAGCCCCGATCGAAGTCGAGAACGACTCCGCCAAAGAGACCTCGAGCTCATCGAGCGCTCCGAGACTCTGGTCGAGCGAGTTCGCGGCCACCCCGGTCTCCGCTTGCGCGTAGCCGAGCTGGTCGAGGGATCCCGCGAGGTCGTCTAGGAACGACCGCGTCGTGGCAGGGTCGTTGGCCTCGAGCGCGTTCTGAACGGAGACGATCGTCCCGAAGATGTCGATCCCCGACGCGGCCGTCAGGACAGAGCCGGTCACGCCGGTCTGCTTGAAGGTTTGGTCGTTGACCTCAATGGTGCGAAGGACGTCGTTGCCCAGGTACGCACCCGTGTCGTCAAACGGAGGCGCGTCGCTGTTCGATCCGGCGAGCAGATACTCTCCGTCGACCGAGCGAGCATTGGCCGAGGCCAGCATGCCCTCGAAGATCGTCCCGATCTCGATCGCCGCCGCGGTCCGGCCACTTTGGTCGTAGCTGTCACTTCCTCCTAGGACGGCCAGCTCGCGAATCCGGGAGAGGCCATCGACCAGCTCCTGGAATGCGGAGTCCGTGCGGTTGAGGTTGTCACGCGCGCGCTCGACCGTGGACTCGTGCGTATCGCGACGGTCCATGCTGAGTTTCGTTCGCATGCCGTCGGCCCATGCGACGGGATCGTCGGAGGGACGTTCCACGCCCACGCCGGTACTCACCTGCCCCGCGGCTTTGGCGATCGAAGACTGCGTGTTCATCGTCCGGTCACTCATCAACCGGAGCATTCGGGTCTCTGTGATCCGCATCATTTCCCTTTCAGGTCAGCTCACAAGGTTGCGAGCAGGTTCGCGAGCATCTGGTCGATCGTCGACACGTAGGTCGAGGCGGCCTCAGCAGCGCGCTGGAACTCGGACAAGCGGAGCATCTCTTCTTCGATGCTCACTCCGGAGAGCGCGTCTCGCCGGGAGGCAAGCATGTCTCCCCGGGCCATGTGAAGACTTTCCGCAGCCTGGGCGTCGTTCGCCAGCCGGCCAACACCAGCGAGCAAGTTGATCGCCTCGTCGGTCGCGGTTCGGGTGCCGCCTGCGGCTGTCAGCCCGTCCCGCAGCGCGAGCATGCTGGACACACCACCGATATCTCCGGCAGGTTCCCCGAGCGTGGCGGTCGCCAGCAGCGAGGGGTCGTCCTGAAGCGTCTGGTTGACCGAGATCGCGGCGGCGGTGCCGGCGGGAGTCAACGGGATGTCGAACATCGGCAGCCCCGTCGTGCCGTCCGCGGCCTGCCCGCTGGTGTGCACGGCGTTGATCGACGTCGCAAAGTCGAACGCCAGCTGGTCGAGCTGCGCCATCGAGTCCGAGGCGGTGCCCGTGATGAACTCGATTTCCGCGCCCAACTGCCCCGCACCGAGCTCGGTCGTGACATCGCGAGGCGATGGACCGGAGCCCACCGTGACGCTGATGGAAGTCGGGTCCGACGGGTTCGTGGTCACGTTCATCGGGTGCGTGCGGTCGCCGTCAACGAGCACAGCTCCGCCGTTCGCGACGAAGCGCATCTGGCCGTCGGGATCGATCCGGCCGCTCCCCCCCACCAACTCCGCCAGCCTCGACGCCGCCAGATCTCGCTGATCGGCGACGGTGGGGTTGTCGTAGAGCGCGAGCGTCTCGTTCGACGCTGCGATGGTCGCCGAGAGCTGATTGATCTCCCCGGTCAACATGCTCGCGCGCAGCTGCGCGTTCTCGGCTGCCGAAGAGATCGCATTGGCCGCGCCTGAGAATCCCTCTGCCATCGAGCGCGCCCGCTGCACGACGTCCTGCTGCCGGTTCCCATCCTGCGGTGCGCCCTGAAGAGCATTCAGGCCGTCGAAGAACGCGGAGATCGACTCGGGCAGGGACGAGGGAATCGCAGAGAGCGAAGCATCCAAGCCCAGCAATGCGCTCGTGCTCGAGGACGCGAAGCCCAACGAGCTCGCGTTGTCGCGCTCTTGCATGCCCAGCAGCAGGTCCTCGGTGCGGTAGACACCGTCCGCCCGCACGCCGCCCAGGACGATGTCGGCGTTGAGATCGACGCGTTGCCGAGAGTAGCCCTCGGTCGCGACGTTCGAGACGTTGTTGCCGATGGTGGCGACGCCAGCGGAGTGCGCTCCATAGGCGCGCCCCCCCAATCCCAGCAACCCGAATAGGTTAGTCATTGACTCCCGTTCGCGCGAGCCCCTGATCGTTGGCCGCCCGCGCCCGGACATTGCAGGCACGAGGGTCGTACGTCAGGCGAGCCGGAGCCTCGGGCCGGACGCGGGACAGCATGCTCTGCGCGTCCTGGAGCAGGATGCTGTTGACCGCGGCTTTTCGCCGCAGCGACGAGATGGCGCGAGCGACCTCGCGACGGCGCGTGGGGTCGTCGCGAAGTTCTGGACGAACCAGCACGGTCTCCACGGACTGCGTGAGCTGGAGCTTCTCCGCGGTGAGGAACTCCAAGGACGCCAGATCGAGCTTGGCGATCGCATCGCGCTCGGCGTCCAGGACGTTGCCAAGGCCTTCGAGCAACTCGCGGAGTGCTTCGATCACAGGAAGCGCCCCAGCTCGTCGTCGAGGATCTTTTCCGCGAGCTTCTCGAAGTCGATCGGGTAGCCACCCGACTCGATGTCGGCTTTGATCCGAGCAACCCGCTCGGATGCTGCGGCGCCGTCCGACGACAGGGAGACGGCAGCCTCGTTGGCCGAGCTCGAGAACTTGACGCTATCGGCTTCTGTCCGCACGGGACCATCTGCACGGGCCGTCTTGACGCGTTCTGCGTCGGCCGCGAGCGGCAGGTCATTGCGCACCGGTTGTCCTACAACTTTCATTCTGCTCCTTCGTTGTCCAACGATTCGATCGACGACCCAACGTCGCGAACTCGCGCCGCCGAAATCTCATCGGCGATCGCCATCGGGTCTGGTTCATCCGTGGGCGGGGAAACCTTGGTGGGCTCCGCTCCCGCGATCGCGCTTTGTAGCTCCGCCGCGAGCCCGACATCACCGCTTTGGGAGACCGCGTCCGCGATCGCCTCGGTGAACATGCCGTGCATCGTGGAGGCTGCCGCACCATCGCCGCCGAACATCGCCCCCTTGGGCATCGTCGACAGCACCTGACGCAGGAAGTACGCCTCCAGCTGCTGGGCGGCTTTCGCAGCGCCAGCTTGGTCCGAAGGACCGCCGCCGATGGGGCTGCTGCCGGTCACAGGAACTTGATCTCCGCCCGCAGTGCGCCCGCGGCTTGAAGTGCCTGGAAAATCGCCGCAAGGTCGCGCGGCTTCACACCCAAACTATTGAGCGCCGCTGCGACATCGCCAACGTTGGCCGCGCCCTCGATGAGGTGGAGCTCGCCTTCGCCCTCTTCCACCTCGACCTCGGTCTCGGGAACGACCTTGGTGTCGCCGCTCCCCCCACCGATGACTCCGGCGTCGGGCTGCGAGACAACCTTCTTCTCGTTCACCCGGACGGTGATGCCGCCGTGAGCGATGGCCACCTCCGAGATGGTGACGTGCGAGCCCACCACGACCGTGCCTGTGCGCTCGTTGATGACGATCCGCGCCGGCGCGTCGGGGGTGACCTCGACGGACTCGAGCGTGGCGACCAGTGCCGACACCCGCTTGGTCCACGTCGGGCTGATCTTCACCTCCACGGTGCCCGCATCGCGCACCTTGGCGAGCTGCAGCCCCATGCGAGCGTTGATCGCCTTGGCGGTCCGGGTGGCGGTGGTGAAGTCGGCCTCGCGCAGCAGCAGGACAACCTTCTCCTTCGGCATCGTGCCCGGCGCGGCGAGCTCGAGGACTCCGCCGCTGGGGATCTTTCCAACCGTGGGGTGGTTCTTGGTGGTGCCCGAGCCGCTCTTTCCGCTGACGGCAAAGCCACCGAGCGATAGGCTCCCCTGTGCGACCGCGTAGGTCTTGGCGTTACTCGCCTTCATGGGCGTCGCGATGAGCGTTCCGCCCTGCAGACTCTTGGCCGACCCCATTGAGGACACCGTGACGTCGATCTTCGCGCCCGGCTTCGAGAAGGCCGGAAGCGTCCCGGTCACGATGACCGCGGCCACGTTCTTGGCTTTGATCTGGTCCGCCTCCACCTGAACACCGAGGTGGTTCATCAGGCGCGAAAGCGACTGCCGGGTGGCGATGTCGGAGCTGTTGTCTCCGGTGCCCTGCAGGCCGACCACGATGCCGTAGCCGACCAGTGGGTTCTCGCGGAAGCCCTCCACGTCGGCGAGTTCCTTCAAGCGTGACGCACTCGCGGGCTCAACGTGGCCGAGCGTCGCGGCGGTCAGGGCAAAGGCTGCCAACAAGCTATGGAGACGGTTTCCCATGATGTCGAATTCGTTGTACGGCGTGGTCCAAAACGATCCAGGGCTACATGGGGACGTTGTTCACGCCCCGCGCGCCTCGATCAGAACGGCGCCCCTCGGGTGAGAGCACGGGAGCCCCATCCGGGACGCTGCTGGTCGTTGACATCCCCGCGCCCGATGTACTCGATCTCCGCGTTGGCGATTCGAGAGGACGGCACGGTGTTGTTGGCTTTGATGTCGACCGGCCGCACCAAGCCGCTGACGTACAGGTGGTGCTCCTCATTGGACACCATGACGACGTTGGTGCCCTCGACGAACAGGTCGCCGTTGGGCATCACGTCCTTCACGCGGACCGGCAGCGTCGCGGAGAGGCGCCCGCTGCGTTGGGTTTGCCCGTTGCCATTGAAGTTGTGATCCGAGGTGAGCGACATCAACTCCGCGGGGTCGATGTCCGGGAAGTTGCGCTTCAGCTTGGCCATCAAACCGAACGCCTTGGGTGCGGTAAAGGAGTTGGCTCCCTGTCTCCGCAGCTTGGTCGTTGAGGTACGAGACGCGGTCTCGCGCTCGTCGATCTCGATGACGAGAAGGTCACCCACGCGCCGGGCTCGATCGTCCTCGAACAGACCGCGCTGGTCCGCATAAAGACTGCCGGGCGACGCCTCGACCTGAGACGCATACGTCCCGCGATCGAAGTCTCTCTCCTTCGGAGAGTAGGGCGCGATGTGGCGTGGTGGTCCCGCACATCCCCCCGCAACCAGCACGCCGAGGCCGAGGAAGACTGCGAGCCTCATGCGCCCTGCCCCTCCAACTCGACGGTCTTCGGATCGACGAGCAGCCCCTGCACGATCTTCCGCGTCGCCTTGACCCGTACGCGCACCTGCTCGCCGGGTCGGGCGGTCGCCTCCAAGCGACCATGACTCTCAATGCGCGCTCCACCGACCCGAACAACCACCTTCACGGCAGTCCCGCGGGCGATGGGGGTCGGAAGCGCGACGTTGGTCGAGGTGACCAGCTGGCCAAACTCCACGTCCGCAAGAACCGAGGATCCGACGAGACTGACCGGTGCCAGCGCCACGCCCTCGCTGCCGATGCGGGGCTCGAGCTCCAAGTCTCCAGCCGAGATGACCTCGCCCTCGGTGAGCTCGCGCTGGGCCACCAGGACCTCGTGCACAGCGAGCAGCTTGATGCGGACGAACGCCCGCCGCTGCACCGCGTCGTTGCGCATGAGCTCGACCAGCGCGAAGGCGTTGCCCTCCTTGGGAGTGCGCCTCCACTGAGCCCGGACCGAGTCGCCCTCTTCGAGGACGAACGTGGCGGGGACCGAGACCTCGCCGATGAGCAGGTTGCCCGGGAGGTCTGGCTCGAGCTGCTTGGCGATGTCTTTTTGGATCGCCTGCCGCGATTCTGCGAACGGGTCCGTCGGTTCGTCTCCGGCCTTCGGCCCGCCGAGACACACCAACGCGGATAGGATGAGAATGCGCAACATGATGGAGCCCTAGCGGAGGTTTGCAGTCTGTTGAAGCATCTCGTCGGCGGCTTGGACGACCCGAGAGTTGACCTCGTAGGCTCGCTGACCGCTGATGAGGTCGATCATCTCTTCGACGACCTTCACGTTCGACATCTCGAGCATCCCCTGCTCGAGCCCGCCGGCGCCCTCGGCTCCAGGAATGCCGACGATGGCGGTTCCCGATGCTGCGGTCTCGGTAAAGAGCGTCTTGCCGATCGCTTGCAGTCCCGCCGGGTTCGCGAAGTTCGCGATCTCAATCTGCCCAAGCTCGACCGGCTCGGTCTCCCCGGTGATCGCCGCGGTGACGATGCCGTCGGTCCCGATGGTCACGCTCTCCGCATCGGGCGGAACGACGATCTGCGCGGCCATGCCATAGCCCTCCGCATTGACCATCTGCCCCTCGGCGTCCAAGTGGAACGAGCCGTTGCGGGTGTAGACCGGGTTTCCGTCGGGGTCTTGCAATGCAAAGAACCCGCGGCCGGCAATCGCCACATCGAAGGGGTTCCCAGTCTGCTTCAAGTCTCCCTCACCGGTGTCGATGGACGTGCCGGAGACCTGAACCCCGAGCCCCACCTGCAACCCAGTACCCGCCTTGTTGTTCGCGCCGGCGGCAGCACCGGGCGCGCGCAGCGTCTGGTACATGAGGTCTTCGAACTCGGCTCGGCCGCGCTTGAAACCTGCGGTCTGGGAGTTGGCGACGTTGTTGGCGGTGACGTCCAGCTTGGTTTGCAGGGCGGTCATGCCTGTGGCGGACGTGGAAAGTGCTCGAATCATGGTTGCTCTCCTGTGGGACTACTCGCCCCGAGTGGGGCTAGGCCCCGCCGATTTCACGGACGACGCGTTGGTCGATCTCGCGGTAGGTCGTCATCATTTGGTGCAGGCTCTCGTGATTTCGCGAGATCCGAATTAGGTCGACCATGCCTCGCACCGGGTCGAAGTTGGCCTGTTCGAGGTGGCCGGAGACCACCGATGCATTTTCGACCGGCTTGACTCCGCCGGGAGCGGAGTAGAGGTTTCCGCCCTCGTTGCGAAGCTTGCCGTCGTTGAGGGAGACGATCTGGATCTGCCCCAAAGGGACACCATCTGCGAGCACCTGGCCCGCGGGGTCCACCGTGACATCCTTGGCGTCTGCAGGGATCAACATCGGCTTGTTGCCGACGTCGAGCACACCGTTACCGCGCTCGTCCATGAGCTCCCCGCCGGGGCCAATGCGAAATGCGCCAGAACGCGTGTAACGCGGGCCGTCAGGGGTTTCCATTGCGAACCATCCGTCCCCGTCAACCGCGACGTCGAGCGGATTTCCGGTGGTCCTCAGCTCGCCTTTGCTCGTGTCGACTGCCGCTTCTTCGGCGGACACAAACGACAGGTTGCCTTGGTCCCCGAGAACTTCAGCGAACGTGACCCGCTCGGCGCGAAACCCAAGGGTGTTGCCGTTGGCAACGTTGTTCGCGGTGACGTCCATGGCGCGCTCTTGCGCGACCGCACCCGACATCGCGACGTAGAGTCCGTCACTCATGCTGCTTGCTCCGTGATCTGGGCTGGCTCTTCCAACTTCGTCCGCAACCGAGTGATCGCTCGAGCGTGAAGCTGGCTCACCCGACCGACGGAGATGCTGAAGATCTCCCCGAGTTCGGCGTAGGTGAGCTCTTCGATGTAGTAAAGCGACAACAGCTGGGCATCCCGAGTCGGCAGCAGGTGAAGCGCCTTCATGACCTTCGCCAGCAGATCGCGGCGCTCCGTCATCGTGACCGGAGAGTCAGCCGCAGAGGCTGGGTGCTCCTGAAACTCCACGACCGCGACGTGCGTGAGCTGCTCGAGGTCTTTGCGATATTCCGACACCGAAACGCCGAGGTCGGTCGCGACCTCTTGGTCATCCGCAGCGCGGCCGAGCTTTTGCTCGAGGCGACGCATCGTGTCTTGGACGCGCTTCGCCTTCTGCCGCTGTCGGCGAGGCAGGATGTCAGCGCGACGAAGCTCGTCGTAGACCGCTCCGCGAATCCGTTGCTCGGCGAACCCCAAGAAGGGCTCCCCGCGTTTGGCGTCGTAGCGCTCCGCGGCCTGAGTCAGGCCCAAGTACGCGGCTGCAACGACATCATCTACGAGCACCGGGTCAGGCAGCCGCCGAGCCATACGCAACGCAATGCGGCGCGCGATGGGGGCATGCTCCACGACCAGTTGGTCGCGGAGGCTCCGGCGAGAGCCGGTCCGTCCCAGATGCCCGTAGCCTGTCATCTCACGTCCTCCATGGCCTCGGGTCGGGTGAAGTCTTCCGGCCCCGGGATCACGAACGCGTCGTGGGTGAAGGTTGAAGGGGCCATCGACGACACCGCCGTCAACATCGAGACCAAGGCGCGGGAGGAGGGAGCGTCCGGGTATTGCAGCAACACCGGGCTGCCCAACGCACAAGCCGTTGCGGCCCGAGCGTCCGCGGGGATGTACGGCAGCTCGCAGAGCTCCACGCCCAAAAACCGCGACACGAGTGCCTCGAGCCGAGTGAACGCGTCATGGGCATCCGAGGCGCTGTCGACCCGGTTCACCACCACAAATGCCCGGTCCAGACCCACCCTGGCGGTCAGCGCTTTCAGACACGCGTAGGCATCCGCGAGCGACGTCGGCTCCGGCGAGAGCACCAACACCACATGACTGGCCAAGGCGCACATCTCGATGCCAACATCGGACAGTCCCGTGGGCGCGTCGATGACCGTCGCCTCGTACGCATCGCGGAGCGTCTCGATCTCCACGTAGATGGATGCGGCCTGAGCGGGGTCCAGGTTCGCGAGCATCGAGTTGCCGTTGAGCCCCGGAAGCAGGTCGACACCATGCGCACGCTCGAGAACGTTTTCGACCGGCATGCCGCGCAGGACATCCAGCACGCTGCGCTCTGGAGCGAGGCCGAACAGCAAGTTGAGATCGGCCATGCTGAAGTCGCCGTCGACCGTCAGCGTGCGGAGCTCGTTCTTCGCCATCCAGACGGAGGCGTTGGCCGAGACGAAGCTCTTACCAACGCCGCCCTTTCCACCGGTGAACGCGATCGTCGTCCCCGGTTGCGGCTTGCCACGGCGTTGCGCCGTACGGAAGCGATCGAGTGAAATGACGTCAGCCATCGTGTTCACGCGACCTCCATGAATTCTTGACCTTCAATTGCCATCGACATGAGGAGTTTTCGGGTTGCGACTTGAATGTCTTCCGGGACTTTCTGGCCGCGCGTCACGTAACCAACCGGGATGTTGTGGCGCGCGGGAGTGAGGACGAGTTCACGGAGATCGGCGGTTTCGTCGACCTTCGTGAAGAGCAAGCGAGAGACGCCGATCGGCGCGTAGCGAGCGATGATGGTGTCGATGTCGAAGGCGCTGGTGCCCGCCGCCATCGCGAGGTGAATCTCGGGCTTGGGCAACCGGTTGATCAGCTGCTCGAGCATGCGAGGTGCACGGAGATCTCGAAGACTGCGCCCGGCGGTGTCGACCAGCACGAGCTCGGCATTGGCCGACTGCTCGAGCGCTGCTGGCAGCTCGGTCGGTGCGTGACGGACCAGCGTGACCGGAACACCCATCATCTGGGCGAAGGCCTTGATTTGCGCCGGGGCGCCGACGCGATGGTTGTCCAGGGAGATGATGTGAACGCGCTTGCGCTCCAACAATGCCGCGTTCGCGGCGATCTTCGCGATGGTGGTGGTCTTGCCCACGCCGGTCGGGCCGATGAGGACGCGTACCCGTCCCTCGGCTTTACGAGCGATCGTTCGGCCGGTGCTCGCCTCTTCGAGGGCTTCGAGGTCGACCTTGGGCCGACGAGACATCGAGGTGACCATCCGCTTGAGCTCGGCCACTTCTTCGAGCAACGCCTTGTTGTTGACGTTCTTCGTCGGCCGCGTGTTGCGGACCAGACTCCTCAGCGCGCGCAGTTCGGAGCGAAGCGGGAGCATCGCTTCGGCCAGCTCCGCCGCCGAGTCAGCCCGCGCCGACAACTTGGCTTCGGTGGACGAACGGTCGTCCGTAGCGGACTTGCCCTCCCCCTCGTCGACAGCCGCCGTGACCGCCAACATCCGCTTTCCGCCCGGACCTTTGACCGGCTTGGTCGCGATGATCAGAGCATCGGGTCCGAGCTCCTTCTTCACCCGCGCGAGAGCTTCGCGCATCGACTCCGCCTTGAACTTCCGAAGCTTCATGCGGCCTCCGGCATGCGAACACCGTCAGTGTCGATGATGCGGGTCGCGGAGAGAGGAACCGAGGGGTCAACCTCTCGGTAACTGATGACTCGAAGACCGCGGATGTGACGCTGCGCGATGGCGGATGCCGTTCGGCGAACGTCCGGGGCGACGATGAGAAGCGGGGGCTCGTCGCGCTGGGCTGCGAGCTCTGCCGCATCGCCCAGCGTCTGGGTGAGCTTGGTCAGGCCCGAGGCATCGCCGCCGCGGGGACCCCGGCGAAGCAGCTCTTCGGCCTTGGGCTCGAGCACCATCGCTCGCAGCCGACCTTGGCCATCGACGAACTGCTCGGTGATGCGCCGCGAGAGGCGCTGCCGGACCAGCTCGGTGAGTTCGTGAACATCCTTGGTTTGCGCCGCATTGTCCGCGAGCGTCTCGAGAATGGAGCGCGTGTCTCGAAGGGACACACCTTCGGCGAGGAGCGAACGGAGCACCTGAATCACCTGTCCCAGCGACAGCAAGTGCGGGATGAGTTCCTCCACAACCTTTGCGTTGCGTTGTCCGGCCAGATCCACAAGCTCTTGAGCCTCTTTTCTTCCAAGAAGTTCTGCCGCGTGCTGTCGCACGACCTCGGTGAGGTGCGTGGCGATGACCGACGAAGCGTCCACAACCGTGCAGCCTGCCGTCTCTGCGGTGCTGCGCTGACCCGGTGCGATCCACTTGGCGGGGAGGCCAAAGGTCGGCTCGCGCACCATCGCACCAGGGAGGTTCGCCGTGGCCTGACCCGAGGGGTCGATGGCAAGCATCCGCCCAACACGAATCTCCCCTTCGGCAACCTTCACGCCGGAGATGAGCAGCTTGTAGCTCGAGGGTTTGGCGCCCACGTCGTCTCGAATCGAGACCGGCGGGACAATGAACCCAAGCTCCTTCGCCATCTGCTTGCGTACGCCGGCGATGCGCCCCAGAAGCTCGCCGTCGCGGCTCAGGTCGGCGAGGGGAAGCAGTTGGAGCCCGAGCTCCATCGACACCAGGTCGACGGGAAGCACGTCGGCGATCTCTTGCTTCTGCGCCTCGGGGTCCAGCAGACGCTTTCGTTCGAGCGCGGCTTTCTGCTTGGCATCGACGGCCCGCGAACGCGTCGGAGCGGCGGCTTCTTTGACGCGCTTGTCTCCGAAGTAGCCCATGCCGCAAGCGACCCCGGCCACTGCGAGGAGCGGGAAGTGGGGCATGCCGGGGACGACACCGAGGAGTCCGAGAACGGCTCCCGTGGCCCAGGCAGCTTTGGGGCGCATGATGAGCTGCCCGGTGAGCGACGACATCATCCCGCCCGTCGCATTGCTGTCGCGCGTCACCAACAGAGCGGCACCCGTCGAAACGAGCAGAGCCGGAAGCTGTGAGACGAGCCCGTCGCCGATGGACAAGATGCTGTAGGTCTCCGCCGACTCCAGCGGGGACAGGCCGTGCTGCATCACGCCAACGATGACGCCCGCGATGAGGTTGATCGCCACGATGATCAGCCCGGCGATCGCATCTCCGCGAACGAACTTGGAAGCACCGTCCATCGCCCCGTGGAACTCCGCGTGAGCCTGGACCTCTTCTCGACGCCTCCGCGCCGTCTTCTCGTCGATGAGACCGGCGACCAGGTCGGAGTCGATCGCCATCTGCTTACCCGGCAACGAGTCCAACGTGAATCGAGCGCCGACCTCGGAGATACGGTCGGCGCCTTTGGTGATCACGATGAAGTTCACCAAGACCCAGATGAGGAACACGACCGCGCCAACGACAAAGTTGCCGCCGACGACGAACTCGCCGAACGCCGCGATGACCTGGCCAGCGGCGTCCAGGCCCTCGCCCCCATGAAGAAGGATGTTGCGGGTCGAGGCGACGTTGAGGCTCAGCCGAAACAGCGTGACCAAAACGAGCAGCGACGGAAACGACGAGAAGTCGAGTGGCTTCTCGACATACATCGCCACCAAGAAGATGAGCAGCGAGATGCAAAGGCTCGCCGACATCAGCAGGTCGAGCAGCGCCGGAGGCAGCGGAAGCACCGCCAGCGCAAGGACGCCGACCATGAGCACCGCTCCGATCGCGTCTCCCACGTTGCGCCCGCCCGCGCTGCCTTCTTGAGTCGCCACTAAACTCTTCTATTGGTCGGCCGATACGTAAGGGCCAGTGCGATCGGTGCGGCGAGTGTCCAGATCTAGGGCGCGGGCGGCCGCCTTCGGGACGCAGGTGAGCGCGCGGCGCAGGATCACCGGACCCGAGCGGGCCACAGCGCCCGAGCGCGCAGGCAGGCGTCCAAGATCGGTACGGTTATCGGGCCCTGCTAGACTCCGCGGTGGGCATGGCGACCTGGCACCGCGCACTTGTGTTCGCCACAGGCGTCGTTGCTTGCGGTCCGGCAATCGACGAACCCGGCGAGCTGGAACCGACCCCCACGAGCAGCAGTACGAGCCCAAGCGAGCCCGAAACCTCGCGCAGTTCAACCTCGTCAGGGGGCGTCGCTCCTGTCCCGCAGCCCACCGATCTCGGGTCTCCTCCTCCGCCATCGTGCACGATCGAAGGCACCGAGAAACCCAGTGCGGCCCTCATAGAGGACGGGACACACATCGAGCTGCGGCCCTCCGGCGTCCGCTTCACTGTCCCGACGGTCGTCCAAGAGAACGCGAACTCCACGTTCCTGTTGAGCGAGGAGGAGCTCATTGCCGCCGAGAACGGCGCCGGCGAATGGACGACCGAGTACACGGCCGTCATCAATGCCCTCCTCCCGTTCGACCGGTGCGGCGCACATTTCGGGGACAACTCGTGGCCGGTCTCCGGCAACTTCTTCGCTTTGTGGACGCGTGCCTACGTTCTGGAAGACTCCATCGCGGAGACCGAAGCGTTCTTCATCGACAATGCTGCGGCCGTCGCTGAAGCCGCGGGAGGAACGGACGCCCAGGTTTCGCAAAAGCTCGGTGGTCCTTGGCGGCAGACGAGGGTTTCGTTCGACATCGGCTATTCAGACTACGCGGGGAAAGCCTCGGTCGAGATGCAGCTTCGCGAGTACGGTGAGTTCACGATTGGCTTCGTTTTCATGTACCCCGTCAGCGTCGGAGGCTACCCGGACCTCGCCGAAGCCGTCGACGAGGTCCTGTACTCGGTCTGCGTGCCCGCGGGTGTGGACGGATGCTGCGAAGAGTCCTGAGTCGCCCCCCTGTACAGGCGAGTCCGAATCCAGCGGGAGCTGACCAGTTTCCGGATCAATCCATCGTCCATCGCACCCGGTACACGATGCGCCCCTGCGCAAGCTCGGAGCTGTCGGTCTCGATCAATGGGATCGCATCGTATCCGAGTACGAGCCCCCGAATCGAGCCTTCGGTAGAGGCGACCATCCTCGGAATCCGGTGGCTTGGCGGGAGCCCTGTGACCTCGACCTCGAGTCCATCCTCCCACTCGCGGGTGCAGAGTTCCCCCATGCCTCGGGTTGTCACGCGCCATCCGTGACCCAGCCACTTGAGCTGACCGGCGGGTGTCAGACCGAAGATCCGTTGTCCCGCTTTGAAGATCGGTCCGAGCAGCTTCGACTCGGACCAGCTGGTGGCTTGGCCCTCGAAGAAGCGGCAAATGCCCGCCAGTCCGACCTCGGCGAGCAATGCCTCGGCCACATCGTCGTAGGGCCGGGCGGGCACCCAGCTCGAACCGTAACAATCCTCCAGCGTGGCCAACGACTCGGGTGGGACCCGGGCGAGGATCTTCTCCGCGTTGGGAAGCTCCCGGACGGCGGCTACGATCATCTTGCAAAGGGAACCACGGTATTGGGGCCCCGGATGCATGCGTAGATCATCGACCAACCGCGGCATTTTTTGAGCCCGAGACTGAGGCTGTGTAGCTCTGCGCCGCCCCACATCGGGGCGACCAGCGATGACTGAGCACCCAGCGCCCGCGCGGACCGACCAGGTCGCGACGATCGTGGAACACACGCCGTAGCCCCCGAAAGGCGGGGCACTCGACGGCTCATCGTGGGCTGGACCCGGAAGGGCTCACAAGTCTGGCGTAAGCTTCCGCGCAATGGTGGCTCGAACGCACTTTCGGACCTGCACCCTCTGCGAAGCGATGTGCGGTCTCCAGCTCGAGATTGAAGGCGAGCGTGTGGTCTCGGTGAAGGGCGACCCCGACGATCCGCTCAGCCGCGGACACATCTGCCCCAAGGGGCCCGCGCTGGTCGGCCTCCATGAAGACCCGGACAGGCTTCGGCAGCCGCAACGCAAGACCGCGACCGGCTGGAAGAGCATCGGATGGGATGAGGCGCTCGATGAGGCGGCAACCCGGCTTCACGCGGTCCAGGAAAAACACGGGCGCCATGCCGTCGCTGCGTACATCGGCAACCCTGCCGTTCACAACCTCGGCACGGTCTTGTACGCGCCGTCGCTACTTCGAACGCTCGGCTCTCGATATCGGTACTCGGCGACCTCCGTCGACCAGCTGCCGCAGATGCTTGCGGCCTACCTCATGTTCGGCCACCAGCTATTGCTGCCGGTCCCGGATATCGATCGCACCGACCACATGGTGATCCTCGGTGCGAACCCGTTGGTCTCGAATGGCAGCATCATGTCCTCACCGGACATCAAGCGCAGGCTGAAGGACATTCAAGACCGCGGGGGCCGCGTCACGGTCATCGACCCACGCCGGACCGAGACCGCAGAGCTGGCAGATCGGCATCTCTTCGTTCGCCCCGGGTCCGATGCGTGGCTCCTGCTCTCGATGCTTCACGTGGTTTTCGAACAGGACCGCGTCGAGTTGCGGCACTTGGAGGCGGTGCTGAAAAACATGGGTCCGCTACGCGCGGCGGTCGAGCCGTTCAGTCCAGAGCGTGCGGCGGGTCCGACCGGAATCGACGCGCCGGCAATTCGTCGCTTGGTCGAGGACTTCATGGCCGCCCCTCGGGCCGTGCTCTACGCGCGGGTTGGGGTCTCCATGCACCCGTTCTGGGGGCTGTGCCACTGGCTGGTCAACTGTTTCAACCTGTTGACGGGCAACTTCGACACGGAAGGCGGATCCATGTTCGCAACCCCGGCGTTCGACATCGTCGGCAGCGCAAAGGCCCTGGGAATCGGGGGCGGCAGTTTCGGACGCTGGCACTCCAAGGTCCGGGGCCTGCCCGAGTTTGGCGGGGAGCTTCCGGTGGCTACATTGGCCGAGGATCTCGAGCGGGACGACGAGGACCCGATCCGCGGGTTCGTGACCATCGCCGGCAACCCAGTGCTCTCGACGCCCAACGGCCGACGTCTCGAAACGGCGCTCGAAGGCCTCGAGTTCATGCTGTCGGTCGACTTCTACATCAACGAAACCACGCGGCACGCGGACTTGATCTTGCCTCCGTCCGGACCGCTCGAGCACAGCCACTTTGATGTCGTGTTCCATGCCCTTGCAGTTCGGAACACCGCCAAGTACAGCCCGCCAGCATTCGACATCAGGCAGGATCAGCGCCACGACCACCAGATCATTGCCGGCATCGAGCGACGCCTGCTCGAGGCGAGAGGCGCTCCGCGGCGCGCTCAGGCGGCCGTGTGGGCTCGAGAACGCCTCGGACCGGAGGCGATCGTAGAGTTTGGGTTTCGCGTGGGACCGCGGGGCTTCGGCGGTGGACTTCGGAAGGGGCTGCGCGGCCTGTCGATGTCCCGGCTCAGACGAGAGCCGCACGGGGTGGACCTGGGACCGCTGCAGCCGTGCATGCCCGCCCGGCTCCCTGCCCGTCGCGGCGGCGCGACGCCCCATATCGATCTCGCTCCGGAGCCCATGCTCGAGGACCTGGCCCGCCTCGAAGCCAGCGAGCACGACCTCACGAATCACCAGCTACAGCTCATCGGACGCCGACAGCTACGCAGCAACAACTCGTGGATGCACAACGTGCCCAAGCTGGCCTCGGGCAAGCCTCGGTGCACCCTCAGAATGCATGCCGACGACGCGAAGCGGCTGGGAATTCGAGACGGCCAAGACGTCGAGATTACCTCGCGAGTCGGCACCATCACCGCACCCGTCGAGCTCGGCGACGAGCTCATGCTCGGCGTGGTCAGCCTGCCCCACGGCTTCGGCCATCACCGCCCCGGCACTCGCCTGCGCGTGGCGACCGAACGCGCCGGAGTCAGCATCAACGACCTCACCGACGACCAACGCACGGACGGCCTCAGCGGCGTCGCAGCGTTCTCGGGAGTCCCGGTTACGGTGACTCCGTCGCGGCCGGAGTGAGCCGATGGAGACTCGAGCCTCGTCGATGACGACCTGGGGTCGGACGTCAGCCCGCTTCGAGGCGCATCTGCTCGACCTTGGCCCGAAACTTCTCGTAGCTCGCCTCCACGTCGGCCGGGGGAGGCTTGAGCCGGGCGAGATGCCGCTCCCCCTCCACGCGGGCCTCCTCGGCCCCCTCCCAGTCGCGATCAACCTCCAGCAACGCCAACCCCAACATTCGACACGCGGTCACGCAACGACGGGCTGGGATGGAGGTGGAGCCCGTGCAGTCGGTGACGATCCGGCGAAGAGGAGCGATCGTCTCGGCCATGGATCCCGTCTTCTGGTCGAGACGAAGTGCGTTGAGCTCGACCTGCAGCACACTGGCGTGGTCGAAGCCCATGACCTGTTTCATGCGAGGCAACAAGGAGTCGTACAGCGCCTTCGCCTGGTCCTCCTCCTCGATGACCTGCAACAGCCCGGCGTAGGTCGCCTCTGCGCTGAACAGCACCGGTGACCTCGGTCCGATGGTCTCGCGGAGTTCGGCAAGACCTTGTTCGTAGGCGCTTCGAGCCTTCGCGAACTTTCGCTGCATGAAGTAGGCATGGCCCAGCGTGATCTTCGCGCTGGCCGCAACGGCGGTGGGCGCGTCGAGAGCCCGGTCCCAGTCCGCGACGGCGCGCTCCGCCTGGGCTTCGGCTTCCTCGAACTCCTGCAGCGTCAGCAAGGTCGACACCAAACGGGCGCGGATCTGGGCCGTCCAGGGGTGGGCAGCACCCAGGGCGGCTTCGGCCGATGCAAGCGCTTCACGCTGCATGCCGGCGGCCTCCGTCGCGTTTCCCTGCACTTCGACGGTGCGGGCCAGCGCTGACCTGGCGCGCGCGGTGGCGAGGTGCTCGGTCCCGAACCGTTGCTCGGCGAGGGTGACGGCTCGTCGAAGCCAGCGCTCCGCGTTGACGTAGTCGCTGCGGACGTGAGCGAGCCGCCCGATGCAGGTCAACGAACGGCCGTCGATGGTCATCTCCGGGTAGGCCTCCATCAGGCCGATCGCGGTGGTGACGTGGGCCGTTCCGACCTCGAGACGGCCAAGGTCCGAGTTGACGCAACCGAGCGAGGCCGCGACCTCGGCGGCGAGGGTGAAGTCCCGGTTGGTCAACGCCGCCTGCAGGGCGACGGCCATTCCGCCGGAGGCCTCTTCCCGTCGTCCGAGACCGAACAACGCCTGTGCGCGCAGTGCTTTGTACTCGCCATCGAGATGCGGCTCCCCGAACTCCTCCACTCGCGGCCGCTCCGAGTCGAGGGCGACCAAAGCCTGCGCATCGTCACCGGCAGCCAGAAGCGCTCGGACCCGGTCAAAGACCGAAACGATCGCGTCTCGGGTTGCATCGGGCTCGGGCAACACATCCAAAGTCTCCGGGTCGAGTTCGGTGCACGCCCGCGGAGAGGGCAGTGTTTCCACGAGCTCCGGAGCGTTGCGAACCGCCCGAGAGGGGTCCTCCGAGATGACCTGCACCATCGTCTCGAGACGATTCCGATCCCGGCTCAGGCACGCCATGCTTCGCTCCATCGTGGCTCGCGATGCTTCGCCGCGGACCACCGTGGCAGCGCAGGCCTCGGCGTGCGCATCGACCCACTGCTCAGCGTATGTGTCGAGTTCGCTCGCCAACCATCGGGCGGCGGGGTCATCGGTCGCCACAGACGCGACGAAAGCCGCGTGGACCTTGGCGTCCCAGACTCCAAGAAGGCGGGCAGCGCTATCAGGGCAGGTCGAGCCCGCCGGCGTCTGCCACAGCTGGGTCGCGGCCACGACTCCGATTCCTCCAACGACGAGACCCAGGAGGCCCCTGCGAGCGCCCGAAGACCGAGGCTCGAGACGCGCGACGAGTGTCTCGACCGAGTCGAACCGCTGGGCCGGACTTCTGCTCAAGCCGCGTTCGACGGCAGCCCGAACCGACCGTGGGATCCGTCCGAGGGCGGTGGCGGTGCTCCCCCTCGTCCACGGCGGTGGCGAGCGAGCGACCGTCCTCTGCAGCTCGGCGATCGACCGGGCCGCGTAAGGGCGGGCACCGCAGAGGCCCTCGTAGACCGCCACGCAGAACGCGAACTGGTCGGAGCGGGAGTCGCAGGAGAGGCCGGCGAGCTGCTCGGGTGCCATGTACGCCGGTGTTCCGAGCAAGGCGCCGGTCTGCGTGCGTGACAGTGCATCCACGTCCTCCACCTGGTCCACGGACACGAACAGCTCGGTGAACCGAGCCAGACCGAAGTCGATGACTTGAACCCGACCGTCGTCCCCGACCAAGACATTGTCCGGCTTGAAGTCCCGGTGGACGAGTCCACGGGCGTGCGCCGCTGCGAGTCCGCGGCCTGCCCCGACAAAGACCTCGAGCACCTCGGCGACGGAGCGCTGCTCGGCCAGCCATTCTCGTAGCGTGCGACCTTCGACCAGCTCCATCGCAAAGAAGGCGAAGTCGTCGTGGACTCCGACGTCGTGCACGGAGATGACATTGGGGTGGCGAACGCTCGCCATCGCCTGGGCCTCACTCACAAATCGAGCACGGTCGGCATCCCCGCCCAATCCGGGTTTCGCGGGCAACACCTTCAACGCGACCCGGCGCTTGAGCTCCGGATCCAATGCGGCGAACACCGTGCCCATCGCCCCGGCCCCAACCCATTCCTGGATCTCGTAGCGGCCGACGGTGTCACCCGGCCGCGGCAAGACGCGGTCCTCGGCCGAGACGGGAAGCGAGTCTTCTTGCCCGGGGAAGACGCTGATGAGGTGCAACAGCGTGTTCTCGCAGCGCGGGCAGCCTTCGACGTGGGACTCGATCACCCCGCGACGAGCCTCGGCAAGTTCCCGCCCCACGAACTGCGCAAGCAGCTCCTCGCTTGGACAATCCCCCACGCCCGCGATGGTACTCGACCCGCGGACTCGGCCTGCGGGCCACTGCGTCGCTCCCCAGCCCGCCTCCACCCCTCGCAACTTCCCCTTTTCGGCAGCTTCGCGACCCGTGGGGTCCCTATCCAGACGCGAACCCACGGAATTGGGAAGTTCCGACCACCAGCGTCGTCTCCCCAGCCGCAAGCTCAGGCCTTTACTCGTCAAGAAACGTGAAAGCCTGCGGGCGTGGCGGACGTTCCGGACCGCATGCGCTGTAGTTTGGCTTTGCTTGCCTCCATCCTTGCCCTCGTCGGTGCCTGCGCCGGTGCAAAGGACGCGTCCCCCAGCCCCGGGCCGACCGCGACTGACCCCGTGATTGCGCAGGCGTGTCCAGACGCGCCTTCGCTCTCGCCCAGCGGCGCGACCGAGTGCACCGAGATTGGGTGCTACGACGGCTACCAGATCGACATCACGCCCTACGAGGCCTGGCCGGCCGGGGACTATCGATACGTGTTGGAACTCGATGGCCGAACCGTGACGTGTACCGGGAGCCTCCCGCTACAACCCTGCACGAGCGCGAGCATGACGTGTGACGGCGAAGGCGTCTCCATCAACGAGAGTGGATGCGCGCTCGACCCTGCCCAACATGCTTTCGGCGGTATCTCGATCCCTGAACTTCCGCAGGACGTCCATCTGCGCCTGGAGCACAACGGTGTCCCGCTCGTCGATCAGGCGCTCACCGTGCAGTACGCGACCTCGCAACCCAACGGGCCCGGCTGTGGCCCGATCTGCTGTCAAGGTGGCGACGCCGTCGCGCTGTCCTTCGAACAGGCTCCCTAGCGACGGCCCGCAGCCTTCGGAGGAGACGCGGCCCGGCTGCGGCAAGCCGCCCAAATCGGAAAATGATTTCCGATTTGGGCAGCGAGTCATCCCATGTCGAAGCGA